>NZ_JBNTJU010000006.1:0-183311 GCF_051195015.1 Halococcus sp. AFM35
CTGTTTCCTGCCTGTGCTTCGGCGAGCACCTCACCCGTCGTGGGGTCGCGCGTCTCGAAGGTCTCGCCCGAGGCACTTTCGACCCACTCGCCGCCGATGTAGAGTTTGTCCGGTTCGTCGGCAAGCAGTTCCTCGCGCGCCTCGCGGTGGCGCTCTCTGATCTCGTCGCGGCTCTCGTCGGTCACCGCTGGTTCGGTTGACATACACACCCTCGTTTGAGACCACGAGGTAAAAAGCAATCGTGACACCAACATCGTAGCCAGCCACAGTACGCCTCGAAACGCATTGTTGTGCTAGGCAAGAAACCGTTCGTCGAGCCGGAAAACAGTACTACGAAGTCTCGGACACTTCCATCTGAGTGTCGCTCGGTTCGGGTGGGGTCCCGATTTCCAGAATGTCCTCGACCGCGAGTAGCCAGACGAACAGCGCCGACACCCACGCGAACACGCCGGCAACCAGACCGAAGATACCGTTTGCGAGCACGAAGTTCAAACCCGCAAAGACGACGAGCAAGAACAGCGCGACGAACGCACCTCGGATTGGCCATCCCATTCCGTTTTTGAAGGCTGGAATGGCGAGCAGGGCGATGGGAATGAGAAGAACCAAGAAGTACGTTGCCAGCGTCGGCGGTGTAACCAATCCCAACACGCTACCCAGGGTTTCGAGCAAGAACAGCCCGAGTAACCAGATGCCGAACGTGGTAACGATGGTTCCGATGTATGTCTCTCCTCGTGCGAGTTCCCAGAGTCCTCCAACGGTCTCACCGACCGCTGCGACGAAAATGGCGAACGCCAGCGCGCCTGCTGCGGCGGGCGTAACGAGAAGCTCGACCCCCAACACGGCGAGTGAGTACCCGAACAGTAGTAAGGGGAAGATACCAGGGTTGACTGAATCGTCTCGTGACATGGCTTGTGTACCCACACCACCCCACATATCGGGCACTATTAAACCTATTGGTGAACGAAGAACGGGTGACTATCGCCCGTCGGTCGATGGTGCTGTTGTGAAGCCCCCGATTCGTTGTATAGCCTCCTTGCTGACTCAGCTTGAGAACCGCAGTTGAAGTCGAAAAGCTAGTCCTGCCGGATACAGCGAAGAGACAGTTCGTACGTCCAGCAGTTACCGGATTCGTATTCGTCCGCTCAGTCGCCCGCGGATTGCTCGGCCTGCTCGGCCGCTTCCTGTTCGCGCTCGCGGAGCTTGATGCGCTGAATCTTGCCGGTTTCGGTCCGCGGCAACTCATCGACGAACTCGATTTCGCGCGGGTACTTGTACGGCGCAAGCGTGTTCTTCACGTGGTCCTGTAGCTCGTCAACCAGCTCTGCGCCCGTGTCAGCGCCCTCGCTCGGGACGACGAACGCCTTGACGATTGTTCCTCGGTCCTCGTCCGGCGACCCGACGACGGCGACCTCCCCCACGGACTCGTGTTCTTCGAGTACTGCCTCGACCTCCGGCCCGGGGATGTTGTACCCGCTCGAAATGATGAGGTCGTCACGGCGGGACTTGTACTCGAATCTCCCGTCCTCGCGGTGGACGAAGATGTCTCCGGGCAGGCTCCAGCCGTCGGCCACGACCTCGTCCTGTTTGTCGGGGCGGTTCCAGTAGGTCATGCCGGTCGGCCCGCGGACCGCGAGCAGGCCGGCCTCCCCCCGAGGAAGTTCCTCGCCGGTATCGGGGTCGATGACTTTACACTCGTAGCCCGGCACGGCAAATCCCGTCGCATCCGGTGCGACCTCCTCGTCGTGACGATGGCTGACGAAGATGTGGAGCATCTCCGTCGTGCCGATACCGTCCAGAATCTTCATGTCGTACTCCTCCTCGAAGCGCTCGTAGGTCGTCGGCGTGAGCGGCTCGCCCGCGCTCGCCCCGACACGAAGCGAGGAGACGTCGTACTTCTCGGGTCCGTCCGGATGCTTCGAGAGGATCTGGTTGTACGCCGTTGGAATCGACGAGAAGACGGTGATGCCATGCTTGTCGATGGCCTCCAGCAACGTCTCCGGTGTCGCGTCCTCGACGAGGCTCACGCTCGCACCGAAGCGCAGCGGGAACGTGACGAGCGCGCCGTACCCGTACGCGAACGGTAGCGGCGGATTCCCGCCGAAGACGTCCTTCTCCGTGGGTTCGAGGCAGTAACGAGCATACGTGTCCGCCGTCGCAAGCAGCTGCCGGTGGGTGTGGAACGTTCCCTTCGGCTGACCGGTCGTCCCGGAGGTGTAGAGCATCAACGCGAGGTCGTCGCGCTCGGTCTCGTACGCATCGAGTTCGTCACTCGCTTCCTCCACGAGTTCGTCGTAGCTGTGATGGTCGTGTTCGACGCCCGTGCGCTCGACGACGACCACCTCTTCGACCGTTTCGAGGTCGGGAAGCGCGTTTTCGATCTCGTCGAGGAGGTCGTCATAGACGATGGCAACGGTCGCCTCCGCATCATTGAGGATGTAGGTGAGTTCCTTCGCCCGGAGCAGTTTCATCGATGGTAGCGCGACGGCACCGATCTTCTGAACCGCGAGACAGGAAACGACTGCCTCGGGCCGATTCGAAAAGCGCACGAGCACGCGGTCGCCCGGCCCGACCCCGAGGTCGAGCAAGGCGTTGCCGAGACGGTTGACCCGTTCTTGGAGTTCGGCGTAGGGTATCGTCTCGTCCCCAAAGTGGATGGCGGCGTTGTCGCCGCGGCCCGCTGCGACGTGGCGGTCCACGAGTTCCGTGGCGACGTTCACTTGCGGGAGATAGTGGACTTCCGGCACCGAATGAACGAACTCCGGGGTTTCACCGTCCCCGGGTAGGCGTTCCTGTGGGAGATGTTCTTGCATACACAGGGTACTCATAGTTCATAGATATATGTTTTTCGGTGGCGAACGCGCGATCCCGGCTCAGTGCGTCCAGAAGCCCTCGGGGTCGAACGTTCGGACGAGGTCGAGTTCCTTGCCCGAGGGCTCTGACGTTCGTTCGACCTCATCCCCGCCGACATCGACGGCGGTCTGGAGATCCCACGGGAAGTCATCGTGGATGTCATCGACCGCGACGCCGGGATGCACAGTCCGAAGGTAGAGTTCGCCGTCCCCGTCGAAGCCGAACGTTGCCTTCGAGGTGACGAGCGCGGACGGACCGCCGCCGGGGAGTTCGTTCTCCTGTCGCCAGTCTCCACCGGAGCCGTGTCCCGGACTCGTGTTGTAGTGAACCGACTCGACGAACCGCCGGGGTTCGTGGGCCATCAAGATGACCGTCCGTCCGGACATACAGGCGATATCGCACGCACCGCCGCTTCCCGGCAGTCGAATCTCGCGGTCGCCAGCGCTCATCCGCGTCGTGTTGAGGTTCCCATACCTATCGATTTCGGCCCCGCCGAGGAATCCCACGTCAACGTCGCCGCGCTGGAGACGGCTCATGATATCTATCATTCCAGTCGTCGAGACGGCGCGGTTGAGGTTCGGCAGGTCACACATCGTGTGGAGGAAGCCGTCGGCGGGGTCGTCACGGACGACGCCGCTCTCATAGACCGCCATCGCGTTCGGCGCGTGCGTGCTCACCGCGAGTTGGAACGCGATGAGCGGCAGGCGCATCCCGACGAACGCCGTGTCGCCGTCCTCGATTTCGGCGGCCGCGGCGCTCACCATGAGTTCGCGGTCGGTGTACTCCCGCTCGGTGTTCTCACTGGCCATAGGTCACCTCCGCGGCGACCGTGGGCTCGGTAATCTCCGGAATCCCATCGAGCAGTTCGAGATAGTCCGAACGGTCGGCGACGCCGTGAACCCACTGCTCGGCCCAGTCGTCGTAGTCGTCCAGCGTTTTCGTCCACTCGTGATAGTCGAGGTAGTAGTCGTTGTCCCGGTCGTAACGGCCGGCCAGCGGCGAGGGATGTGCGCCGTAGGGGCACTCCACGACGGCGGCGACCTGCTCGCGGGTTGCGAACACTCTGCTGGGGTCGCTTTTGATTAGTTCTGGCTCGACGACCTCTTCGGCGACGACGAGGACGTTCTCGGCGGCTCCAACGGCAGGCTCCATCACACCTGAACTGCCCCAGAAGTGTGCGTCGCCGTACGGGTCCGCGCGCTGGACGTGGATGATGGTCCAGTCCGGTTCGATGGCCGGCACCAACACGAGTTGGTCGCCCGAAAACGGGTCCTCAGCCTCGCGGAACAGGTCACTTTCGACGAGTATATCGCTGCCGTGGAGCGAGCGCGTCGGGAGATACGGAACGCCCATCTTTGCCGCTTGTAACGCGAGCGCGATGGAGAAATTCGAGTGATTCTCCGTTGCGATTTCGTCGTTTTCGACGGCTTCGCGGAACCGATAGCCCGTTCCGGCGCTGACGTTGCCAACCCACGCCGCCCGGACGCGCTCTGCGAGACCGGCTCCGACGAGTTGGTCGAACAGGAGATCACTGATGGGGCCGATGAGCGTGAGGTCGTCGGTTCCCTGTCGGATGAGTTCGTGACCGGCCGCGAACGGAATCGCATGTTCGAGCGCGAGTCCCGCAGCAATCGAATCTCCGGACTCGATGCGCCCGATTGCGTCGGCCATCGTCGTGGTCTTCGAACGTGGCATGCAGTCGGTTCCGACACGGGTGACTGTATAAAGTGTTACTCCGGACCGCGTGTTCCTGTTGTCCTTCGTCACCGCCGGAAGAGCTATGTTCATGCCGGTGGATGCCGTGGACACATGATTAGAACGTTCCGGGAGCACACCCCTCTGGTTCCCGACTCGGCGTTCATCTCGGAGATGGCCTATCTGGTCGGCGACGTGACCCTCGGCGAGCGGACGAGCGTGTGGCCGTTCTGCTGTCTCCGTGGTGACTTCGAACCGACGACCGTCGGCGACGAGACGAACGTTCAAGAGTTCACGATGCTCCACGGAGCCGACATCGGCTCGCGCGTGAGTATCGGCCACGGCGTCGTCGTGGACGAAGCAATCGTCGGCGACGAAACCCTGATTGGGATATCGAGTGCGGTGCTCGGGGATGCAGTCGTCGGCTCGAACTGCATCGTCGCCGCGGGGGCGCTGGTTCGGGAGGGACAAGAGATTCCCGACGGGCACATCGCCTACGGCGTCCCGGCGGAAACCCAGCCACTCACCGACGACCACCGGGAGCTGATTTCATGGATCTGTGACGAGTATCTCGGAATGATGGAGCAGTACAAATCCCACGACGGACTGGCCGCGCGTGATTCATCGCCAACTGCGCCGGCTAACCACGGCGGACAGAGCCAATGAGTACAGCCGAGCGGTATCACGAGCACGTTCGGGTAGAGTGGCCGAGCGAAAGCGCACGTGTGGCGTGGCTCGTCATGGAGTCGGACGACAGACCGAGCAATTCGTTCACGCCATCGATGGTCGATGCGATGACCGAAGCAGTCGAAACTATCAATGGGGAAGTAGATGCGGTGGTGCTGTACGGGGAAGGACAGTTCTCGGTCGGTGCCGACCTCGGGATGGTGCGCGATGCGCCGGCCGAGATGCGTCCAGCCGTCATCAACAATATTGCTACAGCATCAAATCGATTCATCCGTGCGCTCCGTCTGCTCGATGCGCCAGTGGTCGCGGCTGTGTACGGGACTGCCGCTGGCGGTGGCTTCGGATTCGCGCTTTCCTGTGACCTCATCGCACTGCACGCGGATGCAACCCTCGATACTGCATATGCTCGCATCGGATTGACGCCCGACAACGCATCGCCGTATTTTCTCACACAGACCGTCGGTCCGTACCGTGCACGTGAACTGTTCTTCGACCCAGAAGCGCTCTCCGCCGAGGAGGCGAGTGCTCTCGGATTGACGAACGTCGTCTTCGATGGCGAACCGGACGACTTTCGTAAACGAGTGAGTGAGTACGTGGCCGGCTTCACGCAGTATCCGACGGGCGTCCACGCACGGACGAAGTCCCTCGTCGACACCGCGCTCGAATCCGGATTGACCGAGCATCTCGAACACGAGCGTGACGCCATCAAGCGCATCAGCGATTCGGCGGCGTTCGACGAAGGACTGTCAGCGTTCTTCGAGAACCGCCGCCCCGAGTGGTGAGATGACTGACGATAGCTGTGACGGAAATCTAGAGCGGTGGGTCAGCCGACGTTGCGCTCTGCGTCCTCCCAGTACTCCTCGCGCAGTTCGTACTTCTGAATCTTTCCCGTGGCGGTCTGCGGGAGGGCGTCGCGGAACTCCACGCTTGTCGGGCACTTGTAGCCCGCGAGATGCTCGCGCGTGAACTCGATGAGTCCCTCTTCAGTGAGATTTGAGTCTTCGTGTGTGACCACCAGCGCCTTCGGCGTCTCGCCCCATCTCTCGTCGGGAACGGCGATGACCGCCGCGACTCGTACAGCAGGATGGTCGTAAATCACGTCTTGGACTTCGATGGAAGAGATGTTCTCGCCACCGCTGATGATGACGTCCTTTTTCCTGTCCACGACAGTGAGCATGTGGTTTTCGTCCATCGTGGCGATGTCGCCGGTGTGAAACCAGCCGTCGGCGCGGTCGTGGAAGGCTCTCTCGGTTGCTTCGGGTTTGTTCCAGTAGCGGTCGAGCATCTGGTTGCCGCGGGCGACCACCTCGCCTTTGGTTTCGTCGTCGAGCGGAACGTCCTCGCCGTCTTCGTTCACGACTCGAACTTCCGTGTTCAGCGTGGCGAATCCGGGCTTGTTGACGATATCGTATTTGTCCCCCTGTTCGATTTTGCGTTTCGAATTGCTGGTGGTCACAATCGGGCCCGTTTCCGTGAGTCCATAGGCATGGAGGGTTCGCCAGCCGAGCTCGTCCTCGACGCGCCTGATGGTCTGTTTCGGCGGTGGACTGGCGGCGACCTCAACGCGAACGGGCTTTTCTCCCGATGTCGGTACATCGGCGTCCTCGTAGTATTCGAGCAGCATATTCAACACGGTGGGTGCGCCGCCGAGAAAGGACACGTCGCATTCACTGACCCGCTCGAACACTGATTCCGGGTCGAACTGGCGTTGGATGACGTGTGTCCCACCAATTCCAGTCAATCCATAGATATGTCCCCAACCGTTGATGTGGAACATCGGAGAGGTCCAGAGGAGGGTATCGTCGTCTTCGAACTCCATGTGGTGGGCGTGGAGCAGTGCGTGGTAGTGCTGAATTCGGTGGGTGTGGACGACGCCCTTCGGGTCGCCGGTCGTCCCGCTGGTGTAGAGGATGGTCGCGTCGTCGGTTTCGCTGAGGTCCGGTCGGTCGGGTTGGTCGGGTGAGGACTCCGCGAGAACGGTCTCGTAGTCGTCCCACCAATCCGCAACATCCTCAGTATCGTATGCGACCCAATGCTCGACGGATGTCTCACCGCGGAGCGGTTGAACCTTCTCTGCGTACTCATAATCTGCGATGAGTACCCTCGGAGACGAGTCAGTGAGTAGGTACTCGTACTCGCCGGGCTGAAGCCGAAAATTCAGGGGCACGAACAGCGCGCCCAGTTGCATCGTCGCGTACAGCGTCTCGATGAAGTAATGAGAATTTGGCGACAGCAGCGCCACGCGGTCGCCCTTCTCGATACCCCACTCGTGGAGCGCGTTCGAGAGGCGATTGATTCGCTCACCGAGTTCCGCATAGGTATATTCGGTGCCATCGTCAGCAACGACGCCGGTGTCGTCGCCGTACAGTTCGACTGCTCTGTCCAGATAATCGGTCGTGAGTAGGGGTCGATGCATGAGTGGATTTTGGTTTGTCAGGGTCGTACACTGGATTGAAACGACCCATGCGACCTGCCTTCTGATACGACTACACATACCACTGTTTACCGCTCAATTTAATCTTTCGGTGAGCGGAGAATCACGGTCGCTTCCCGAAGATGTTCGTCGCACGCCAGAAGACGACCTCCTCGCCGTTTTGGTTGTGAGCGGTCAGTTCGTTCTCGACGTATCCGCGGTCGTCCCGACTCTCCGATTCGCGCTTGTCGGTGATCTCGTTGCGAACGGTTATCGTATCGCCCGGACGGACCGGCGCTCGCCACCGGAGTTCGTCGAGTCCGAACGACCCCATGCTCGCCGCGTCGTTCAGGAATCCATCCACCAGCAGTCGCATACAGACGCTGGCGGTGTACCAGCCACTGGCGATGATACCATCGTGAATCGACTCGCGTGCCGCCGCCTCGCTGACGTGGATGGGCTGGGGGTCGTATCGCTCTGCGAATGCCATGAGTTCGTCCTCTGGTGCGCGATAGCTTCCGAGGTCCCGGACCTCGCCTACCTCGATGTCTTCGTAGTGGAGTTTCGCCATACTGTGTAGTGAGGCTCGGCGGCAATACCAAAAACCTGTAGTTCCTACATGGAAGACGAACGGCACGAAAGTCCTTGCCGAGCCGAGTGAAACAGCATGAGAATTACGGCATCCAGGCAAATGTGTTTGCATATAACCAATCGACTCGTAGTTGGTGGGTACTCCACTATCGCGTTCAGGGACTGGTGATTCACGGCACCATCCGCGAGGGAAGAACCTGCCGCCGAAAGTGATTACAACACCTTCTGCGTAGTGTCGGTATGACACACGACGAGCTGTTCGACCCGGTGTCCATCGCAGCCACTGTCCACCTGGGGTTTGGGAACTGAAATGTTCGAACACGAGTGGACAGTTCGGTTTTCGGATACTGATCCGTTCGGTATCGCCTTCTATCCGGATATCGTGAACACTGTCCACGAGACCGCAGACGTGTTCATGCAGGACATCGGATTCCCTCTCTGGGAGCTGTCACAGGACCACGGTATCGGACTTCCCATCGCCGAAATCGACCTCTCGTTTTCTCAACCGCTGCGAGCGGGCGATGTTGTTCGTATCACCCTGACGACCGAGGTCGGTCGTCAGAGCGTTCGCTTCGATTACGTCGGCGAATGCGATGGGGTGAAAGCGTTCTCCGGGTTCGAACAGCGCGTCTGCGTGCCTGTCGGCGGCGATAGTGCTATCGAACTCCCCGAGGACCTCCGCACGGCGATGGAGCGGGGTGGGGACGGCTGAGCGATGTCTCCAGCCGGTCGCTGTGGCCGACCAACCTGAAGTGGGCGAGAGATCGACCGGAATCCCCACCTTTACTAGCTCCCATCGCTATCACGAGGTATGACCGATGCATATATCATCGGGGCTGGACAGTCCGATTTCGGCTCCTTTCCGGGGGAGTCCTATCGGTCGCTGTTCGATGCCGCGTTCGACGAGGCGGTAGACAGTATCGACGCCGACTTCGACACCGAAAAAATCGACGAGGCGTTTTTGGGGACGCTCGGCGTCGGCGGCCGCCAACTCGGCCTAAGCGGTCCCGCCGTCACCGAACACCTCGGACTCCACGGGGTGGCGACGACGCGCGTCGAGAACGCCTGTGCCGCCTCGGGATACGCGCTCAGAAACGCCGCCATGGCTGTGCGCGCCGGCATGGCCGACGTGGCGCTGGCGGGCGGCTACGAGGTGATGACCGACATGAGCGGCGACCACACGAAGTGGTGGCTCGGCGTCTCCGGCGAGACCGAGTGGGAACGGCTCTCGGGCACCACATTTGCGGGCGTCTATGCCCAGATGGCGAGTGCGTACCTACAGGAATTCGACGCCACCGTCGAGGACCTCTCCCGGGTCGCGGTGAAGAACCACGGCAATGGAGCGAAGAACCCCCACGCACAGCTCGGCTTCGAGTGTACGCTCGACGAGGCGGTGAACGCACCCGACGTAGCCGCCCCCCTAAATCTCTATCACTGCTGTCCGACGACCGACGGCGCGAGCGCGGTGCTGGTCGCCAACGAGAGGGTCGCCCGCGAGCTATCCGACGCGCCGATTCGTGTCGCGGGCGCGGGTGCGGCGAGCGGGCAGGTCGGACTGTTCCAGCGCGACTCGCTCACCAGTATCCCGGCCACTCGAACTGCGGCCGAGCGGGCCTACGAGGAGGCCGGCGTCGGTCCCGCGGACCTCGATATCGCGGAGGTCCACGACTGCTTCGCCATCGCGGAACTGCTCGCCTACGAGGACCTCGGGTTCTGTGACCGTGGCGAGGCCGCCCGCTTGCTCCGCGAGGGTGCTACCGACCCCGAAGGACGGCTCCCGGTGAACACCTCCGGAGGGCTGAAATCGAAGGGCCATCCCATCGGAGCGACGGGAACGGGACAGGTCGTCGAGATGTTCGACCAACTCCGTGGCGAGGCACACGTCCAGGTGGATGACGCTCGCGTCGGTCTCACTCACAACGTCGGCGGCTCCGGCGGTGGCGTGGCGGTTCACGTCTTCGAGCGCGAGGGGGGAGCGACATGAGCGCCGACCGCGGCATCGTCTCGACCGGCGTGTACGTCCCCCGCCAGCGTCTCGACAGCGAGGAAATCGAAAGCGCGTGGGACACGTCGCCGCCAGTCTCGCGAGTAGCCGTTCCGGTCGCCGACGAGGACGCCATCACGATGACGGTCGCGGCCGCACGTGACGCGCTCGAAGACGCCGCCGTGGACCCCTCGACTGTGCGCCACCTCGCCATCGGCACGACGACGCCACCGCTTGAGGAGGAAGCGCTCGCGCCGCGTGCCGCCGATGCCCTCGGTCTGGACGACCCCCGACTCCTCTCAGCGACGCAGAGCACCGTCGCCGGCGCTGACGTGCTCCTCGCGGCCGCCGAGACCGATGGTCCGGCCCTCGCTGTCGTCGCCGATACTCCCCAGAGCGATCCGGACGAAATCGGTCGTCGTCTCGGCGCGGGCGCGGCGGCGTTCCTGTTCGACACCGATGGTGCAATCGTTCTCGACGACGCCACGACGCGCTCGCGGGACGCGCCGGGACTCAGGTTCCGCGAGCGCGGCAGCGACAACGTGGCCGAACTCGACATCACGACCTACGAACGCGACACCACCCGCGCCCTCGTGTCCGGTGCAATCGAGGCGCTCGATGGAGACGCGAGCGCCGCAAACGCCGCCGTGTTGCATCAGCCCACGCCGGACATTCCACATCGTATCGCCCGCGCGCTCCCGCTCGACGGCGAGGTCATCGAGCGCGGAAGCGTCGTGGACGATATCGGTGACGCGGGAGCGGCGACGCCGGCCATCGGCCTGCTCGCCGCGTTGGATGCCTGCGAGTCCGGCGACACCACCATCGCAGGTTTTTTCGGAAGCGGTTCGACCGCCGTTGCGCTATCCTTCGAGTCGCGGCGGGAAATCGAAACGGGCGTCGCCGCCGCGCTCGACGATGGCGAACTCGTTTCGTATCCGGACGCACTCCGCGAGCGCGGAACGCTCGGCGAGCCGGCGGTCGCGGGCGGTGGCGCACACGTGAGCCTCCCCTCGTGGCAGCGGACCCTTCCCCAGCGCTATCACCTCATTGCAGGGAAATGTCCCGACTGTGACGCGGTTTCCTTCCCCCCTGAAGGAGCGTGTGGGAACTGTCGCAAGCGCGTCGAATTCCAGCGTTTCGAACTCCCGTCGACGGGTGAAATCGTCGCCAAAACCGTCATCGGGCAGGGCGGTGCGCCGCCGGAGTTCGTTTCCCAACAGCACCGGGATGGACCCTTCGCCGTCGCAATCGTCGAAATCGTCGTAGAGGGTGAATCGGTGCGTCTGCCAGCCCAACTCACCGACTGCGACCCACAGAAACCAGCCGTGGGCGACGCCGTGACCGCGACCTTCCGTCGTATCTACGAAATCGAGGGCGTCACGCGCTACGGACTGAAGTTCACGCCCGAGTAGCGGTCGTTCGGCTGAATGTGGCGCTCAGTCCGCGGACAGTGCCTCACGGATGCACTCCGCGAACGCGACTGGTTCGCCGTCCGCATCGAAACAGCCGTACTCCGTTACCCCTTCGATCAATGCTCGTCCCTCCTGTTCGAACGTGTGCGCGACGAGAACCCTCTCTTTCGAAATATCGACGACCTCCGCGTTCACAGTGAGGACCGTCCCGTAGGAGACGGGCGCATTGAAACTCCACTCCCATCGCCGGAGTCGGAAGGGGTGTCGATTGTCGTCGATTGCAGGGAGCGAGACGCCCTGTCCGTCGAGATATCGCTCCAGCGCGATGGTGGCAAACCGAGGATACTCCTCGAAGTAGGCCAGCGCCGACCCCTCGATGAGCGGCCGACGAATCTCGAACGAATCGCTGTACGTTGGGTCGGCGTTGCCCGGCTGTTCAGCACCGAACTCGAACCCGAGACCCTCGGTATCAGTAGTGGCGTCTTCGCTCGCCCGCGTCCGTACAGCCTCCGGAAGTGGCTTTGCAGTTCCATCAGGGCTAATGGTGACATGGGTAATGCGACTATCGCCGTATGATTCGCCCGTGCCGTCGAGAAACTCGTAGCGGAGAACCATACGATGCTCGCCGACCTGAAGTGGGGTCGTCTCGACAGCGATACGGTCGCCGACACCGGGATATCGGTCGATGCGTGTCTGGACAGAGACAGGTGCGTAGGGGATTTCATCGGCAACAAGTAACTGTTCGAACGAATAGTCGATAGCCGAAGCGAATTCCTGCGTCGAGAGTAGCTGCCAATCAAAGAATACAGACCCCTGAACGAGTGGGCCGGCGAGCTCGCCGAAGCGGACAGCACGTGTATCGAGTGTGCGCATACGAACTGCATCCTCACTGGCCCGATATAATGATTGTGAATGGGATGTCATCAACGAGTCGCGCGATTCGCGGCCTAGCGATTTCTGAAATATATCTCTTGGAGGGTCATGGCCTTCGTGTCATTCCGAGATGAAACGGCGATATCAGTCCCTGACCGATATTTCAGTATAGCGGATTAAAGTTTATAGATTCGGCATATGACAATCACGCTTTCACGAGAGCTCGTAGATATGTTCGAGATAGCGCTCACGAACACGGTCTCCCCAGTTGTGAGTGTAGGTGTCGATGATATCGTCGGCGACGTCGCCACGGAGATACTTCACGACGCCGCGGTCGCCGGTGCGGTCGCGGAGATGTGTCGTGAAGAAGTGCCGAAAGTAGTGCGGCGTGACGTTTTCGGCCGCATCGCCACCCGAGTGGTACCATCCCATCGAGCGGGCGTATTTCGTGACGAGCGAGCGCACCATCGGTGGTGTGAGACGCTCACCCCAGCCGTCCCTCGTGCTGAGAAATAGCGGCTCGGCAGCCGAAATGGTGTTCGGACGAACAGCAAGCCACCGGTAGAGCGCGTGACGAAGCTCTGTATCGACGGGAACGACCGTCGGACGCCGTCGTTTGTTCGATGCGTGGCGTCTCTCGCCGTTGACCACGCTACCGCGATTCACGTCGCTTGCGACATACAACGAATCTGCGCGTCCGCTCAACTGGCCGCGAGTGCCGAGCGGATACACCGCTTCGAGGTCCTCTGCATCGAGTGTGAGGTCCCGCAGGTCGAGGTTACAGAGTTCGCCGACGCGCATGCCCGTTTTCAGCAGCAGTACGACCACCCCTCGGTCGAGTGGGTGGACGATCTGTCCCACGAACTCGCGCATAGCAGTTAGCGAAACTTCTCGCCGTTGCGGGTCCTTCTCGATGGTTTCGTCCATCTCCTCGACGACGAGCGCCATTGGATTCGATTCGAACGCCTCGACCTGCATCATGTAGGCATAGAACCGATGCAGATAGGATGCGTAGGTCGCCACCGTACTTTGGCTGTGTGCGTCCCGAAGCGAGTGAACCCACGCCATGCACTCGCGCTGGCCCGCCTCGGCGGGCGTGAGCGCGCGCTCGCTTGGGCATCGAGGCCCATCAAGGAACGTCTCGAATCTCCGGAGAACACGCTCGTAGGCCTCGCGCGTGCGCTCCGAGCGACCGTGGTACTCGAGGTCCTCGACGAAGTACGCAATCGCGTCGTCGGTCGCCTCAGCGGTCATCTTCCTGGATGGTGTACCCTCCGTGCCGACCGCTGTAGCGGATGCGGTTCCCGCGTTGGAGGCATTGAAGAGTATTTTCGAGCCGCTCCTCGATATCGTCGGTGAGCGCTTCGACGAGTTCGTCCCACGAACAGTAGTCGTCGTCGAGAACGTCGAACACACGGTCTTCGAGGTCGTCGACCCTTGGGGTTTCGTCCTCAGTATCGGCTTCCGCCGCTTCATCGCCGAGGTCGAAATCGCGCCGGCCAGCCTGTATCATCAGCCGTACGAACTCGCTTTGGCTCATTTCCAGCTCGTCGGCGTGTTCGCGCCACCGCTCTTTTTGGTGTGCTGGAACGTACGTTTTGACGACTTTCCGTTCGGTATCGCTCTCGCCCATCCTCAGCCGAACGACCGCCCTCACCATCAACGTTCTCCTTCACTCTATAAGCGTTCTTATACCGCAGTAAAGACCGCCATTCTCGATGTGTTTTCGTAGACTCAGTATATATGGTCCCCTAGATCTGATGCAACAGTCTACTTGGATGGATAAGGATTGAATACAGGATAGATGTTGTCCCGGTAGTGGGCCACCAGTTGCTCGAACGAGAACGTCGTCGACACCCCTTCGAGTATATACTTACGGACGGCTGGCTGGCCCGGGAACCGCTCGGTGAAGAAGTATCGAAGTGTGTATGGTGTGAAGTTGTTCAACTCGGACTCTCCGTCAGCAAATCCCAACGCTGTGGCCCGCGATTCGACCAGATTCCCGACGGCAAGCGGAGACAGCTGTTCGCCCCACGAGTGCGTACTGACGAACAGTGGTCGAGACCGTCGTCGTGTATCGGGACGGACAGCCAACCAGCGCTTGAGAACTCGACACGTCGGATCGTCGAGCGGGACGAGGGTCGTTTCGATACGCTCTCTCCGTTGAGAGTACGGTTCGTCTCCCTTGACGCGGATTCGAAGCGCACGGAGGTCGTTTTTCACCCACTCGAACTCCCTGTCGCTGTACGCTTCGGAAACGTCCTCATCGTCGAGAAAGACATCCCCCATACAGAGATTACAGAGCTCGCCGACACCGATTCCCGTCTTAGCAAACAATCCGAGGACTGCTCGTTTGAGCGGATGACGAGTCGTCCGGACCAGCCTGCTCACTTCCCCGACCGTCGGAGCCAGCGTTCGTTCTCGGTTTCGCTGTTCGGGTCATGCACGTTCTGCTCGTGAGAACCTGCATGGCACGACCGACAGACCGTCACCAGGTTCGTCGGTCTGTTCGTCCCACCTCGATGGAGCGGCACGACGTGATGCACTTCGAGGTTCGTCTGCGCACCACAGTTGACACACTGGCGGCCGTCTCGGGAGAGGATTTCCTCTCGCAATCGATTCCACATGGCGGAGTCTAAACGCTGACCCGGAGTCGTCTCCTCGTCCATCTGCCTGCTACTGAGTGCGCCGGATGTCACTTATCGATACCGATGCGACACCCGGCAGCGGACATCGTCGTTCGATGCGCCCAGCCGACTGCAACGCAAAAGTGGTCCGTTCTCCCAGCCTCGAATGGACTCGTATCGAAATCCGAACGGAAGACAGTTCCAATCCAAACTTATAAATTCTATTTCGCTATATCATATCGCGATTCACACCTCCAGAACTTCGGCGTTTGGATTTCTACAAACCACCTGTTCGATTATAAGTCGATTTCAAAAGATTTTCTACGCCGAGTCGCCGGTAGTGATGGTCAGGTCGTGAGTCCGGGTGTTCCGAACATACAGCACGGTCCCGTCGGGTGTTGGGTAATGGCCGATGACAAGATCGGGCTGATGGAGTCGATCTCGATGGCTATCGAGGGGATGGTGGGTGGAGGAATCTTCGCCGCGCTCGGAATCGTCGCCGTTACTGCCGATACGCTTGCGTGGCTCGCGTTCGTTGCGGCCGGGATCATCGCTCTCTGTGCAGGGTACTCCTTCGTCCGTCTCAACCGCCTGCTCGATGACCACGCGGGACCGATGACCTATGTCAAACAATTCACCGGCAATACCACGCTCGCCGGGATGCTCGGCTGGACGTTCATCATCGGGTACGTGGGCACGATGGCACTGTACTCGTATGCTTTCGGCGGGTATTTCACCGGCCTCATCGGCGTTGAGACGGTCGCAGGATTCCACTTCGGCCGGTCGTCACGATGGGTCGATGAATGACGAATCGAGCCGGCCGACTTCAGGCTGACTGTAGGAAAATCGTTTTTGCTGTTCGGTCAGACTTCGTCAGGCTTGGTGATTTCATGCGTCCCGGATGATCCTTGGTCCCCGGCTGATCTGGCGGGAGCGATCAGACACGTCGTGTTGGCGGGTTCGTTCCCAACCACTTCGAACATGTGCTCGGTCTCAGGCGGAGTGACGACCGTGTCACCGGCTTCCGCGTGGAATTCTTCACCGTCGACTTCCCAGCGCATCTCGCCGGTACGCACGAAGATGATGTGCGTCTCGTTGTGAGAGTGTGGTTCGCTGGCTTTGTCTGCACCGTGAGCGCGTATGTCCATCTCACAGTCTGCAAGCACCATGTGTTCGTCCTCGTCTTCGCTTCCGATGAACGGGTGGTACTCTGTTATGTCGGATTCAGTCATTGTGTCTTCCTGTATGACCGCAACTGCTCATCAGAGTCCGCGTTGTGGGCTGTTAACCCTTCTACTGAACCGAATAGTCTCGACACTGGGATCGGAATGAGTCTGAAGACTCGATGAGCCGGGAGGTGGAGCGTACGGTCCTCGGGCAGAAGACAACCGTCTCTGATGACAAAATTTGAAGCCCCTACTATTCTACGGAAGAGTTGATGAGTACAAACGAATCGGCGTTTACAGAACAAGACGCCGCCGAACAAGAACAGGATGTCACTCCTTTAGAGCTGTTTTTCGACCTCGTGTTCGTGTTCGCGTTCACCCAGGTCACCGGCTTCCTCGTCGAGCATCTCACGTGGGCTGGCATGGCGCGCGGCGCGGCGTTGCTCGCAGCGCTATGGTGGGCGTGGGTCACCTACTCGTGGCTCACAGGTGCTGTGCCCGCCGAGGAGGCTCTACCTGCACGATCGGTCATTCTCACTGCAATGGCCGCCATGCTCGTCGTTGCGCTTTCTGTGCCCGGCGCGTTCGGCGACGACGCGGTACTCTTCGGGGTCGCCTACTTCGTGGTCCGGCTGTTGCACGTCGCACTCCACGCGGTCGCCACCCCGCCCGAAACGCACGACGCGGTCCTCCGAGCCGCGCCGGGTTTTTTAGGTGGTCCGGTGCTGCTCATCCTCGCCGGTCTCTTCGATGGACCGCTCGAAGGGGTACTCTGGATTGCGGCACTCGCAATCGATTACGGTATCGTGTTCATCCGCGGCGTCGAAGGGTTTCACGTCAACGTTGGACACTTCGTTGAGCGCCACCGCCTCGTCCTTATCATCGCGTTGGGCGAGTCGATTGTAGCGATTGGCGTCGGGGCAGAGGGCTTGGAACTCGGTTTCAGTGTCGTCCTCGCCGCCCTGCTTGGCATCGTACTCGTCATCGCGCTGTGGTGGCTCTACTTCGACTACGTTGTGCTTGCCGCAGAACGCACGCTCGCCGCAGTCAGCGGTCACGAACAAACACGGATGGCGCGCGATTCGTACAGCTACATCCACCTCCTGATGGTCGGGAGCATCATCTTCGTCGCGCTTGGTATCGAGCAGACCTCGCACACACCGGCGAGGCGCTCGGGATAATCGCTGCCGTCGCTCTATTTGGTGGGGGTGCGCTCTATTTGCTTGGGCACAACGCCTTCCGATACCGCGACCACGGCAACATCAGCGTCCTCCGGCTCGTCGTGGCAATCATTGCTCTCGCATTGATTCCAATAGCAATACGAGTTCCCGCGATTGCTGCTCTCGTGGTTCTCACGACGTTGTTCGTTGGACTTGCGACCTACGAGACGGTACGATCTGAAGACCGGAACGCACTCCGTGGTGGCTGAACCGCTCGCTGTGTTGAGCGGACTACCGTTTCGAACCGCATGTCGTCATACTCACGAACGAACCCACCTGCTATGTATTTCACCAGTAACTCGATGACGACTGGAGTACTCGTTCTTTCTCTCGATACCGCTGCGATGGAACGGCCGTCACCTGTCCATGGCACGGCTCACAGTTCGATATCACCTCCGTTGAGGTACTCGAACCACCTGTCGATGATCCGGAACCGGGGTATGAAGTCCGTATCGACGGTGACGAGGTCCTAGTCGGCGTTTGAGTCACACTCGATATTTGGAATTTCAAGAGGAGTATGAGTCGTCCACCAAACTGGTTCCGTTTCTGGGAGAAACAAGCGTCTTTTCGTGACTTGCGGATTTTCGTTTCTGTACAGCCCAAAGCGACCTCACGCTGATGTAGGTAGAACATCCATCACGTCCAATGGCAACACGGACCAGGAATCGAGTACTGGAATGTTCGATGTCGACCCGAGAGTCCTCACACTCGCGCTGGCGCGGTGGTCGACTCGTTCGGCAATTCGTTCCTGATCGTGGTGCTGCCGCTATACATCGCCAGCGGCGCGGTCTCGGGACCGCCATCGGCCCGCTCTCGTCGGGCTTTCTGATTCGGTTCGGCTTCGTCGTGCCGTCCGCGTTCGGCGCGGCGCTTGCGGCTGTCGCGGTGGTACTCGTCTACACAGGTAAAGGAGACGGTCGAGACCGGTGAGGAGCCGATTCGAGAGCGCGAGAGCGACCAAGACAGCGATCATCACGCCTGTCGGTCGGTTATGAGTCACGAAGGCTGAGCCGATCAATCATCAGTAAATAGTAATACAATCTCTCCACTCAGAGTAAGGGCTGGAAACGGTGGTCTAAGCAAAACGGTTATATCTACTCCCACACTTGGTGGGAATATGGCGAAGGTGGATTCAAAAGGGCGAATCGTTCTCCCGCAGGAGGTGCGAGAGCAGCTCGGTATTACTCCCGGTACAGAAGTAGCCATCCACGAAGAAGAGGGGAAGGCGGTGGTTGAACCTGAAGATGATCCCGAACAAATCATCGAACGCATGGAGCGACTCATCGAAGAAACGTCCTCAGAGCGTGGGGAGACGACTCCGCTCGATGAAGGGACCGACCCAATTGCCCAGAAGCATCGAGACGCTATTCGGAGAGGAGCGGAGAAAAGCAGCGATGAGTGACGCTGGTGGCCCGTATCTTTTCGATGTCGGAGTGATTGCCCTTGCACACACGGAGGCCCCTGTTCGTGATGCTGCACTCTCGTACGTCCGAGAGGCCATCGTTGGCGATATTGATGCTGTTGTTCCGTATCCTGCGCTGTTCGGAGCGCACACCGTCTTGACGACGTACTACGGACGCTCAAACGCAGACGCCTCTCGGCTCCTCCAGAATTTTATGGGCGCGAAGCGAATCCATTGGTACGACGGGGTATCCGAAGACGTAGTTCGAGGTGGGTTTTCTCAGGCGAGCGAAGCAAATGTCAGTGGCTGGGATGGATACTATGCTCAGGTAGCGATCGTCGAAGGAGTGAATACTGTTTTGACGATTGACGACGACTTCGAACGGTTTGATGCGTTCGATACCGAAGTCATTCTCTCTATCGACGATTTTAGCGAACTGAACCGTTTTCTGGGGTGCTGATCTCGCCTCACATTCTGAATGATTTGCTCTGTTGATCGCCGGTTCCGTCCGGCGATTCTACCGATGAGTTCAGGGGAATTGGACGCCTTCGTGCGATATGGAACGTTTACGACAACGCGCCAAGAAATACTGAGAACTCGGGAAAGAACATACGGACGATCCAGACGCGCCTGCTGTCGCCGACGAAGCCGGCGACAGTGAGCACGCTGAGTGGAACAAAATCGCGTTACTGCTCCTGCGTGAAGACATCGGAAGCCGCTTCGCCATCTTGAAGATCAACTCAACGAGATACCTTGGATTCTCGACGTGTTCGGACTGGAGAAATCGCTAGATTTCACCTCGTTCTGCAAGTGGGACAAAGAGATATCGATGCGGACGCCAGCCTGCTCCTTTTCTGCCCGTATCGAGGAGAGCCATCGCCAGCGACTGATTCGGAGAGTTACCGATTCTTACCGAATCTGTCAGGATTGACCTGATTATCGCGCTATCAGTTGCATCGCCTGTCCCAGCGAATCAGCATCGAGAGCCGCTACAAGATGGGTTCACGCACCCCACCCCGCTGTCGTCTTGCGATCAACAGAGCAAAATATCACGCTCGTCAGACATCGAGTACCCATAGATGCTCACCGGCGACCCTTCGCCAACTGACCGTCCACAGAGCGCGTGTTCGCCATCGCTGATCGTGGCTTCGGTGACCGCACGTTCGATAGGCACGGTGATCGAGCGGTGCGTCTCGACGTTCATCGATTGCCTCCGCTTCTATGGGCCCTACTCGTTACACTCGGCCGTCACCCCACCGGCTACCGCTGGCTATTGCTCGCTGGCAGTCCGGTCGGCCGTCACGCTGTTTCGGAAGAAGATGCCCGCTATTTGCTCAGTTCGGTTCGCTACTGGTCTTGGCGTGCTGCCTACAGGTCGCGCGCCTGTACTGTCTTCCGCTCGCTCGCCGTGCGGCATCTTCGAGCAATTCGCTCACTTCTTCGTCGAGAGCGTCGTAGAAATCGCTGGACACGTTCATCTCGTTCAATTCGTTCTTCACAGCCGCCTTGACAATGGTATCCGTCACAGACTCCCTCTCACATCCATTTCCTTCAAACTGTCCATTTTCACCACTCTCGCAGGTGCCCGCAGGTCCATTACACTCGGAATCTGGTGTGGTGTCTGACGTAGAACTAAGTAGTTCTCCTATGAAAACCAGTTGAGAAAGGAGAACCTATTATACTTGCAGTGAGCAACCAGAAGGATAGTGTCGGAAAAGTAACTATTGCAGTGAACGTGGCCGGCGCGTTGAACCAGCGCGGGCGCGACGTACTATTAGTTGACCTCGACCCGCAAGGTAATGCTACGGAAGGCCTTGGATTCGCCGATGCGTACGATGCAGAGCCACCTAGCCTGTTCAACGTGTTGACGGACTCGGAGCAGCGCGGAGAAATCAAGCGCCTCGTGAGAGAGCACCCGGAGATGGACGTCATACCCAGCAACGTCGACCATCACCACACGGAGCGGGAGATGACCCACGTCCGTCGGCCCACGGAGCAGCTGGCGCTCGCGCTTGAAGACATCGGCCAGCACTATAACTACGTGCTGATTGACTGCCCACCGTCGCTGGGCCACCTGACGGACAACGCGCTCTACGCTGGATGGTTCGCCCGCGCGTTCGATGACATACCTCGTTTCGAGGTTCGGAAACGGGTTGCCCTTCAGCGCGCTCACAGCGCCGGCAGTTCGCTCTTCGAGTATGACCCGGAGATCGACATGTGCGATGTCTTCCTGGAGATCGCCGCCGCGCTCGATGAGCAGTTTGGACTGTCCCCGGCAGAAACAGCATCCACCCGAGAGGTCCAGTAATGGGTGACCGCGCTGATAGACTCAGCAGTCGTCGGAAGGGCCGCTCGTCAGAAGAAAAACCGGAACAACCAGCAGAACAAGAACAACAAGAGGACCCCAGAGCGCCAAGGACCTCTATCAAGGAACGTATATGTACCTGCCTGAAAACCTCCGTCAGGAGTTCGACCTCGTCGCCAGTGAGGTGGACACACAGCGTCAGCGTCGGAACGGAAAACAGGCCGAGAAGACACCTCTCGCTCGAAGTGATACTCGGGGATGAACGGCCGGTAGACGGGTACGTACTTGTCGCGCTGGTCATCGGGCACGACCTCGCTCGTCGCCGGGTACTTTTTGGGCTGCTCGAAGACCGCCTCGGCACTCTCAGAGCAGTCGCGCTTCGTCCGGGTGGCCGGGGTCGTAGGCGATGAGCGAATTGCAATTGCCGAGAATCGCGTCTTGGGCATCTTGGTCCAACTGCCGCAGCTGCTGGGTGGCAATGGTCAGACCCAGCCGCTTCGAGCGTGCCTTCGCGAGCATCTTCTCGACCTTGCTCCCCTCGGTGAGCACGTCGTGGACCTCGTCGATAACGAGGAAGTACGGCGTGTAGTCAGCGTCGAGCGAACCACCTTCCGCCTCGTGCTCTCGCACAGCCTCGTCCACGGCCTCCTCGGCGAACTCGCCCACGCCCCCGTCGTCGGCGTCGGCCATGTCCTGCATCAACTGGTCGCGCTGGGAGGGCCGCGAGTCCACGGCGGTCCAAATCTGCCGGAGGATGGCCGTGACGACTGCCTCATTCGGCTCGTCGGGGAGGTTGTTGTTCACGAGAATGATTTTCTCGTCTTCGACGGCTTGTGGAATGGAGATCGTGGCGTCGCGCTGGGCGACGATTTGGCGCATCGTTGGCTCCTCCACCCAGCCTTTGAGCCGGCGGCGAATCGCATCGAGGTCCGTATCCTCTAACCCGGCGATTTTGTTGGTGCAGCCCTGAATGAACGAGAGGTCGCTGTCACTCGCCTCGATCAGGTTCGCATACTCCGCCCGGCTTTCCTCATCGAGCAGCGCGTCGAACATATCCGTGACCGTGAACTCGAAATCGCGGTCACGAATCATCCCGCGCAGTATATTCGACGCGACGCCATCCATACGATTCCCCCAGTAGTTGTCGCCGGCGAATAGCGCCTTCATGTCGTTGACGATGCCCTCTACCTCGGCGTTGAACGGGTCTCCGGGGTCAGAATGGGTCTCCAGCAGGTTGAATCCGACCTGTTTCTCGAAAGCGTCGCTACTGGGTGAAATGTAAATCACATCGTCCCAGCGCTCCTTCGGTATCGACATCAGGATGTCGAGCACGTCGTCACCCTCCGGATCGATATAGCAGACGCCCTTCCCAGCGTAGATATTGCCGTTCTCGGCTTTCATCTTCATCTCGCGGCGCGTGAACTGGCGCTGTTCTTCTTCACCCCCCGGCGTCACGGCGTAGGGCCAATCTTCGGTCTCTGCCTCTGGCTTGGTATCGGCTGTTCACTCATAGATCTGAAGTCGGCTAGGTAGGATTCGTCATGCATAGCCACTTATGAATTTTACCCAGACAGTCCAGATTTCGCAGTAGACCGTGCATTAGGAATCTCACTTGCCATCATCGGATATTAACCGTTTCGTGGTGGGGTCTCCGTATCGGAGAGTCCGAGGCGTCGGTGATGGTCTCCCATCGGAACGAGCGACCCGTGTTCGCCGAATCCGGTGGGTGGCATGTTGCGGTAGAACGTTTCGAAACTGCCGTCTTTGACGACGTAGAGTTCGGCCCAGAACCCAAGCTCGCCGTCGTTTCCGACTTCCTCGTCGTACCACTGCCACGCCGGAACGTGAAGGTCATTCGGGTCCTGTGCGAACCGCTTGATGTCGTCGAGCGACCGCCAGTATTGGATGGCTGCGCCGCTCCGTAGACTCATATACGCCGGCAGATAGCCGAGAAACCCGCTGTCCGGGTCCGCCTCCAACTGCTCGAACATCTTTGCGGCTTTGAGTCCAGCGCGGAGGTACTTCGGCAACGCGCGGAGCTTGTTGAGCCGCATTCCGTTAATGTAGACCACGTACTCACCGTCGATTTCGGCCACCATCCGCTCTCTGTTGATCGGGACCATCCATTAGAGTAGGTGCTGGCCGATAATCCACTTGTCGGGTGAAAGCTGGCCTCTATCCGCCGATTGGGGCGAGTGATGGCAGCTGTATTTCCGATACGGCCGTCGATGATGGGGTCCGGTCGCCCCTCAGTCCTCACGTCCGGAGAGCAATCGGGCCGCGCCAATCGTCAGTCCCGACAGTGCCGCCAGCACACCGAACCCGGGCCCCGACTCGCCGCTCGTGCCCGCCGAGACGCCACCCTCGCCGGTCGTCTGCGATTCCTCAGTCGCCGTTGGAGCCGTCCCGTCGGTTGCCGACGGTGTGGCCGTGACACTCGTCGGTTCGGTGGCCGTTGCGTTCGCGGTGGGCCGTGTGGTCGTGGCGCTCGTCGCCGTGCCGTTCGTCGCGGTTGCGGTGGTGTTCGCCGTTGGCGTCGCGGTCGCGTTGCCGGTAGTGCTCGCGTTCGTCCCAGTTGTCCGCTGGGGTTGGCTCGGCGGCACGATACGGTGGACCGCGCCGGTCGCCTCGCTGCCCGGATTGGCCGTCGTCAGCACGTAGAGCCGTCCCTGGTTGTCCCGACCCATCGCGAGAATGTAGCCGCCGACGAACCCGCTGTCGGTGTTTGCGACTGTGAGTTCCGCGACGTCCCAGAGACCACCGTCCTCGGATGGTGTGGCCGCGAGCAGCGACCCCGTCGGCGTCTCGGTCTCCTGTGTTTTACGGAAATCGCCGAAGACGTACTTGCCGTTGAGGGCGGGAATATCGTCGCGCCCGTAGATGTATCCGCCGATGGCCGCCGAGCCGACACCCTCACCCTTGTAGGTGTGTGGATACTCGATAATCGGCGGGATGAGGCGCTCGCCACCGCGGACATCGGGTGGAAGTTTGCTCGGACACTCCTCGGGCGGATTGCGACTGCCCTCGGGACCCGGTTTGAAACAGTGGGTCCCCTCGCGGACGTTCCAGCCGTAGTTCTTGTCCTTTTCGACGATATCTATCTCCTCGAAGCCGTTCTGGCCGACGTCCGAGGCGAACAGTTTGCCGTTGGAAAAGCCCATTCTCCAGGGGTTGCGAAAGCCCCACGCGAACTGCTCGTCGAGTCCCGCCTTCCCGACGAGTGGATTGTCGTCGGGAATCCCGTAGGGCTTGTCGCCTTCCCGGCTATCCACGTCGATGCGCAGAATCGACCCGAGCAGGTTCTCGGTCACGTCCTGGCCGTTGCCACCCTCGTTTCGCTCGTACCAGTCGCTCACGTGGCCCGTTCCGGTATCGTGTGCGCCGCCGCCATCGCCCATCGCCACGTAGAGGAGACCGTCGGGACCGAAGACGATTGCGCCGGCGTTGTGGGTATCGCGCGGCGAGGGTACTTCGAGCAACAATCGTTCGGAGTCGACTTGTCCCTTGCCATCGTCGCTCGCGGTGAATTCGGCGAGCACCTCCGTGTGGGAATACTCATCGGGCATCCCGTCGCGAAGCGGCGCGCTGTATCGCAGGTAGAACTTTCTATTTTCCGTATAGTTCGGATGGAACACCATCCCCAACAGCCCCATTTCGCCGGTGATTTCGGTCAACTTTCCGCTGACGTCGATGAACGGCTCCTCGTTCAAACCCCCCGACTCGTAGACATAGACCTGTCCGAGACGGTCGGCGATGAACGTACGCGAGCTACCGGCTGGGACGCCATAGTCGAGCGGTGCGGTGAGCGTCCCCTCCGTCAGCGTCTCGATGGCCACCGTGGGACCGTCGCCGAAGTACGACGTCGAGTCGTCCGCGCTCTCGCCACCGCTTTCGGTCGTGGTCTGGGTGGTCGTTCCCTCACCGAAGGAAACCGAGCCGTGCATCGACGTGATGTGTGGCTCACAGACGTACTCGGCCATCGTCTCGCTCGCGGTAAACTCGATGGTCTGGGTCGCGCCCTGCTCGCTCATCACCTCGGTCCGTTGCAGGACCTCGCCCGCATCGTCGAGCAGCGCGAGGTTGTGGCCCCGTCCGTCGAGGTTCTTCCACGTCACCCGATAATCGACCCCGGCGTCGAGTTCGAGGGTGGGATTGCTCTCGCCGGTTATCGATTCCGGGGCACGGCCCTGCCAGCCGGCGATCTCGCCGCCGAGGCGGATCGCTTTTGGCTGTGACTGTGCGCCGGCGAGACCACTCGTCCCGACGAGCGTGCCGGCCGCGGCGCTCGCACGGAGGAATCGTCTGCGGGTCGTTGCGGGCCGGTCGGTCCTGTAATTCGTTGTCATTGCAGTTGCGAAGTCCTCGGTTGCACGCTGGTCGTCGCGTCGCTGCGGTGGGACGGGGCGGCGGCGTTCACCGCTCCTCACCACGTAGTAGGCGGGCAGCGCCGAGCGCCAGTCCCGCAAGCCCAGCGAGGATGCCGAATCCCGGTCCGTCACCGGTCACGATGCCGCCGCTCTCGCCGCTGCGGGCCGTGTCGGTACTGCTGGTCGTCTCGGTGGCCGTCGGGGTCGCCGTTGCGGTCGGCGTCGGTGTCGGCTCCGGCGTCGCCGTTGCGGTCGGTGGTCGGACCGGCGTTTCGGTACTCGGCGTTTCGCGCGCCTCGGCTTCCGGCGGCCGGAGACGATGGACCGCCCCCGTCTCGCCCTCGACGCCGAGGTTGTCGGTCGTCAGCGCGTAGAGTTCGCCGTCGTTGTCGCGGCCGACACAGAGGAGGTAGGCGTTGAGTTCGCCGTTCTCGCCGTTGGCTATCGACAGCTCCTCGACCGACCACGAGTCGCCCTCCACAGGAGTCGCGGCGAACAGCGAGCCGCGCGGCTTGCCGTTCTTGCTGTAATCACCGAAGACGTATTTGTCCTGTAGGGCGGGAATCGTGGCGTTCTCGTAGATGTAGCCGCCGATGACGGCGACGCCGACGCCCTTCGTCTCGTAGGTGTGTGGATACTGGATGACGGGGTCGATGAGCGGCTCGCCGCCGCGGACGTCCGGCGGCGTGTTCGTAGGGCAGTTTGCTCGATAGGGGTCCCGCCCTTTGGTGGCGACGAAACACTGGCCACCCTCACGGACGTTCCAGCCGTAGTTGCCGCCCTTGCGGACAGCGTTCACCTCCTCGTAGCGGCGTTGCCCGACGTCGGCGGCCATCAATGTCCCACCCGAGAAGCCGATGCGCCACGGGTTACGGAAGCCCCACGCATACTGTTCGTCGAGTCCCGCCTGCCCGACGAGGGGATTGTCGTCGGGGATTCCGTAGGGCTTGTCGCCCTCGCGGCTGTCGACATCGATGCGCAGAATCGATCCCATGAGGTTCTCCCTGACGTCCTGACCGTTGCCGCCGAGGTTCGCGCCGTACCAGTCGTTTGGCTGCTTGGGGGATTCGAGCGCGCCGCCGCCGTTTCCCTGCCCGATGTAGAGGTAGCCATCGGGACCGAAGACGATTGCGCCGCCGTTGTGGGTGTAGTACGGCGAGGGGATTTCGAGCAGCGTTCGTTCGGTCTCCGGCAGCGCTTCGGTCGCGTCCTCGTTGGTCTCGAACTCCGAGATGACCTGCGTGTGCGTGAAGTTCGCGGGCGTTCCGGGACGTGATTTCGCGCTGTAGTGGACGTAGAATTTCCGGTTGTTCTGAAAGTTCGGATGGAAGGCCAACCCGAGCAGCCCGCGCTCGTCGATGGTCTTGATTTCCGGCAGGTTATCGAAATCGATGAGCTGGTCGCGGATATCGAGAAACACGTCGCCGCCGCTGCCGTCGCTCCCGTATCGGCGGACCAGCCCTATCTGGTCGAGGACGAACAGTTCGTCGCGCTCGCCGGGCGGGACTTCGAGACCGAGCGGCGCGGTGAGTCCACCGTCGATGATGGTGTCGGTTCTGACCGTCGGTCCTTCAGCGAAGAACCCCTTCGGCTCACCCGACTCGTCGGTGGTCGTCTCGGTCGTTTCGCTCCCGCTCGAAAATTCGATGTCGCCGCGCATCCGGGAGAGGTGAGCCTGACAGACGTACTCGTCCATCGCCTCGGTCGCGGTGAACTCGATTGTCTGGGTCGCCCCCTCCTCGGTGACGTACTCGGTGCGCTTGAGGACGGTATCGTTGCCGTCGAGCAGCGCGACGTTGTGCTGTGCGCCGTCGATGTTCTTCCACGTCAGCCGATAGGTCGTGCCGACTTCGAGTTCGAGCGTGGGATTGATGGTGCCCTGAATCCGTGACGGTGCGCGCCCGACCCAGCCGGTGGTCTCGCCGCCGAGGCGTATCTCCTGGGGCTGGGATTGGGCCTGAGCACCGGTGAAACTACCGATGCCGGCGAGACCGGTCATGCCCGCGGCGGTGGCGGCGAGAAAACGCCGGCGGGACGGGATGGAGGGGTCGGTATCGAGTGTTCCCTTTGTCATATATTGTCGGGCTGCCCCGCGCTCCGACGGGGCGTTCGTCGTTGATGGGGACTACGAGAAACGGGGGCCGGTGTTCACTTATGGGTTGTGATACGCCAACCGACGGCCGAAAATCGCCCGCCAGAGCGGTGGTCTCCCATTTGATCAGTCGTGGCGAAACGCGCGTTGGCCGGTGTGAGCCATCGCAATGTCCGCCTCGTCGGCGGCGGCGATGACGTCCTCGTCGTTCACGGAGCCACCGGGCTGGACGACCGCCTCGATGCCCACCTCGACCGCGGCCTCGATACCATCGGGGAACGGGAAGAAAGCGTCGGAAGCCATCACCGCACCCGCCGCCGATTTCCCCTCGGCGTGCTCGTCGGCCTTCATCGCCGCGAGGCGCACCGCGTCCACCCGCGAGACCTGTCCCATGCCGATGCCCACGGTTTCAGTGCCGTCAGCGAAGACGATGGCGTTCGACTTGACGTGTTTGATGACCTGCCACGCGAAACACATCGTTGCCAGCTGTTCGTCGGTCGGCTCGCGTTCAGTGACGACTTCCAACTCCTCGGGCGCAATCGTCTGCTCGTCGCGCTCCTGCATCAATCGCCCGCCGGCGAGGGGCTTCTCGACCAGTTCGGATGGGTCGGTATCGAACGCCCCGATGTCGAGCACCCGGAGGTCGTCCTCCTCGCGGAGCACCGCGAGCGCGTCCTCGGTGTAGCCCGGCGCACAGACGACCTCCTTGAACGATTCGATGACCTGCTCGGCGGTCGCCTCGTCGCATTCGCGGTTCAGCGCGACGATGCCCCCGAACGCGCTCATCGGGTCGGTGGCGAGCGCGCGCTCGTAGGCGGCTGCGAGCGTGTCGGCGGTCGCACAGCCGGCGGGGTTGGTGTGTTTGATGACTGCGGCCGCCGGCTCGTCGAACTCCCGAACCAGTCCGAGCGCCCCGTCGGCGTCGTTGTAGTTGTTGTACGAGAGGTTCTTCGCCCCCGAGTTCAGCTGTGGTGCACCGACGACGCTCGCTCCATCACTGACATCGGCGTAGAGCGCGGCCGATTGGTGTGGGTTCTCGCCATAGCGGAGGTCCGCCGCGCGCTCGCTACCCTGCACGCGCCGGGTTGGGAACGGACAGTTTTCATCGCCCGTGATGGTGACCTCGCGCTCGTCGCCCTCGCCGTCGATGGCCAGAGTCCCTTCGGCGAACCACCTGACTGCGCGCGGATAGGCCGCGAACTCGGCCTCGTGGAGCACGCGCTCTTTCAGCGATTCTGGGTCGTCGTCGGGATAGACCGCGACCGGCTCCTGGGTAACGATTGGGCCGGCATCGATGTCCTCGGCCACGAGATGGACCGTGCAGCCGGTGACGCCCACGCCGGCGTCGAGGACCTGCTCGTGGGCGTTCGTTCCCGGGAACGCGGGCAGCAGCGACGGATGGACGTTGAACGCCGGCGGTGCAGCCTCGATGAACTGCCGGGTGAGTACGCGCATGTACCCATCCAAACAGACCAGTTCGACGTCGTACTCGTCGAGTCGGTCGAGCAGTCGCCGCTCGTGGGCCGCGCGCGATTCGTCTTCGTTCTGTTCGACGACTTCCGTGGGAATCCCACGCTCGGCAGCCGCGTCGAGCACCGGCGCGTCGGCGTCGTTCGTGAGAATGACGCTCAGTTCCGCGCCGCCGGGCGCGTGGTCGGCGATGTGGAGGAGGTTGCGACCGCGATTGCCTGCCAGCCCCGCAATCGGTGTCATGGCTGAAGGGGACGTGCGCCGGCCAAAGTGCGTTCGGGTTCGAGAGCGCGGACGTGCTGGCATCCCTCGGGAACGACCGGCGATTCGACACGCCTTTCACCGGACTCGGTTCAGTCGTAGCCATGACAGACCGCGGCTCGCTTTCGGCCGTCTCGCCGCTCGATGGCCGCTACGCACGCTACACCGAACCGCTCGTCGAGTACGCGAGCGAGGCGGCCCTGCTGCGCGCTCGCGTCCGCGTCGAAGTCGAGTACCTCCTCGCGCTCGCGGACCTCGATGCTACCCCCATCGAAATCGATGCCAGCGACCGTGACGTTCTCAGAGGGCTTTACGAGGAGTTCACCGAAGCGGACGCGGCGCGAATCAAGCGCATCGAGACCGAGGGAACCGCCGAACGCGCGGCGACCAACCACGACGTGAAGGCCGTCGAATACTTCGTCCGCGACGGTCTCCCCGACGCGGACGCCACGCCGTGGGTTCATTTCGGCCTCACGAGCGAGGACGTCAACAACCTCGCGCGCCGACTGCTGCTCAAGCCTGCTGTCAAGGAAGTGCTGCTTCCCGAACTCGATGCGATTCGAAACTCGTTCGCGGGGATGGCCCGCGAGTACGGCGACACCCCGATGCTGGCGCGCACGCACGGCCAGCCCGCAACGCCGACGACCTTCGGCAAGGAGATGGGCGTCTATGCCGGCCGACTGGAGAGGGCCATCGGACGCATCGGGCGCGCCGCCGACGGTCTCGCGGGCAAACTCGCCGGCGCGAGCGGGACCTACGCCGCCCACCACGCCGCCTATCCCGCCGTCGACTGGCGGGAATTCTCCGAGGAGTTCGTCCACTCGCTCGGACTCGAACACGTCGAACCCGTCACCCAAATCAACCCGTGTGACGACCTCGCGGCGCTGTTCGACGCGCTCCGGGGAGCCAACGCCGTGCTCCTCGATGCCGACCGCGACATGTGGCGCTACGTCTCCGACGGCTATCTCGGCCAAGAGAGCGACGCGGGCGAGACGGGGTCGTCGACGATGCCGCACAAGGTCAACCCAATCGACTTCGAGAACGGCGAGGGCAACCTCGAAAAGGCCAACAGCGACTTCTCCTTTCTCGCCGAGTCGCTCACGACCTCACGCCTCCAGCGCGACCTCTCGGATTCGACGGTGAAACGGAACGTGGGCGCGGCGCTGGCCCACAGTCTCATCGGCTACCGGAAAACCCAGACCGGTCTCTCGAAGGTCGTGCCGAACGAGCAGGCCATGCGCGAAGAACTCGAAGACAATCCCGAGGTCATCGGCGAAGCCGTGCAGACAATCCTTCGCCGCGAGGGCCACACCGACGCCTACGAGCGGGTGAAGGACCTCACGCGCGGACGACGAACGAGTTTGACGGAGTTCCACGACCTCTTCGATGACCTCGACGTGAGCGAGCCGGTCCGCGAGGAGTTACACGCCCTCACGCCCGCTGGCTACACGGGACTGGCGAGCGAGTTGGCCGATAGCTCGGAATAAATCACTGATTTCGAATCCATACTCACGGACCGCAAAACCACACCGCACCACGTACCTCCCCAACCGATTCGCTCACTTCGTTCGCTCACCCCTCGCGCGAGTCGCGCGGAGCGCGACCGCGCGCCATCAGCAACGAAACCGCACGGCAAGACCGCACCGCGGCCGCGCCGTCAGTTCTCGTACTCCTTCCGGTAGCCTTCGAACTCGGTGAGGTGTTCTTCCTCGTCGGCGAGCAGTTCGGTGGCGAGGTCCTCGGTCACGGGGTCGTCGGCCTCTTCGGCGACGCTGACGAGTTCGCGGTAGGTCTCGACGGCCCCTTTCTCCGCCTCGATGACGCCGTCGATAACGTCGAGGGTGTCGGTCGGGTCCTCGGGCGGCTGGAGGCTCTGTTGGCTCATCTCCATCTCGAACGAGCCTTCGGGCTGACCGCCCAACTGGACGATGCGCTCGCCGAGTTCTTCGGCGTGACCCAACTCCTCCTGCACATCCGCACTCAGGCTTTCCGCGACCTCCTCTGCGGCGACGCCGGCGAGCGCGATGGCGTCGGTCTGGTAGTTGATCACCGTTTCGAACTCGTCATTTCTGGCTTCGGCGAGCAGGTCGAGCACCTGCTCGTCACCGTCGGTACTCATGTGCCCTCGTCCGAGCGCCGAGTGCTTAAACGTGGTTCTCCCGGAGAAGCTCCGCGAGCACATCGTTGAGACGGTCGGCTGCGCGCTCGACCTCGGGACGGCGGACGTACTCCCGGTCGGCGTGGGCCACCGGACCCTCGGCATCCGCGAGGTCGCCCGGCCCGAACACCACTGTGGGGACCTCGCGGGCGAAATACGACGCCTCGGTCGCGGCCGTGAACGGCCGCATCTCACACTCGGCGTCCCGAAACGCACCCACCACCCGCGAGTCGACCGACGTCTCGAACGCCGCCAGAAACGGCGTCTCGCGCTCGGTGAGCGCGAACGAAATCGTGGAGTCGAGCCGCTCGCGGAGGTACTCGTCGAGGGCGTTCTCGAAACCTCCCGCCGTCTCGGGCGGGACGCTCCGCCGGTCGACGACCACCTCACACGCGGCTGGCACCTGATTGGTCGCGTCGCCACCCTCGATGACCGTCGGGGTGAGCGTCGCCGCGCCGAGGTCGGGATGCACAGGTAAACTCCCGGGACGCTCGCCGAAGTCGGTGAGGGCGTCGATGACGGGCGCAGCCCGCTCGATGGCGTTTGCACCAGTATGGGGTTCGGCGGCGTGTGCGCTCTCGCCCTCGACCCGCACCGTGCCCTCGAAACGTCCCTTGCCAGCGGTACAGACGTCCAGTCCGGTGGGTTCGCCGACGATGACCGCGTCGCCGCGTTCGCCGTCGAGGTCGAGGCGTGGGACGAGTGCTGCCGCCCCCGTCGAGTACGTCTCCTCGTCGGATGTCACCGCGAGCGTGAGTCGCCCCCAGTCGGGGTCGCAGTCGAGAAACGCCGCCACCATCGCCGCGAGCGGTCCCTTCGCGTCACAGGCCCCTCGTCCGTGAAGCACGTCGCCCTCCCGCTCGGCGGGTACATGGGGCGCGACCGTATCGAGATGCGTGTTCAGGACGACATGCGGCCCGTCCGCCGCGTCCTTGCTCGCCAGTACGTTTCCCGCCCCGTCGACGGTCGGCTCGATGCCGTGTGCGGCGAGTCGGTCACACAGCAGCGCGCGCATCGGGTCGACGTCCTCGTGAGACGGGGTTTCGACCGCCGTTTCGAGGAACGCGAGCGGGTCGAACGCCATCAGTCGCCGGCGGCCTCGTCGGCTTCGACGGTCGGCGAGGTCCCTATCGAAACCCGACCCGCGAACTCCCGTTCGGTCGGCCCGGCGAGGGTCGCCCCGCGGTCGGTGAATCGAACGTCGAGTCGGCCACCCGGCGGATGGATAGGGATGGATTCGTGTTCGGTGAGACCGAGTTCGCGGGCGACCGCCGCGACCGCTACCGCCCCGGTGCCACACGAGCGGGTCTCGCCCTCGACGCCGCGCTCGTAGGTGCGCTGGTCGAACCCGTCCCCACGAGAACTGGCAAGCGTGACGTTCGTCCCGCGCGGGAACCGGTCGGCGTGGCGCACCGGCGGCGCGAGCGACGGGAGGTCAGTATGCGAGACGTCGTCGACGAACGCCACCGCGTGGGGAACACCCGTATCGACCGCCGTCACGGTCAGGCCCTCGACTGACTGCTCGACCAGCGGCTCGTTGCCGGCGAGCGGCACGGCGTCGGGTGCGAAACTCGCTCGTCCCATCTCGATGGTCACGTCCTCTTCGTCGATGGTCGCGCGCCGCGTGCCGGCCTGCGTGTCGACCATCACCGTGTCCGAATCCGTTCGCTCGGCCGCCCACGCCGCCGCACACCGCGCGCCGTTGCCACACATCGGCGCGGTCGAGCCGTCGGGCTGGACGAGCGTCATCACCACCCGCGGCGATGCGTAGCGCTCTTCGAGTGCGAGAAAGAGCACGCCGTCGGCTCCCGCTCGCTCGCCGACTGCAATCCCGCTCTCGCCGTCACAGAACTCGATGGCGAGCCGCCGCCGGTCGGCGACGGGTTCGCTCGCGTCAACGACGAAGAAGTCGTTGCCCGTGCCGTGGTACTTTTCGACGTTCATCGCTCGTACCTCCCGAGGTCCGCAATCGTCTCGCGGCGCACGCACCGTTCGGCGTCCGCGCCGTCGAGCGCGACGACCGCCGGTCGGGGACGGGAGTTGTAGGTGTTCGCCATCTCGTAGCCATAGGCTCCGGCGTTCCCGATGGCAAAGAGGTCACCGCGTTCGGGGGCGGGAAGTGCGCGGTCGCGCCCGAGCACGTCGCTCGATTCACAGACCGGACCCGCAATAGTCGCCTCGACCGTCTCGCGCCCTCCACTATCGGCCGCGAGCGAACGAATCTCGTGAAAGGCATCGTACAGCGCCGGGCGAGCCAGTACCGTCATCCCGGCATCGACACCGACGACCGTCGTCTCAGGTGTTGGCTTCATGGTGTTCACCGTAGTAAGGAGTACGCCAGCGTCCGCGACGCAGTACCGCCCCGGCTCGATACCCAATCGAGCGTCGGCGGAGAACGCCTCGCGGGTCGCGCGGGCGAGCGCATCGAGGTCGAGCGGCGCTTCGGAGTCGCGGTAGGGAACCCCGAACCCGCCGCCGATGCTCACGGCGTCGATAACGATGCCCGCGTCGGCGATTTCGCCCGCGAGTTCGCTCAGTCGTTCGACCAGCGCGCGGTGGGCGGCGAGGTCCTCGCTGTCGAGGATGCCGCTGCCGGCGTGGGCGTGGATTCCCTCGACCGTGAAACCGCGCTCGTCGGCTTCGGCGACCGCAGCCACCGCTCGCCCAGCTGGAATCCCGAACTTCGGGTCGGTGCCCGTCCGCACCTTCGTGTGGTGGCCCACGCCGATATCGGGATTCACACGCACGTAGAGCGACCCCGACCAGCCGCGCTCTTCGAGCCTGTCGAGCGTGTCGAGCGCACCGATTGTGATGGTGATGTCGTAATCGTCGGCGAGTTCGACCACTCTGTCGAGGTCCCTCGACGGAGGATTGACCGCCGTGTAGCGCACGTCGGAGAACCCCGCCTCGCACGCGCGGACGACCTCGCCCGCCGACGCGCATTCGGCCCCGAAGCCCGCCTCGGCGATGGCTTCCAATACTGGCCGTCGGGCGTTGGCCTTCACCGCGTAGTCGATGGCAGCGTCGGGAAACGCCTCTCGGAGGCGCGCGGCGTTCTCGCGCACGCGCTCGATGTCGATAACGTACAGCGGCGTCTCGTACTCCGCTGCGAGGTCGCGCAGGCGCGCCGCCGACCAGTCGGCGAGCCGCCGGATGGGTGAGTTCTCGACGGCCGCAGCGGTCCCCGTCATCGGAGCGCGTCCTCGCGTTCGGTCGCTTCCAAAGTCCTATCCTCGACGGCCGTCGCCACCACCGCGGGCTTGTACGCCCCGCCGTCGAAGAGGTCGTGCTCGCCAATCGAGGACTCGACGAAGCGGGTGAACGCACGGCGCTCGGGCGGCAGTTCGCCGTAGATGACCTCCTCCTCAACGAGGTCGTAGACCGGAATCCGTGGCGTGAGCAGCGTGTTCTCGCCGACCACCGAGTCGTGACCGACGACGAACCCCGAGGTGACGCGACAGCCGGCACCCAGCGAGACGCCCTCCTCGACGATGACAGGAGTGTCCTCGACCGGTTCGAGCACGCCGCCGACGAGCGTGTTCGCGCCCAGCTTCACGTCCGCACCGACCTGTGCACAGGAGCCGACCGTATCACACGAATCGACCAAGGTCCCGTCGCCGACGTACGCGCCAGCGTTGACGAAGCTCGGACTCATCATGATGGCATCGCTGCCCAGATGCGCACCACGCCGTACGACCGTGCCGTCGGGCGTGTTTCGGGTGCCGCGCTCGCCGAGGTCGCCCGTCGAACGGAGCGGGAGCACGTCGTGGTATCCCACGCCGCCGTACTCCCGACGCTGGGTTTCGCGCAGGCTGAAATTGAGGAGAATTCCTTGTTTGACCCACTCGTTCGCCTCCCATCCGTCACTCCCCTGCTCGGCGGCACGCACCGCGCCGGCTTCGAGCGCGTCGAGGAACGAATCGAGCGTCGCGCGCTCGTCCGGACCGGCGTCGCTCGCCGTCAGGCCATCCGCCGAGCGCTCCCAGAGGGTCTCGACGTCCGATTGGAGGCTCATGCGAGCACCTCCGCGAACTCGTAGGAACCGGGGTCGCGCCCGGCGAGCCAGACCGCCGCATCGAGCGCACCCGACGCGAACACCGCCCGGCTCTCGGCGCGGTGGGTGAACGTGAGCACCTCGTCGTTGCCCGCAAAGAGCACCTCGTGTTCGCCGCGAATCCCGCCCGCACGGCGGACGTGAACGCCGATTTCGCCGTCCGCGCGTGGCTGTTCGCCCTCGCGGCCGTAGGTTCGTTCGTACTCCTGTCCGCTCGCCGCATCGATGCCGTCGAGCAGCGTCTTCGCGGTGCCGCTCGGCGCGTCCCGTTTGCGATTGTGATGGGTTTCAGTCATTTCGATGTCGTAGTCCGAAAGCGTTTCCGCGACGTCGGCGAGCGCCCCGCCCAGCGCGTGGATGCCCTGCGAGAAGTTCGTCGCCCACAGCAGAGGGGTGCGTTCGGCGTGCTCGCGGAGTGCGGCGCGCTCGTCAGCGTCGAAGCCCGTCGTCCCGCTGACGAATCCAACGCCGGCCTCCGCACAGGCCGCGGCGTACTCGATGGCCGATTCGGGACCCGTGAAATCGACCACCACGTCGGGGGAGTGCTCGGCGAGCAGGTCGGGCACGTCGGCCGCCGCGCGGACTTCTCGACCGGCGACGCGCTCGTCGCCGGGCGAGCGATTGACCGCGAAGTTCACGCTCATGTCCTCGCGTTCGGCGGCCATCTCGACTACTGCGCGCCCCATCGTGCCCGTTGCGCCCGTGACACCGACTGTCGTCACCGTTCGGCCTCCAGCACCCGGTCGGCATCTTCGAGGTCGTCGAGCACCGATTCGAGCGCCTCGCGGTGCTCGGCGGAGAGCCGCGACAGCGGTGCGCGCATCCGCGGCGAGACGTGCCCACGAATCGACAGTGCCTCCTTCAGCGGGATGGGGTTGGTCTCCCAGAACAGCGCTCGAAAGAGCGGCCCGAGTTCGTGATGGTACTCGCGTGCCCGCTCGAACTCGCCATCGAGCGCGGCGTGGACCATCTCGCCAACGCGCTCGGGTTCGACGTTCGCTGCGACGCTGATGGTGCCGCGCCCGCCCGCCGCGAGCATCGGCAGCGTGAGTGCATCCTCGCCCGATAGTACTGTGAACTCCACCTCGCGTGTGCGCTCTGCGAGTTCGCTCACCCGGCCGAGATCGCCGCTTGCGGACTTGTACCCCGCTATGTTCTCGTGGTCGGCAAGCGCTGCCGCCGTGTCGATGTCGATGGTTCGTCCTGTGCGCCCGGGGACGTTGTAGACGATTTGGGGCAGGTCCACGGCGTCGGCAATCGTCCGGTAGTGCTCCTCCATGCCGGCTGGCTCGGGCTTGTTGTAGTACGGCGAAATCAAAAGGAGTGCGTCCGCGCCGGCTTCTCGGGTCCGCTCGGCGAGGTCGAGCGCCTCGTGGGTGGCGTTCGAGCCGGCTCCGGCAATCACGGGAATCGAGACCGTCTCCGCCACCGTCTCGACGACCGAAACGTGCTCGTCGTGTGAGAGGGTCGCGCTTTCGCCGGTGGTGCCGACGGGGACGAGTCCGTCGACGCCTGCCCGTTCGAGTCGTTGGGCTTCCGCACGGAGTTCGTCGAAATCGATGCTGTCGTCGGAACTGAATGGCGTGACCATCGCGGGGAACACGCCGTCGAGGTCGATTGTGTCTGTCATGTGGATGGTGTCGCTACTCGGTAAACGATACAGTCGAAAACAGCGCGCGACGGGACGCTACGCCCGCCGCGAGCTACCCGCTGCCCGTTTTGTATCCGCACGAGCGCGAGTGCCACACCCACCGCTCGGCCCGGTCGACTGCTGGGGTGTAGCGCGTCGCATACCCGATGCACCGCGCCCAGTGCATTTATGCGTTGCGTCGGCTGCGATACCTGCCGGCCGGCGTTCATACGTCGGAAAGGGTCCTCTCCATGACGAAACGCTTTAGCGGCCGGTCTGAGGAGTCTCCCCGTATGTCGAACGTCGTGCAGCCGGCCCAGCGCGTCGCGGTGCTGGTCGACTCCCAAAACCTCTATCACACCACTCAGAGCGTCTATTCGCGCAACATCGACTACGACGAACTCCTCGATGAAGCTGTGAATGGCCGCGAACTCACCCGCGCCATCGCCTACGTCATCCGAGCGAACTCGCCAGAGGAGGACAGCTTCTTCGAGGCGCTCGAAAACATCGGTTTCGAGACCAAGATCAAGGAGATAAAGACCCACGCCGACGGCTCGAAATCGGCCGACTGGGACGTCGGGATGATCCTCGATGCGGTGACGCTCGCGCCGCATCTCGACACCCTCGTCATCTGTACGGGCGATGGCGACTTCTCCAGACTCTGTTCACATCTGCGCCACGCGGGCGTCCGCGTCGAGGCGATGGCCTTCGGCGAATCGACCTCCGAGGAACTCGTCGACGCCGCCGACGCCTTCACCGACCTCTCGGCGCGCTCCGAGCGCTTTCTCCTTTAGACCGTTCCCTCGGACGTACCGATGAGCAGCGAGCCGATGGCCATGGCGAGCGCGGCGAGGACGGCCAGCGGGACCGGTACCGCGAAGCCGAGCGTCGAGGCGGGAAACGCGAACAGCAGGATGAGTATCGCCCCGATGACCAAGAGCACGCCACCCGCGCCGATCTGTGTCCGTTCGTTCATGGGTGTCCCTGCGACCCGCGGGATATAAATGGCTTCGAAAGACGGCGATGAGCGCGCTTTTGCCGGCCGCCACGCAAACGGATTCATGGACGACTTCGCGCGGCTGCGCACGATTGCCGACTACCAGTTCGGCGCGGGGGCCGGGAGGGCGCTGTTCCCTGAAGAGGAAACCATCGCGGTGCGGCGCTCGCGGACCGGTCGGCCACAGCAGGTCTTCGCCGACGACGAGCGACTCGTCTCGTATGGTACCGATGGCCGCTTCACGCTCGGGCTGGCCGGCGGCGAACGGCTCAGCGCCGCACTCGTCGCGCCACGAGCGCGCGTCGTCGTCGGCGCGGAGAGCGACCCGTTCGTCAGGGAGGGGAAAAACGCCTTCGCGAAGTTCGTCCGCGAGGTCGACCCGGCCATCCGCCCGGGCGATGCGGTCTGTATCGTCGGCCCGGACGACAGTCTCTACGGCGTGGGACAGGCGAAGCTATCGGCTGGTGCGATGGCGGATTTCGAAACCGGTGTCGCCGTCGAGACGCGCGAGGGGGCCGAAAAGTAGGCCGCTCAGGCGAACGTCTTCGAGACTTCCTCGCTTTCCTCGTCGGCATCGATCTTCGCCCACGCCTCGTGGAAGTCCTCCATCCGCACCTCGGTCCGGTCGTCGCGGATGGCGAACATCCCGGCCTCCGTACAGATTGCCTTGATGTCAGCACCGCTGGCCTCGGCGATGTCCGAAGCGAGCTGTCCGAACTCGACGTCTTCGGCGAGGTTCATCCCGCGTGTGTGGATTTCGAAGATCTTCTCGCGGCCCTCGGCGTTCGGCTTGGGGACCTCGATGAGGCGGTCGAACCGACCGGGTCGGAGAATCGCTCGGTCGAGCATGTCGAAGCGGTTCGTCGCGGCGATAATTCTGACCTCGCCGCGTTCCTCGAAGCCGTCCATCTCGCTGAGCAGCTGCATCATGGTGCGCTGGACCTCGGCGTCGCCGGAGGTCTTCGAATCCGTTCGCTTGGAGGCGATGGCGTCGATTTCGTCGATGAAGATGACGGCGGGTTCGTGCTCGCGGGCGACCTCGAAGAGGTCCCGCACCAGTTTCGCACCCTCGCCGATGAATTTATGTACCAACTCGGAGCCAGCCATCTTGATGAACGTCGCGTCGGTCTGGTTGGCGACGGCCTTGGCGAGCATCGTTTTACCTGTGCCGGGCGGGCCGTGCAGCAGCACACCCGAGGGGGGTTCGATACCGACATCCGAGAACATTTCCGGACTCTGGAGCGGCAGCTCGACGGTCTCGCGGACTTCGTTCATCTGCTCTTCGAGACCACCGATGTCCTCGTAGTTCACGCCGGGGCTTTCCTCGACTTCCATCACGCGCGCCCGGACGTCGGTCTCCTCGGAAAGGTCGGTGACGACCGACAGCGAGTTGTTCACCGCCACCCGGGAGCCGGGTTCGATGCGCTCGCGGGTCTCCTCGGTGACTTCGGTGAGCGCCTCCTGATTGTTGCCGTGCTGTTTGATGATGACGCCGTCGTCGGTCATCTCCTGGACCGTAGCGACGAACAGCGGCGACTGTTTCAGCTTCTTGTTCTCGTGGGTGAGCCGTTCGAGCTTCTGTTTGTACTTGTTGTTCTCGGCGTTCGCATCGAGCAACTTGTCGCGCATCTCCTCGTTCTGGCTGTCGAGGATGTCGATGCGGTCTTCGAGCGATTCGATCTTCTCCTGTTGTGAGGCGTCGGTATCGTACGGCTGGTCCACGTCGTCGACCGTATCGGTCATTGCCCGCGATAGGGCACACTTTCTTAAGAGCGTTCGGGTCGCCACGACCGCTCGACCCGCGCGATGGCCCGGTTCAGCGTCCCTCGTAGCCGACCGGCAGCGACTCGACGCCGTAGATGAACGAACTCCGGGTCGGCGAGAGGCCGGCATCGGCGAGTTCCAGCCCGTCGAGCGAGAGCAGTTCCGAGAGGGCGACCCGGGCTTCGAGGCGGGCCAGCGGCGCGCCGAGACAGTAGTGGGTGCCGTTGCCGAAGCCGAGATGGCCGGTCGGCGCGCGGTCGACGACGAACTCGTCGGCGTTCTCGAAGGCGCGCTCGTCGCGGTTCGCCGAACCGAGCCACGCCACGACCCGGTCGCCCTCCTCGATGGTCGCGTCGCCGAGCGTGACGTCGCTGCGCGCGATGCGCGTCATCGCTTGGACGGGTGCACGATAGCGTAACACCTCCTCGATGGCCGTCCCGATGGCGTTCTCGTCGCCGGCGAGTTCGGAGAGAACGCCCTGATTGCCGAAACAGCGCATCGCGTTCGTGATGAGGTTCGTGGTGGTGATGTTGCCGGCGATGAGCAACAGCATGCACATCCCGAGCGCCTCGTCCTGTGGGAGTTTGCTGCCGTCGGAGAGTTCGGCGGTCGCAATCGTCGAGAGGAGGTCGTCGCGCGGCTCCTCGCGGCGCTGCTGGAGCAGGTCGAGGAAGTACATCGCCATCTCGCGCTGGCTCTGCTGCTGGCGCTCGGCTGTCTTCTCGTCGCTCGCGGCCGCGACGAGCGACTCCGACCACTCCTTGAACTGGGCGCGGTCCTCCGTCGGCACGCCCAACAGTTCGGCGATGACGATGACCGGAAACGGGTAGGAAATCTCCGCGACGAGGTCCATCTCGCCGTCGTTCGCCGCGAGCGCGTCCTCGATGAGGTCGTCCATGAGGTCGCGCAGGCGCGGCTCCAACTCCGCCACCGTCCGCGGGCTGAAGGCGTCGTCGACCACCGCCCGAAGCTCGTCGTGGCGCGGCGGGTCCTGAAACAGCATCGTATCGAGGATGAGACCCTCGCCCTCGCCGCTCAAGCCCTCGAAGTCGCTCGCCATGCGCGGGTTCACCGAGAACGTCCCGTCGTCGCCGATGACCCGTTTGACGTCCGCGTGCCGGAAGACGTCCCACGAGCCGCGCGAAGGGTCGTAGCGCACGGGCGACCCCTCGCGCATCGTTTCGTACCAATCGAACGGTTCGAGCCACGCATCCGGCTCCGAAAGCGCCTCGGGAAACGCCTGCAGTCCCTGCGGGTCGGCGGAACTCATATCTGTCAGTAGTAATCTACTGACTATCAATCTTTCCCGTCGTGGGACGAGCACGAATCGTGCCTGTGAGGGCTTTCCGTGCCGATTTCCGGCCCGACGGCGACCAAGGGTTTAAATACTCCCGTCCCTTACCCATCGTTGTCGAACGACCCGTTGTACCGTCAGTCAATCCACCCATCCGAGCACGCGCTCACCCACCCGATATTGGAAGGCACTACACACACCCGACAGCGAGACCCGAGCGAACAGGACGAACGAGCCACCGAAGACACCCACACGGACGAGGCAGAACGCGTCTGTCCGGAGTGTGGCGGCCGGCTGGTCGAGGACTCGGCCCACGGCGAGACCACCTGCGCCGAGTGTGGGCTGGTCGTCTCCGCCGAGGAAATCGACCACGGTCCCGAGTGGCGCGCCTTCGACAGCGCCGAGCGCGACCGGAAGAAACGCACCGGCGCGCCCACCACGAAGATGATGCACGACAAGGGGCTGTCGAGCCAGATCGGCTGGCAGAACAAGGACGCCTACGGCAACGCGCTGAGTTCGCGCAAGCGCCAGCAGATGCAGCGTCTCAGGACGTGGGACGAACGCTTCCGCACCCGTGACTCGAAGGAGCGCAACCTGAAGCAGGCCCTCGGCGAAATCGAGCGCATGGCCTCTGCACTGGGGGTCCCGGAGGACGTCCGCGAGACCGCGAGCGTCATCTACCGTCGGGCGCTCGCCGAGGACCTCCTCCCTGGGCGCTCCATCGAGGGCGTTTCGACCGCGGCGCTGTATGCAGGGGTTCGCCAGACGGGACTCCCGCGCAGCGTCTCGGAGGTCGGGGCGGTCTCACGGGTCGACGAGATGGAGTTCAAGCGCGCCTACCGCTACATCAATCAGGAACTCGACCTCGAAATCGGCCCACCGAACCCCAAACAGTACGTCTCCCGGTTCGCTTCGGACCTCGGCGTGAGTGAGGAGACCGAGCGTCGGGCGCGCGAACTGCTTGCGGCGGCCGAGGAGCAGGCCGTCCACAGCGGGAAGAGTCCCGTGGGGCTGGCCGGCGCGGCGCTGTACGCCGCCGGCATCCTCACCAACCGCAAGCTCACTCAGGACGAGGTCAGCGAGGTCGCGGAAGTCAGTAACGTGACCATCAGAAATCGCTATCACGAACTCATGGAGGTCGCCGAGGACACTGATGCCAACGGTCCCTCCGCGGCGGCTGCCTAGACCGGCCGCCCGGACCGACGTAACCGACAGCAACCGTTTTGTGGTCCTGATACAACAATCGAGTATGCCGAGCGCGAAGGCCGAGGACTATCTCAAAGCGGTTTATCAGCTCCGTGAGGGCGAGGAGCCGGTCGCCACCTCGACCATCGCCGAGGCGCTTGACGTCACGGCTCCGACCGTCACGGCGACGATGAAGCGCCTCGAAGACCACGGACTCGTCGCACGCGAGGAGTACAAAGGTGTGCGACTCACCGAGGACGGCGAGTTGGTCGCGCTCGAAACCATCCGCCATCACCGCCTGCTCGAACTGTTTCTCGCCGAACACCTGAACTACGATTGGGCGGAGGTCCACGACGAAGCGGACAGGTTGGAACACCACATCAGCGAGCGCCTCGAAACCGAACTCGCCGCAAGCCTCGGCGACCCGAGCGCCGACCCCCACGGCGCACCCATTCCGAACGAAAAGTTAGAACCGACCGAGGCCGACGACGAGCCGCTGACCGAGTACGAGGCGGGCGAGACGCTGGTCGTCACGCAGGTCGCCGACAGCGACCCTGAAATCCTCTCCTATCTCGCCGACGCCGGCATCCGGCCCGACACCCGACTCACCATCCGCGAAGTCGCACCCTTCGGCATGCTCACCGTCGCGCCCGAGAACGCCGACGAAACCGTCTCGCTACCGGCCGAAATCGCCGCCGAAGTCCGCGTGCGGGCCGGCGAGCGCTCGACGGACGAGCCGGCGACCGCCGACTGACTCGCCGCATCCGCGGACGGTCCGTGACGACAGTTTTAATTATCACTCGGTGAAATCCTTCGGTAATGAAGCGACGAGGGTTTCTCCGGCGGACGAGTGCCGGGGTCGCCGGGCTGGCGATGCTTGCGGGCTGTACCGGCACCGATGGCGGAGCCAACGGCTCCGAGGCAAACGCCTCGGGGACCGCCGGCGGCTCGACCATTGGCACGGCGACCACCGCAAGCGCCTCCTCCGGCGGCACGCTACAGGTGGCCACCTACTCGTCGTTCACCGGCAAGGGCACGGCGGGCAACTGGCTCAAATCAGCCTTCGAGAAGCGACATTCGAACGCCACGGTCGAGTTCCTCACCCCCGAAAACGGGGTCAACCAGTACGCCCAGCGCGCTTCTCAGGGTGCGCCAATCGATGCCGACCTCTACGTGGGGCTGAACACGGCCGAACTCGTCAGGATACGGAAGAAACTCGACGAGCCGCTCTTCCGGTCGGTCGGCGGGCGTCTCGACGGTCTCGACAGGGTGAAGAAGCCGCTGCGTATCGACCCGCAAGGGCGTGCCGTGCCGTACGATACGGGTTACATCTCGCTGGTCTACAACGCGAACGAGGTGACGGAGCCGAAGACGTTCGATTCGCTTCTCGAATCGCGCTACGAGGGCGACCTCATCACCGAGAACGCCCAGCAATCGGACCCCGGCCGGGCGTTCCTGCTCTGGTCGGTCATCACGCAGGGCGAGGAGAACTATCTCGATTACTGGAAGAAGCTCCTCGACAACGGCGTGAAAGTGCTTGCCGACTGGGAACCCGCCTATCAGGCCTACACGAACGGCGAGGCACCGATGGTCGTGTCCTATTCGACCGACCAAGTGTACTACCACGGCCCGGATGTCGACATCTCGAAACACCAAATCGGCTTCCTCAACGGGCAGGGCTACGCGAATCCCGAGACGATGGCGCTGTTCGAGAGTGCCGACAACCCGCAACTCGGCCGACGGTTCATGGAGTTCGTGCTCACCGAGAAAGCCCAGTCGAACATCGCCGTCAAGAACGTCCAGTTTCCCGCAGTGCGAGGCGTCACGCCGAGCCAGGAGTTCGCAAAGTACGCCAAGGAGCCGCCCGAGGTGGTCACGCACTCCTACGACGAACTCGCTGGCTCGGTCGAAACGTGGGTCGAGGAGTGGTCGCGGCTGGTCGCAAGCGCGTGAGCGCACGGCGATGGGCCGAGCGGCTCGTCTTACCCGCTGCGTTCGCGCTCACCGTTGGAGTGTTGGCAGTCGTCTTCTACTATCCAGTCCTGAGCGTGCTGCGCGAGGCGGTCGTCCGCGCCGGCTCGCTGACGCTGGCTCCGCTGCTCGACGTGCTTGCCGACCCCTTCTACACCGGCGTCGCTCACTCCCTGTTTACCGCGCCGCTCTCGATTCCGGCCGGCGTGCTCGAATGGGTGCGGGCCGGGGTTCCACCCGTGGAGTTCGGCCTGTTCGGTTTTACCGTCTATCAGGCGCTGCTCTCGACGCTGGCGAGCGTTTTGATTGGGCTGCCGGGCGCGTATCTGCTCGCGCGATTCGAGTTCCGTGGCCGGCGGACGCTCCGCTCGCTGACCATCCTCCCGTTCGTGCTGCCCTCGATCATGGTCGCGGTCGGCTTCCTCGCCATGTTCGGTCAAAGTGGGCTGCTCAACGACGTGCTGGGCGCGCTCGGCATTGGGCAGGTGAACCTGCTGTTCACGCTCGAAATCATCGTCCTTGCCCACGCCTTCTACAACGCGCCGCTCGTGACGCGGCTGGTGACCACCGCGTGGGAGACCGTCGATGCCCGCCGTGTCGAGACGGCCCGCGCGCTCGGTGCCGGTCCGTTCCGCGCGTTCCGCGATATCGTGCTGCCACAACTGCTCCCCGCTCTCCTGACTGCCGCACTGCTCACGTTCGTGTTCACATTTTTATCCTTTCCCATCGTGCTCGCGCTCGGGGGGTTGCGCCTCGCCACCGTCGAGGTCTGGCTCTACGCGCGCGTCCAAGACCTCGAACTCGCCGAGGCCGCGACGCTCGGCACCATCGAAACGGTCCTGTCGCTCGCGCTCACGTATCTCTATCTCCGGTACGAGGCGCGACAGACGACCGCGAGCAGCGCCATCGCACCCTCCAGACGGCCGCTCTCGCTCGGCTGGAAAACCCTCCGCGACCCGGTTCGTGTGGGTCTCGCAGTGTACGGTATCGTGGTTCTCGTGCTGTTCGTCGGCCCACTCGTGAGCATGCTCGTCGAGAGCGTCACCGGTCCCGGTGGGCTGACGACGGCGTACTACGAGTTCCTGCTCGCCCAGCAGACGACGACGGCGGTCGGGACGACGAGGCCGCTACCGGCAATCGTGAACTCGCTGACGTTCGGCGTCGGGACGCTCGCGCTCGCGGTGCCGATGGGCATCGTCGTCTCGGTGATGGCGACCCGCGGCGGTTCCGGGAGTCGGGTAGCCGAGACGCTGATGAGCGCACCGCTTGCGGTCAGCGGCGTCGTCGTCGGGCTGGGATTGCTCCAGACGCTCGTCTTCGGCACCACGATAGCGGGCTATCGGTTCACCGCTGGCGGCGCGCTCGCCATCGTCCTCGCGCACGCGGTCGCAGCGTACCCATTTGTAACACGAAACGTCACTCCGGCGCTCGCCGGCATCGACTCCCAGTTAGTCGATTCGGCGCGCTCGCTCGGCGCGAGCCGCTTCCGTGCCCTGCTCGATATCGAGCTCCCGTTGATTTCGACGGCAGTGCTCGCCGGCGGCGCGTTCGCCTTCGCCATCTCCATCGGCGAGTTCGATACGACGGTCTTACTCGCCGAAGGCGTCGATAGCTACACGATGCCGGTCGCGCTCGAACGTTACATCGGCAATCGTTCGCTCGGGCCGAGTCTCGGGCCGGCGACCGCGATGGGCACAGTATTGTTGGTGGTGACGGCAGCGAGCTTCCTCGTCATCGAGCGCCTCGACGGGCGGTGGGAGCAATGACGCTCACCGAACCCACAGCATCACCCGGCGTCGAACTCGACGACGTCACCGTTGCGTTCGGTGACGTCACCGCGCTCGACGACGTCTCGATAGCGGTCGATGAGGGCGAGTTCTTCACGCTCGTCGGGCCATCGGGCTGTGGGAAGACCACTACCCTCCGGACCGTTGCTGGCTTCGAGACACCGGCCACGGGCGAAATCTACATCGACGGCGAGCGAGTCACCGACCTCGCACCCGAACGGCGCGACGTCGGCGTCGTCTTCCAACACTACGCCCTCTTCCCGCACATGAGTGTGCGCGAGAACGTCGCTTACGGGCTTCGCTTCCGCGACCCGCCCGGCGATGTCTCGACGCGCGAGCGAGTCGACGAACTGCTCGCGCTGGTCGATATGGGGGGAATGGGCGAGCGCGAGCCGACACAGCTGTCGGGCGGCCAGCAGCAACGCATCGCGCTCGCGCGGGCGCTGGCTCCCGGCCCGGACGTCCTATTATTAGATGAGCCGCTGTCGGCACTCGACGCGCGCCTCCGCGAGCGCCTTCGGGTGACCATCCGAACCATCCAGCAGGAACTAGGGATTACAACCATCTACGTCACCCACGACCAGAGCGAGGCGCTGGCCATCAGCGACCGCGTCGCGGTCGTCGACGACGGGACCATCGAGCAGATCGCTACCCCCGAAACCGTCTATCGAAATCCGGGTTCGCGGTTCGTCGCGGAATTCGTCGGCGAGAACAACCTCCTCGATGGCGAGGTACGTTCGACGACCCCGCCGCGTGCCAGCGTGAACGGTGTCGCCATCGCGTTGCCCGAAACGATGTCAGCCACGGCCGGCGAGTCGGTGACACTCTGTGTGCGCCCCGAGGCGATTGCCATCAGCGAACGAAACGAGGCGTTCGGTGGGGAGACGATGCTGACGGCGACCGTCGAAAACAGCGAATTCCTCGGCGACGCCTACCGGGTGCACTGCTCGTGGAACGACCACTCGCTACTGGTCAAAACCGATGGTCACGACCCGCCGACGGGAACGGTCCGGTTGCGTATCGACGCGGCGGATATCCACCTGTTCGCGGGCGCAGCAGACTGAACGCGGCGGTCACTCCCGCCGAGCACGTTCGAGGTCCTCGCGCGTGTCGATATCCGTGAGGACTCCCACATCGTCGGTTTCGAGCAGCGCACCGTCGCTGTCGAGCAGAATGCGCCGACCACCCACGTCGCCGCTCACCGCCCGGAGCGCATCGAAGTGCGTCCGTCCGAACAGGACAGGGTTGCCACGCTGGTTCTCGAAAACGGGAGCCACGGCGTCGGCGACGTCTGCATGGAAGACATCGACGAGCGAGTCCACAGTCGCGCTATCGACCAACGGCATGTCGCCGGGGAGGAAGACCGCCGCGTCCGCACCGTTTCCGGCGGCCACACGCGCGCCACGCTCGACCGAGGTCGACAGCCCCCGTTCATAAGAATCGTTCTCGACGAACGCCACGTCGAGGTCGGCGAGCGCGTCACGGACGGCGTTCGGTTGGTGGCCGAGCACAGCGATGACACGCGACACGCGCGAGTCGAGCAGCGTGTGGGCAGCACGACGGACGAGCGGTTCGCCGTCGATTTCGGCGAGGAGCTTGTTTCGTTCGCCGAAGCGGCTGCTCCCGCCCGCCGCGAGCAACACGCCGAGCACAGTACCATCGCGTGCCGAGTGCGCTGAAAGCGCCTCTTCGATGTCCTCGTCGGTGATGCGGCGCAACTGCTCGCTCATTCGAGCACCCGATACGGAACGGTCTCCACTACTTCGCCGGCGGCGAGCGAGCGCCCGGTGAGCACGATTCCGTCCGCGGTCGTAACCCGTGTGTTGGCCGCAACGAGACCGGACGCAAACTGTTCGTCATAGATGGAAAGCGCCGAATCGGCGTGACCGAGCGGGACGACGGTACCGTCGTCGAAGACGACCGGCACCGCGTATTCGCGGTCGTCGTCGGGAATTTCGACACGGTGGGCAAGCCCCATCGTGACGGATGGCAACCGCTGCTCGCCGGTGAAAAACGGGCGCGCGACGAGCACGGCGGCGGTGTGGGCGGCGAGCGGCTTGCCCGGCAGACCGACGGCGAGTGCACCATCGACGACCGCCGCCATCACCGGACGGCCCGGCCGGAGGCGCACGCTCTCGAACAGCGGGTCGTGGTCGCCGAGCACCGTGGCGACGTGGTCGGCGCTGCCGACGCTCGTGCCACCCGTCGTGAGAACGGTGTCGTACGCTTCGGCCGCGCTCTCGATGGTCTCGCACACGGCGTCCGGGTCGTCGGGAACGCTCTCATGGATGGTCGGCTCGTGACCCCATGCCCGGACGAGACCAGCAAGAAACTCCGAGTCGCGGTCGGGCTGGCGGTTCTCGTGAATCTCGGTGCCGGTCGCCACGATGGCCACGGAGAACCGCTCGTGAACGGCCACCGATTCGATGCCGACGTCACGCAACAGTGCTGCGTGCCGCGGGGCGAGTCGCGTGCCGGCGTCGAACAGCACCTCGTCCGCTTTCGCCGTACCGCCGCACGGTGAGACGTTCGTTCCCGGGGCGAGTTCCGGTCCCGAAAGCCACCCATCCGTCACGGTGGCGTCCTCACGTTTCACCACGGCGTCGGTCCGGGCGGGCAGCGGTGCGCCGGTGGCGATGCGTGCGGCCTCGTCGTCGGCGAGTTCCGGGGGTTCGTCCTCCGGGAAGACCTCCCCGACGACTGCCGGCGACTCGTCGTCGGTGGCGACGGCGAAGCCGTCCATCGTCGCGTAGTCGTGCGGCGGTACGTCTCTCGGTGCGCGCACGTCCGCGGCGAGCGTGCGGCCGGCGAGCGCGTCGAGGGGGACGCTTTCAGCGGGAAGTGCGTCGAGAGCGGCCGTGCGGCGGGCGAGCAGTCGCTCGATAGCGTCCGTACGGGCGACCGTTCCTGTCGAGGGCATGTCCCATCGAGAGGCGAGCACAGTCATATCGTTTCCCCCGACAGCGACTCATGTCCGCCAGTCACCGTGTGGAGGACCGTGTCGGGAGGTTTTTGCTGAGCGGATGTGAACGGCGGCTATGGCCAACGCCTGTATCGTCCGGGGAGAAATCCCGGCCGAGGAGTTCGCGCTGTACGAGGCACTCAGTTCGTTATCCGATGTCGAATTCGAGGTCGAGCGCATCGTCCAGAGCGGCGACGAGGCGGCCATGCCGCTGATGTGGATCCGCAACGCCCCTCTTGCGGCCGTCGAGGAGGCCGTCGAGCGCGACCCGAGCATCGAGGACCTCGAATTGCTCTCGGAGTTCGACGACGAACAGCTCTATCGCATGCAGTGGGTCTCCGAGGTCGAGATGGTGCTCCAGATGCTGACGAACTCGCAGGCGACCATCACCGACGCCTATGGGACCGACGGCCGGTGGTATCTCCGCGTGCTCTACCCCGACCGCGACTCGCTGTCGAAGACGGTTCAGTTCGCCGAGGACAACGGGCTGACCTTCGACGTCAAGGCCATCCGGCAGCTCGACGGCCAGCCGGCCGGCCGCTACGGGCTGACCGAGGCCCAGTTCGAGGCGCTCGAAACCGCCCTCGAAGCGGGCTACTACGAAGTGCCCCGCGAGACCGACCAGAGCGACCTCGCCGAGGAACTCGACATCTCCCATCAGGCGCTCTCCGAACGGCTGCGCCGGGCGACCGGCGCGCTCATCGAGGACACGCTGCTGGTCGGTGGGGTCGAAGCACGCCGCGACGATTCCTGATGCAAGCGACAGGAGATAACCGTTCGCCGCCGAACGTTCGGGGAAATGGGTTCGACAGGGACGGAACGGCCGACCGACACCCGCGAGGATATCATGGCGGGACCTATCGTGCGCTCTCTAAACACGGCTACGCGAACCTCACGATGCAGGCCATCGCCGACGAGTTCGAGAAGACCAAGGCCGTCCTGCACTACCACTACGACACGAAAGACCGGCTGCTCGCGGCCTTCCTCGGATACATCCTCGACCGGTTCATGGACCGTTCCGACGTTGCCGATGACGACCCGGACGCGCGCCTCGACGTGCGCGATGCCCTCGAAGCGGAGGTCCTCACGAACCTCCGAAAGGAGCAGAACAACTCTTAGCGCCCGAGACGACGCACAGCGAGACCGCCAATACCGGCGAGCGCGGCGAACACGCCGAAGCCGGCTCCGTCGGCGCTCGTTTCGGTTCGATTCGTCGTCCCCGATTCGTTCGCGGTGGGTTCCGTTGCGGTCGCCGCCCCGCTCGTCGTTTCCGTACCGGCTGTGACGGTCGTTTCGGTCGTACCTTCGCCCGTCGTGGCCGCATCCGTTCGCGTTCGGGCCATCGTGGTCGTCTGGGTGACCGTCGTGTTCGCCGTCGCTCGGGCGGACGTCTCGGCAGTCGCCGTTTTCGTCGTTTCCGTCGCAGTGATGCGGTTCACCGAGCCACCGAGGTCGCCGGCGGAGGTCAGCGCGAAGAGTTCGCCTTCCTCGTCGCGGGCGATGGCGATGAGATAGCCCTCGACCGCACCGCCTTCCGCGCCCTCGACCTGCAACTCCTCGAACTCCCAGAGACCCTGTTGGCTGGGAGTGGCCGCGAACAGCGACCCGCGCGGTTCGCCTTCTTTACTATAGTCGCCGAAGACGAACTTCCCGTCGAGGGCGTCGATGCTTCCATCGTAGAGATAGCCGCCGATGACCGAGATGCCGATGGTCTCGCCGTTGCGGGCGTGGGGGTATTCGATGACCGGCTTACGGAGCGGTTCGCCACCCCGAACATCGGGCGGGGTCGCCGTTGGGCAGGTCTCGGGCATGTCGCTCAGGCTCTCGGTCCCATAGCAGTGGGTTCCCTCGCGGACGTTCCAGCCGTAGTTGCCGCCTTTCACCACGCGGTCGATTTCCTCGTAGCGATTCTGGCCGACATCGGCGGCGTAGAGAGTACCATTGGAGAATCCCATCCGCCAGGGATTGCGAAAGCCCCACGCGTAGTGTTCGTCGAGACCAGCTTTCCCGACCAGAGGGTTGTCGTCGGGAATCCGATAGGGCTTGTTTCCCTCGCGGCTATCGACGTCGAGACGGAGAATCGAGCCGAGCAGGTTGTCGGTCACGTCCTGACCGTTGCCGCCGCGATTTTCCTCGTACCAGTCGCTGGCGTGGCCGGGACCCGTATCCCGCGGGCCGCCACCGTCGCCGTAGGAGGTGTAGAGATAGCCGTCGGGACCGAACGCGACCGCGCCGCCGTTGTGGACCTTCCGGGGTTCGTGAACCTCCAGAAGAACGCGCTCGGAGTCGGGGCGGGCGCTCGTCCTGTCCGCGTTCGCCTCGAACTCGGCGAGGACTTCGGTGTGGGAGAACTCCTCGGGTGCGTCGTCGGCCAGCGGGGCGCTGTAGCGCACGTAAAAGCGCCGGTTTTGCGCGAAGTTCGGATGGGGTGCGAGACCGAGCAGGCCGCGCTCGCCGACGAGTTCGGCGAGGCGATCACGCAGGTCGAGGAACGGCTCCTCGCGCAGTTCGTCACCTTCGTTGAGATAGACGATGCCGGGGAGGTCGACGACGAGCCGCCGATTATCACCGGGCAGGAGCGCCATGTCCGTCGGGACCTGAAAGCCGCCGACGACCCGTTCGAGACCGACCGTCGGCCCGGTCGGAACGGCGTTCTCGGTGGTGGTATCGGTCGTGGCATTCGCTGCGGGCGTGTCAGCGCCGAAGCTCACGGCACCGCGCATCGAGGCACGGTGTGGCTCACAGATGTATTCGGCCATTGCCTCGCGCGCGGTGAACGCGATGGTCTGGGTCGCGCCCTGCTCGCTCATCACGCTCGTGCGCTTGAGTACCTCGCCGTTTTTGTCGAGCAGCGCGATGTTGTGGCCCATCCCGTCGAGGTTCGTCCACGTGATTTGGTAGTCGACGCCGGCTTCGAGTTCGAGCGTCGGGTTCTCCTCGCCGGCGATGGCTTCGGGACTACGTCCCTGCCAGCCGGCTATCTTTCCCCCGAGTTCGATGGTCCGGGTGTCCTGTGCGCGTCCACGCCCGCTGGCGACGCCCGCGAGCGCGCCGGCCGCCGTCAGTCCGAGAAACCGCCGCCGGCCGACGGCCCGTCGCCTCCGCCGATTCTGTGTGTGCTGTATCGGGTTCACGTGAGGGTTCGCTCACAGCGAGTGGCGCTCGGAACAAAATCGTGACGACTTCGTCGGCCATCCGCGCCGAAACCGATACTGGGGATGTCGTCTCAATCCCTACCCAACCGCTCGCGTATCGCACCGGGATGTGGGTGTCGTCCGATGCTGTCGGTCGAAGGCATTTACTGGATGTCTTCTATTGGTCGCTTCGCTCGCTCCCCCTCTTGATTTCTCTATGTGGAGGACGCAACAATCCCCGACTGGCAGTATATCGAGTAGGGTGATTCCTCTTCAGAATTCACCGACTTCGCTCACGACGCCATGCTTGGAAGACGCACAGACTCCCCACCGACAGCACACGTCCGGCGGGAACTCTGAACTGTTGTTTTCATATTTTAGCCATTTGAGACTCTTAAACAGTTAGTGTGAACCTATAGGCAATACGACTTCCCATCTCTATCCATGGGTGGCTTTTCCTCAGCTGATGGTTGGAAACCTCGGCATACAAACGACACTACGCGACGCGCGTATCTTCGCGGTGCGGGCACGGCAGGTATCGGCGTTCTGAGCCTCCCGTTGCTCGCCAGTCGCGGACGGGCGGCACTTTCACAAACACTTACCATCGAGGGAACTGGTTCGCGGGCGAGTTATCGCTTCAGCGTCTCGGGTGACCTCGAAAAGAGTACAGCAAACGGCGCGAACATCAACGGTAACGACGAGATTTCCGGGTCGAGCGCTTCGGGTGTGGTCGGCATCTCCGCCGACAGCTACACGTTCTCCGGTGAACTCATTGCGTTCGATTTGGATGGAAGGGCGAACGTCACCCTCGACGGCGAACCGGCACACGTTGGCCAGCGGCCCGACCACGTGCTGACGATTCAGGGGACAGGTTCGCGAGCGACCTACACCTTCAGCGTCTCGAACGAGTTGGAAAAGATCACGGCCAACGGCGCGAATATCAACACCGGTGATGAGATATCCGAGTCAACTGCTACTGGTGAGGTGGGAATCAGTGCCGACAGCTACGTATTTTCGGGCGAACTGGAGGCGTTCGCTCTCGACGAGGAGGCAAACGTTATCCTCGATGGCGAACCGCTCAACCCCGACGATTATCCCGAGCATGTGCTGACTATCGAGGGAACCGGTTCGCGGGCGAGTTATCGCTTCAGCGTCTCGGATGACCTCGAGAAGAGTACAGCAAACGGCGCGAACATCAACTCCGGTGACGAGATCTCCGAATCGAGCGCCACCGGTGTGGTCGGCATCTCAGCCGACAGTTACTCTTTTTCCGGCGACCTCACCAGCTTTGAACTGGGCGGTGAGGCGAACGTGACCCTTGACGGTGAACCGTTCGATTCGACTCAATATTCGAGCCATATACTCACTATCGAGGGGACCGGTTCACGGGCGACCTACCGCTTCAGCGTCTCGGGTGAGTTAGCGAAGAGCACGGCCAACGGCGCGAATATCAACGGCAACGACGAGATTTCCGGGTCGAGCGCCACCGGCGAGGTGGGAATCAGTGCCGACAGCTATCGATTCTCGGGGACACTCACCGATATCAGCCTCGATGGCGATGCGAACGTGTTCGTCGATGGTGAGCTGATGGACACAGGTCCGGGCAATACCGACGACGCCAACGACCTGAAACTCGGCTACGACGCCCGTGCTCGGTCGCATGACCTCGGCAACACCTACGAGGACTTCGGCGACTTCAGCGCGGGCTGGGAGCCCAAGCAGGGTGAGATAGCATCCAACGGCGGCCCCGGCGGCGACTGGGAGGACCCCGCGGACGACGCGGGCCACGCCACGCTCATCTCGGACGGGTCGAACAACCGCGTCGAGATGGTCAACGACACCTTCTCGGAGAACTTCGCGTACCGCGACGTGTCGATGGCAGTGCGCTTGCGCGGCGTCTCGAACGAGACGCTTCGCGTCGAGCTTGCCGCGGGCGACGGGAGCGAGAAGCAGGTCACGACGCGCTACCTGAGCGAGAAACACGGCTGGGTCCGCATGAGCCTCTCGCCGAGTGCATGGACCGGGACGCCAGACATGGCCGACATCAACGAGTTCTCCATCTCGTGCTACACGGGCGGGAAGTCATGTGAAATCGATGTCGACGACATCCGCACGACGCCAAAGCGCGACAACGGCGCGGTCCTCTTTACGTTCGACGACGGTAACGAGACGGACTCCACCATCGCCTACGACGAACTCTCCGCGCGTGGCATGGCCGGCACGAGCGCCGTCATTCCGCGCATGGTTGGCAACGACGGGAAGCTCTCGACCGACCAGCTCGATGCGATGCACGGCGACGACTGGGCCGTCTGCCTCCATCCACAACACGGTCAGGGTCTCGGGAGCGTCTCGGAGGACCAAGCCCGCGAGTGGATAGAGGAGAACAAGCAATGGCAACTCGACAACGGCTACACGCGCGGCGCGAACACGCTCATCTGGCCGTTCGGCGACTTCGACGAGGACGCGATGAATATCGCCGGCGAGTACTGCAACCTGAGCTTCGGCGGCGGCTCCTCCTCGGTCGGCGGAACCATCACTGAGGCGTCGTGGGTCCCGCGCGTCGAACTCAACGAAGACGACGACGCGGCGAAGGCCCACGAGATGATAGAGCTCGCCTACAAGACGGATACGGTGGTCGTCTTCATGACCCACCGCATGGGCGGGTCGAACCTATCGCGCTCGACGTTCGCCGACCTGCTCGACCAAGTCGAGTACCGCGGCCTCGACGTGCTGACCACCGCCGATTTCGCCGGCGAGCAGTGAACGTCAGCGCTCGCTGTCGGGAATCACGACGACCTTACCGAAGCCCTCGCGCTCTTCTAACATCTCGTGGGCACGGGTGGCCTCGCTCATCGGCAGCGTCTCCCGAACCCGTGGCTCGAAGGTCCCGTCCCAGACCAGCGAGAGCACGTCGTCGACCTCGCCGAGCGTGGCCATCGTCGACCCCAGAATATCGAACTGATTCCAGAAGAGACGGTTGATGTTGGTCTCGGCGTTCGGACCGGTGGTCGCCCCGCAGGTCACGAGCCGACCACCCTTGGCGAGGCATTTCGTGGAGTCGTCCCACGTCGCCTCGCCGATGTAGTCCACGACGACATCGACGCCGCGGCCGTTCGTGCGGTCGCGCATCTCGCTCGCGAAGTCCTTTTCGGCGTAGTTGATGGTGTGGTCGGCTCCACACGCTTCGGCGTACCTCAACTTCTCGTCGGTGCTCGCGGTCGCGTACACCTCCGCGCCGGCGTAGTCGGCGATTTGGACGGCTGCCTGTCCCACTCCCCCGGAAGCGCCGAGCACCAGTATCGACTCGCCAGCCTCGATGTCGGCACGGGTCATCAGCATGCGCCACGCGGTCTGAAACGTGAGCGGCGCGGCCGCCGCCGTCTCCCAGTCCACGTCGTCGGGAACGTGAACGAGGTTGTCGGCCGGAACGACCGCCTGCTCGGCGTGCACCCCACGAACGTGCTCGCCGATGAGGTGGTAGCTCTCACACAGCGAGTGTTCGCCGTGGCGGCAGAACTCGCACTCGCCACACGAGATGCCCGCCGTGACCGCCACGCGGTCGCCGATGTCGACACGCGTGACGTCCTCGCCCACCGCTTCGACAATGCCGGCGGCGTCGCTGCCGGGGATGTGAGGCATTTCGAGGTCGACACCCGGCAGTCCGCGGCGCGTGAAGACATCGAGGTGGTTCAACGCACCGGCCTTCACGTCGATGAGCGCTTCGTCCCTGTCGGGTTCGGGGTCGGGGAAGTCCCCGTACTCGATGACGTCGCGGTCGCCGTGTTCGATGAACTGGACTGCCTGCATGGTGTCGGATGCACGCGACGCGCGCAAAGCGGTTTCGGTATTTTCACTCACAGCGTCACGAGCACCGCCGACACCAGTGAGGCGACCAGGAGGACGGTACTCCAAAGCGCGACACGGGTGGCGAAGCGGCGGCTCGGCCCGACGACGGTGAGCGCGGCCTTGACGACGATGCTCGACGCGGTGGCGAGCAACACGGCGATGACGGCGGTCTCGCCGGCCAAACTCCCCGTTCGATAGAGCGACACCGTCGAAGCGGTCGCGCCGGCGCTCGAAACCAGTCCCGAGAGCACTGCGGTCACGTAGAAACCCACCTGACCGAACTCCGATTGAGCGATGCCGCCGGCGAGAATGATGACGGCGAACATCGCGCCGAAGGCGAGCACGTTGCGCAGCGAGAAGGGGCTATCGAGATCCATCTCGACAGGCGTGTTCCAGTCGGCGGTGCCGGCGGCGACCGCGACGCTGCCGACGACGACCACCGCGAGCGGGACGAGTGCGCCCACGAGCACGTTCGGCAGCGTGAACGCGAGCACGATGGCGAGGTTGCGAAGCGCCATCGCCGCATCCGCGAGCAACACGGCAGCGACGGCATACGAGGTCGCCGAGGGATGCTGGCGCACCGACTCCAGCATCGTTCCCACTACTGCGGTCGAGGAGGCCAATCCCCCGAAGAAGCCTGTGACGGCGATACCCCTGCCCCCGTAGTTCCTGACGATGGCGTAGTTCACGATGCCGATGGCGGCGACCGCGACCACCATCAGCCAGACGACTCGGGGCTCGATTTCGACCGCCAACTGCCCGGTGCCGACCGTGACGCGCCCCGTCGGCAGCAGCGGATAGATGACGAAGGCAAGAATGGCGAACTCGGTCGTCGAGCGGAGTTCCTCGCGGGAGAGACCGCCCGCGAACGTGTGGAGTTCGCGCTTGAGTACGAGCAGCAGCGAGGAGAGAACGGCGACGGTAACGCTCTCGATGACGTAGCCGGCAGCCGTGAGCGCGCCGATGCCGTAGGCGACCAGCATCGACACTGACGTAGTGAGCGACAGCCCGAGGTCCTCGTCGCGCAGCCCCTGTATCGCCAATACCGTGCCTTGGACGATGACGAGCACGCCACCGACCGCCAGCAATCCGTCGCGGCCGAGCGTGGTGAAGACCGCGCCGAGCAGGCTGATGAGCGAAAACGTGCGGATGCCGGCCGGTTTGTCCGACCACTCGCGTTCGAGACCCAGAAACAGCCCGAGCGCGCCGGCGAGCGCGATGTGGGCGACCGGGGTGTCGAGCGGGGCGGCGAACTGCAAGGGGACGGGCACAGACAGAACCATCTCAGCCGACGAATAAACGTCCGTCGGCATCCTGCCGGTTCGCTACGTGCCCTCGTCGGCGAAGCCGAGTCCGGCGGGGGCGGCGGGCGCGACGAGCGGACTCTCGGGAAGCCCAGTCGTGGGTTCGGGGTCGTTGTAGCCACCGGGAGCGACGTCGTTCGGCCCATCGGGATAGAACAGCGAGGCGAGCGTCTGGATGTGCTCGCGCCCGACGCCGAGTTCGAACTGGCCACCGCCGTAGAGGTGGATGTCGCGTTCGAGGCAGTGTTCGATACTATCGAATAAGCTCTCGACGGTACCGAATCGGGAGGGTTTGATGTTGAGCCAGTGCGGCTCGAAGGGCAACGATTCGATGCTTTCGATGCCGGTGATGGGATGGTCCCAGCTCACCCGGCCTTCCTCGCCCGCGAACAGTTCGCGGGTTTCGTCGGTGAGTCGGGGGTCCTCGACGAGTGCCTCGGGGAAGCCCTCGACGATGCGCCGATAGAGGTCGCTGTCGGCAGGGTTGTCGACCTCAGTACCCTCGTAGGCGCCCTTCAAATCGGCAATTCGTACTGCACCGGTGGCTGCGATGCTCTCGACCAGTTCGTCGGTCCAGTCGGGCGTCGGGTCGAGTTTGAACTCCGCCTCGGGCTGGATGGCCAGCCACTCGTCGACGCGGTCGGTCGCGGGCGGGTCCCCGAGTCGCGTGCTGATGACGAAGCGCACAGGGCTATATCGCCGGTCGAGTGCCGCCCCGAGGTTCGTTTCGGACTGGCGAAGCGCCAGATCGAGCGCGGCGCTTTCGAGCGCCCACCGGCGATAGCTGTGGAAGTCCTCACGGTCGGGGTCGCGACCGATGAAGAGGTCGACGTTCTCAAGCGCCGCCGAAAACGATTCGATGGTGTACTCGCCAGCGAGGTCCCAGTCGGGGTCCGTGTCGTGGAGGGCGTCGTGCTCCGCGGTGTCGTAGGTCACGTCCTCGCCGCGGCCCACGTGGCCACCGCTGCGGAGCGTCACGACCGTGGTCGCCCGCGCGAACCCGCTCGACGTCTCGCGTTCGTGGCGTTCGAAACCGTGTCCGTCGACGCGCAGCGGCAGGTCGGCGACGTGCTCGTACAGCGTCATTCGTGCCCGTTCGCGCCCTTGGCCAATGAGGATACCGGCGCTCGCGCGATCCGACTCGCTCGGTGACGCTGCGACGACCGACTATAAGTCCTCGGCGATTGTGGATGGGTCATGACCATCTACACCGGTCGTGGCGACGAGGGTCAGACGGACCTCCGGACGATGGAGCGCGTCTCGAAGAGTAGTCCACGCATCGAGGCCTATGGGGCCGTCGATGAGGTGAATGCAACCGTGGGCCGAGTGCGCCCGACGGGCTACGACGACGTGGACGAGCAGCTCCGCAAGGTGCAGAACCACCTCCACGTCGTGCAGGCCGACCTCGCCAATCCCGATCCCGATGCCGAGGACCCGCGGATGACCGCCGCGCGCGTCGAGCGCTTGGAGGAGTGGATGGATTCGTACGACGACGAACTCGAACCCCTCCAGTCGTTCATCCTGCCCGGCGGTGGCGACAGCGGGGCGCGACTCCATCATGCCAGAGCGGTCTGTCGGCGGGCCGAGCGCCGCGCGGTCGCGCTCGCAAGCGAGGAGGAAATCAACGAACAGGCGGTGGTCTACCTGAACCGACTCTCGGACGCCCTGTTCACCCTCGCGCGCGTGGTGAACGGGCGCGATGGAGTGGGTGAGGAAGCGCCCGACTACTGAAGGCAACGTTTATACTCGACGGTCGGGAAGTACCCCTGCGGGTCGGTGATCTAGGCTGGTTATGATACCTCCTTCACACGGAGGAAGTCGGCGGTTCAAATCCGCCCCGACCCATCCACCTTTTGCTGCGCTCGGCCGCAAAGCGGCCTCGCTGGCAAAATCTGGACCAAAAGCCTCCTCGCTCCCGTTGGTCGCTCGTCGGCCCCGCTCGCTTACTGCGTTCGCTCGCGGTCGGAACGCTAACACAAGTCCGCCCCAATTCATATCCACGCCGTACAGCCAGTCGTTCGCTGTATCGTAGTATGAAATGAAGTCACCGCCGACTTACCAAACCCCATCAAATTCAACGGATAAACCACACTGCTCCGCGAATCGCCGAAGATTTCGCCGTTTCTGTTGTGCATTCATATTCGTGTCAAGGTAATAACTGCCAGATACCTCTCGATACTGTTTCATTTCTTCACCTGAAGGATGCTCCGGCTCTGTATTCAGGACTGCATTCTTTCGGCCGGGAACGTACGGAAGGGTTCCAAGTTCGTCTATCAGATCGTGTTTGTCGATTAGATGATTGGTAGCAGCTGCCATTACTGTGCTTTGATTTGGCTCGCTGAATGACTCGACGACTGTTCCGTTGTCGTCAAGTGTAATCACGTACTGCGACTCGTTTTCGGTTTCGTCACGCTGTTCTCCGTCACCGTTTCTGCGCTCCCCCTGCGCGTCGCTCGGGCTTTCAAGTGTATCGACCAGTTCGTCGATATACTTTTTCGATACAGCCTGGATTTCCTGTGCCGGAATATCACCTATCTCGTCCGTGATGGTTTGCGTCACTCGCTCAGCGATGCGTTCTTTTTCACTCCTGAGCGTTCGGGTGGCGTTTCTCGTCGCTTCCATGCGTTCGGCGATACTGCTCGCTTCACCCGATTCGACGAGTTCTTTCGAGAGAAGTTCGAGCAGTTCTCGATTCTCGGTGAGTTCCGTAAGCGGGAACGTTCCCAAGAGGATTTCTTCCGGGCGATTGCTGTCAGTTCGCCGTTTCAGTATCTCGAAGGTGGTTCCGTTCGTCAGCAGTCCCCAATCGACGCCGGTCTGTCGCATGTAGCTCGCCAGTTGGCTCCTATCGGAATCGGTTAACGTGCTATCGCACCCCTTGGCTTCGATGAATACGACCGGTGTTCCTTCCAGTATGAGAGCGTAGTCCGCCCGCGTGTTCCCACGGCCGATCTGCATCGAATATTCGAGTTCGACTTCCGAAGAATACACGTCCCAGCCAAGCAGTTCGATCAGTGGTCTGATGAGTTTCGCCTTCGTGTTTTGCTCGTCCATCTGTGGCGACGACTCGATAAGTGGTACCGAACGTTCGACGTACGCCGCTACGTCGCTCTCGTCCATTCTTACTCCCGAAAACTACCGCATGTGATTTAAATCATTGTTTGGAAAGCCACGACTCAAAAAAGCGGCGTGTCGTCCACTTCCTCTTCATCATCTTCGTATGGATCAACGACCTTACGATTTTGTTCCTTATGTCGGATTTTCCAACTGTCGCGCCACTCGTTGGTCGCGTCCAGACTTTGCCCTCCAGGTTTCGTGTGGCGCTTCCGAATCCGGGTCAGCACGGGCGTGTTCATCGCATCGCCGGCGATGACGGCCTGTCCGGGCGTCAGCCCCGGGAGTTCGTCCAGCACGTCCTCGCCGGCGCTCTCGACCGATTGGCGGATCGCCTGCTGGTCGTTCGGGTTCTGAATCTGCATGATTATCTGGGTGCCACATTGGGAGAGCACGTCGGCATCGAGTTTCGAGGGCCGCTGTGAGATGATGCCCACGCCGAAGCCGAACTTCCGACCCTCCGAGAGGATGGTCCGCAGAATCGGCAGCGAGCGGGCGCTGCCGTCGGGCGCGAAGCGATGGCCCTCCTCCAAGAGCGTAAAGAGCGGGAAATCGAGGTCGTCGCCGTCGCCGCGCATCGCGTCCTTGCGCGCCTCGTAGAGCTTGCGAAGCAGCGCCGCGGCGAGCATCTGCTGGTCGTCCTCCGAGAGCCGGTTCAACTGGAGGACCGTCACTTGGCCCGGCGCGACGAGGTCGGTGAGGTCCTCCCGCGCCGCGCTGGCGAACAGGTCGCGGTTGAGTGCGCGATTGAGCCGCCATGCGAGCGCGCTGGCGGTCCCGTGGTCGCCCTCGTCGAGTTCTTCGCACTTGCTGATGATGTCCCGAACGCCGATCTGGTTCGATTCCTTCTGGAGGTCGCGCCATGCCCTGTCAAGCAGTTCCTTCATCCGCTCGCTCGGCTCGTCGAGCAGCGCGAGGAGATCGCCGTAGTTCAAATCGGGAATCGCGACGGTGATCTCCTCGGGAGTGACGATGTTGACCTCCGGCGTGTACGCCCCGTCCTGGAATACCGACGAATGGTCGTCCTCTCGCATCCCGTCGAGGGTGTCGTACTCGCCGTGGGGGTCGAAGACGCACATTGCGGCCCGCGACTGCGGGCGCAGCATCTCCTCGATGACGACGCTCGCGGTGTAGGACTTTCCGCTGCCCGTCGAGGCGAGGATTGCGAGATGGGTTGCGGCGAACGAATCGACCGGGAGAAAGACGTTCGCGGCCCGCGTCTCGCGGTTGAGCAGCCAGCCGACGTGAGCCGTCCCGGCCTCGCGCTCCCAGTCCGCGCTCGGGAGCACGGCCTCAAGGAACTCGTCGTTCGCAAGCGCAACTCTCGAACCGGGGTCCGGCAGCGACCGTGGATTGGCGAACGTTGCCATGTCCTTGTCGAAATACCCGACCACGCGAGCGGTCACGCGGTCGATTTCCACGTCGCCGCTCGGCACCCCGAGCGCGCCCGCGATGGCCTCTGGGTCCACGGTCGGGTCCGCGAGGAACTCCCCGGGCAGGCCGCGCTCCTGTTCGGTGTTGGTGACGCGGGCGAGCACGTCGCGCGCCTCGCCCTCAACGACCGTCTCGTAGACCACGAACTCGCCGGTGCGAACCTCGACTTCAGTGGGCGCGATGAACGCGAACTCGTCGGCGCTCTCACCGGGTTTCTCGACCGTGCCGACCACGGTGTCGGAGGCAGCGGCCACGTTCCGTCCCGTGGGCGGGTCGGGGAGGTCGTCGGTCACCTGACCACCCCGCGGTCGGAACTCGCCTCCCACCGGACCTTCTGTTCGATGACGTCGAGCGTGTTCTCGTTACTCGCCCCCTCACGAAGCCGTTCGATGAGCGAGAGCGTCACCTCCGCGCCGAACTGGCCGGCCGTTTCGATGAGCCGGTCGTAGTATCGCAGCTGGAGACTATCGTCGGGATAGTGGAACTGCCTGAACCCCTCGCCCGAGAGCTTCGAGACCGAATCGTCGATATCGAGCGTCCACCGCGGCAGCTCCTGGGACACCGACGCGAACCCCTGCCCACCCTCGGCCGACGTCAGCTCCGCGACCCCGAGCAGCGCGATGCCGAGCAGCGTCTGCTTCTCGTCGACGTAGCCGGGAACGAACAGCTCCTGATCGGGCGTCGAGAGCCGCGGCCCGTCGCGGCCTTGGTCGGGGTCAACGAGCTGTGAATCGTAGACGACCCCCACGAGCGCGCGCTCGTCACCACGAACGGTGGTCGTGACGTAGACGGGCTGGCCGAACTCGTAGTCCTGTTTTTCGGGCACGCGCTCGCGCTCGTGGTTGCGGTACACCTCGGCGACGTAATCCATCTGGCCGTTCGACGTGACGATGCTCGCAATCGTGAGGTCATCGTCGTCGATGACCGGCTCGTGGGCTGTCATGTCTGTGTGGTCTCCGTGGTCGGTCTCGCTGCTCATCGGCGTCGTCGCTCCTTGCTGAGTGTCTTCGCGTCCCACTCGATGGGGAGATTCTCCTCGTCGGCGAACTCCTGGACCAGCGAGAGGAACCGCTCCTTCGCGCCGATGTCCAGCACGGCGTTGGCGTCGGCTTGCTGGAGGATTTCGGGATAGCCGCGCCCGACGCCGGTCTCGGCGCGAACGATGTCGAGCACGTCGTCGACCCGTTCCTCACGCTGGACCCATTCGGGAAATTCGAGGTAGTCCATCGCGTCGCCGCCCGGCACGTCGAGATACGTGAACAACACCTCCTCGGCGAAGCCGTACTCCGTCCCCTCGTAGGTCGTCGCCAGTTCGTCGACGGTCTCGCCCCAGCGGTTGACGAACGTCAACGAGCGGTCGCCCCACCCCCCGGAGAACGCGCTGAGAACCCGCGCGTCGGCGATGAGTGGTTCGTCACCGAGGCGCTCGCTGTAGGCCTGCTGGAGCATCTTCGCGAGGTTCGTCCGCTTGGTGCCGGCGGTGTAGCCGACGACCGGCACCTCGTGATGTTCGCTCGCCGCCAACACCCGCGCCATCGTCTCGCGATAATACTCGTCGCGCACCTCGGGGGCGTATGTGTTGGCGAACAGCGGGACGAGCGGTCCGTCGTAGACGACGACCGTCGTTCGGTCGCGGTCGGCGAAGCGCCGGATGCACTCGACGACCGCACGGCCTTCCGCACGGTAGCGCTCGTGACCCGGTATGCGACCATCGACGTAACGCATGCCCCCTTCTTCAGCCTGTTCGGTGACCGTCTGCGGGCCGAGGACGTGACTGGACACGTCACCGTCGTAGTCGCCGTCGGGATGATGATGGTTGGCGCTCCACGCGACCTGGACGAGTCCGAAGGGAACGGTGAACTCCTCGGTCGGGCCGATTTCGGAGCCGTCGGCAGCGATTGTCGTCTTTCCCTCCAATACTTCCTTCGCGAACCGATTGACGGCTTCGTGGTTCTCCCACGACGTCGACCGCTCGAACCGCACGACCGGACTTTCGGACCGGTCCCACTCGTCGGTCGGTGCCGCGCCGGGCTGAGGATGGGGGCCGATTTCCGCACCGAGGCGGTCGGCGTCGTATTCGGCGAGCGCATCACGGAGCGCATCGCGATAGCTCGCCACGACGTGCTCGTCGTCGCCAGCGTATTCCCGAATCTCCTCGGTGTAGTGCTGGAGGTCGTTCGCCACCTCGCCGGGATAGAACGGCATCAGTCGCTCACCACCCGCGTCAGCTCTCGGTCGTCGTCCTTTTCGAGTTCGACCGTCCGCTCGGTCATCGACTCAAAAGTTCTATCGTGGCTGATGACGAGCAACTGGTTCAACTGGTCGAAGCGCTCCAGTTGGCTCACGAGGTTCTCACGCTTACCCCGGTCGAGGTTCGCGGTCGGTTCGTCGAGAAACGCCATCCCGACCGTGGCGAGCCGTTCGAGAACCGCAAGCCGAACCGACAGCGCCGCGGCCATCTTCTCGCCACCCGAGAGCGTATCGAACGGCTTGTTCTGCCCGCGCACGCGAACCCGGAGGTTGTACGTTCGGTCCCAGACCAGCGTCTCGGTCGGGGCGGCACGCAACGCCTGATAGATGTCGTTCGCCCGGTCGCCGATTTCGCTGGTCGTGAGGTCCCGGAGGTCTTCAGCACCCTGCTGGAGGCTGTCGCGCGCCCACCGGGCGAACTCCCTGTCGCGTTCGAGTTCGGTCACCTCCGACTCCAGTTCGGCCTTTCGCCCACGCTTTTCTTCGAGTTCGTCGAGGCGCTCGCGGGCGTCCGCGAGGCCGTCTTCACTGTTCTGGCGCTGCTGTTCGCGCTTGGCACGGGTCTCTCGGCGCTCGCCCAGTTCCTCCTTGATGTCGTCGAGTCGTGCCGCATCGAACTCGTCATCGAGTTCCGCGACCTGCTCTTGGACTTCTTGTCGCTCGGCGCGCAGCGATGCCAGCGCCTCGCCCTCGTCGTCGACCGCCGCCTGTCGTTCGTCGAGGCTCTCGGCGACGGGTTCGTTCTGGATGTAGGTCCGATGGGGCTCCTCGGTTTCGGCGATTGTCTCCTTCGTCGTCTCGATATCCCCGTCGAGACCGTCGAAGTCGGCGAGTTCGTCGCCGAGCTGCCGGTAGGCGACGAGTCGCTCGCCAAGTCTCTCTCGCGCATCACGGAGCGTTTCGGCGGTTCCGTCGGCGCTCTCGATGGTCGCCTTCGCGGTGTGGTAGTCCTCGCTGACGCCCTCGCGGTCGGCCATCGCCTCGCGCTTGTCGGGCAGTTCGTCGACGCGCGCTTCGAGGTCGTCGCGCTCGGCCTCGTACTCGAGCTTTTCGGTTTTCAGTTCGTCGATCTCCTCCTCGATGGACTCGTGCTCGCGTTCGAGCCGTGGAATCCGGTCGGTCGCTTCCTTTGCCGCCCGCGCCGCCTCGATGCGCTCCTCGACGGTCGAGATTTCCTCCGCGATGGCCGGCAGTCGCTCCGCCGTGAGTTCCTCGATGCGCTCGCGGTTGCGTTCGATGACGCTCTCGCGGTGGTCGGCGGTCACGGGCTGGTCGCAGGTCGGACACGAGACTGCCGAACCGTCGCCGATGTCGATGGCCCGGAGTTCCTCGTTCTGCTCGCGCAACTCGTCGCGCTCGGCCTCCAAGGACTTTCGCTCGGCCAGGAGGTCCTGACGTTCGTCCTGCCGTGCAGCGAGCGTTTCGGCCTCCTCGCGTCGTGTTTCGGCCTCCTCGATAGCCGCCTCGCGGTCGGCAGCCTCCGCGCGCAGCTCCTCGATATCGGCGTCGATATCCGCCAGTTCGTCCTCAATGTCGTCGAGACGCTCTGCATCGTCCTCCAGCTGAGACACCACCTCTTGCAGCTCCTCGTAGCGCTCCTTTTCGGGTTCGAGTTCGCGCACGCGCTCGCGTGCCCGCTCGGCCGCACGGCGGTCGTCTTTGGCATCGGCGACCCGATGTTTGAGCAGGTCGATTTCGTTTCCGAGGTCGTTGCGCTCGTCTTCGAGGGCCTCGCGTTCACTCCGGCGCTCCTGCAACTCATCGAGACGGTCCTGTGCGGCCTCGTTGCGCTCGTAGCCCTCACGAACCGCTTCGAGCGTCTCGCTGGCCTTTTTCGCCTCGTCGCGGCGCTCCTTTGCGGATTCGAGGTTCTCCTCCTGTGCTGGAATCTTCGTCTCTTCGAGCGCCGCCAACTCCTGTTCGGCGTCGCGGAGGTCCTCTTCGATGGCTTCGAGCCGTTCGCGTTCGTCCTCGAACTCCTCGATATCGGCGTCCAACTGCTCGATGTCGTCGGCAAGCTCCGCGATGGTCGTCTCGTGTTCCTCGACGCGCGCCTCCACATCCGGGAGTTCCTCCAGTTTGGCGTCGAGACCGATGATTTCGTCGCGGTGGTCCCGAATGTCGTCGTCGAACGCCTCGTCGAGCCCGCCGAGGGACTTGTAGGCCTCGCGGTAGCGTTCGATGTCGAACAGCGGGTCGAACGTGTCGATGCGCTCGGTCTCGGTCTTCGTGAAGTCCGCGAGGAAGTCGGTCTGGGCGACGCCGACGCTTCGCTCCCAGACCTCGGCGAGGTCCTCGGCGTCGTCGATGCCGAGCTGGTCGCAAATCCAGCCTTTGATCTCGCTCGTCCCGTCGAGCGAGAGGTTATCCCCGTCCCCGTCGTGGACCTCGTACTTCGACCGGCCGGCCCATCGACGGACCGTGTACTGTGCGCCGGTCGTGCGGTTCGTGAACGTCACGGCGATCTCGCCGGAGGATTCACCGTCGCGCACGAGTCGGTCCTGATTGGTGAACGGATGGCTGTCGAACAGCGCGTAGCCGACGGCCTCCTGAATCGTGCTCTTGCCGGCCCCGTTGTCGCCGAGGATGGCCGTCACGCCCGCCCCGAGGTCGATGGTCGTCTTCTCGCCGTAGCTCTTGATGCCCTCCAAACACACCCGCTCGATGACGATGCTCATTCGCTCCCCCGCGCGTCGAGCGTCTGTTGACTCGTTCGCTCCTCGTTTGCCGCCTCCGTACCGTCATTCGTCTCCACGTCGTCACTCGCCGACTCGTCGCCGGACTCGGCTGCCCCCTCGGGGAACAGTTCGCGCCGACGCTCGCCGAGATACGCCGCGACCTCGCTCGCGCCCTGTCCATCGTCGGTGACGAGTCCTTCGAGTTCGTCGAGCGTCCGCGCGACGGCCTCGGTTTCGGCGCTGTAGCGCGATTCACCGGCGATGGTGGTGAACACCCGCTCCTGAAGCACATCGGTATTGACGGTACCGTCGGCGTCGAAGGCTTCGTCGCGCTCGATATCGCCGAGCAGTTCCGCGATGGCCTTGCGCTCGGTGTTGTTCGTCGGCTGGACGTGCAGCGCATCGAGGCATTCGGCGGCGAGTTCGCGCAGCGCCTCGACGTCGAAGCTCCCGTGGTCGAGGAGAAGTGTGCCGACGAAGCGCACGTTCACGACCGGCTCGCGGCGATTGCCACCGCCATCGCGGTGAATTTTACGCTCACAGGACCGTTCGACCGATGGGCGTTCGTCTTCAAGCGCCGCCGCGAACTCGCCACGGAGGTCCTCGAAGGTGCGATAGCCCGACACGTCGAAGCTCATGGTGTGATACGGCCGGCGATGCGAGAGATGATGATTGGCCGTCCCGTCCTCGGTATCGAAGACGTAGTAGCCGTGGCTTTCGTCCCACCGCCCTTCCTGGATGTCGAGCGCTTCGAGACTGCCCGGGTTCCGGCCAACGGTGCCGGTCTCGTACCGTTTGTGGATGTGCCCGAGCGCGAGATAATCCACGCAGTCCTCGATTGGCGTCAGCCACGCGCGCTTGACCGTTGCGCCGAGGTCCGGCACCGCGTCGTCGACGCCGAAGTGGGCGAGCAACACCGTCGTGTCGGGCGCGCCCTCGCGCTCGTTGACCGCTCGGATACCGTCGGCGATGGGTTCGATGTCGCGCTCGATGTACGCGCCGCGATACGGCACGCCGAAACAGCGCACCGTCTCGCCGCCGTCCTCGATATCGACGAACCCGCCGCCGCCCTGCCGTGGGTCGGCGAGGTCGGTTCGGACGAACGCCGGGTCGTCGCTCGGGTTCCCCGACAGCAGCGTGATGAGACCGTTGTCGTTGAGATACTGCAACCACGTCAGCTCGCGGCGGGTGCCCATGCTCTGGTCGTGATTGCCCGGCGAAACGACGACGGGAACGTCGACATCGGCGAGAACGGATTCGGCCTCGTTGAGGGTTTTGGGACTCACGTCACGGGAATCGAAAAGGTCGCCCGGCAGCAGGATGGCCGTCACGTCGTGCTCGCCAACCGTCCCGAGGAAGTGCTCGAAGGCGAGTTTGACGTCCGTCTCGCGCTGTGGGTTGTCGTACTGTCTGTGGCCGAGATGGATGTCGGCGGCGTGTGCCAGCCGCATGCTCACCACCCCGAGCGAGGTGAAACTGTTCGACCGAACGAACGATACGACATGGAGGGCGGACGAATCGACACGATAGTGATAGCGCCCACGCGGCGAGTCATAAATCTGGGCAAACCGGAGCGAAAGTGAAGCTCCCGACGGCGACAGCGGTCGCCCGAAACCGACGAATCACCCCGAGTGTCCTCACGGAGGGAATCAGCCGGTGGTCTGGAGCCACGCTATCCGGCGCGAGCCGAGCCGGCGGAGCAGCGCCGAGGAGCCATAGCCCAACACGCCGACCGCTATCATCCCGACGATGATGTTCGAGTACGCGCCCGCGGTGAAGGCGTTCCAGATGAAGTAGCCGAGACCGCTGCTCGACAGCAACTCGGCGGCGACGAGGCTCACCCACGCCAGCCCCATCGCGTTCACCAGCCCCGTGTATATCGACGGGAGCGCGCCCGGCAAAATCACGTGTCGCAGCGTCTGCGTTTGTGAGGCCCCGAGCGAGCGCGCCGCCTGCGGGTACTCCTCCTCGACGCCGCGCACGCCCTCGACGGTGTTCAGCAGTATCGGGAAGAAGGCCGCCAGAAAGATGATGAACCGGACGATGTTCGCGGGCGTGAGCAGGATTATCGTCAGCGCCGGATACCACGCAATCGGCGGAATCGGCCGAAGCACTTCGAGCGCCGGGAACGTCAGGTCCGAGATGGTCTCGCTGCGCCCGATGAGCAGTCCCAGCGGAATCGCGACGACCGCCGCGACGACGAAGGAGAGGTACACCCGGAACGTGCTGCGGGCGACTTCCTCCCAGAACGAGCCGCTGGCGGCCGCATCGACGAACGCAACCCCCACCTCGACGGGCGAGGGAAGGCTCGGGACGACCTCCACGACCATCGTCACGAGCGCCCAGACGACCAGTATCGAAAGCAGCGACGCCGCCTGTTGGAGGCGCTGTTCGTACGCCATCAGGCCCGCCCCTCCGCCTGCTCCATCGCGCGCTCGGCCTCGATGTGGAGGTCCATGCCGTCGACGGCGACGAGTTCGTCCTCGCCCTCGCCGTAGACCTTCGTCAGGTCCTCGATGTTGACCGTCCCGGTGCCGCTCGATTCGGTCCACGAGCGGAACTCCTCGGTGCGCTGTGCGTCCGTGTCGGTGTCTGTCGTGGTGTCGTGTTCACTCATGATTGCTCCATCGACCACGGCGTCAGCCAGCGACCGAGCGCCTCGACGAGCGCCGAAGAGGCGTAGCCGAGCGCGCCGACGGCGAGCATGCCGATGACGACGACCTGATTCTGTAGCAGTCGTGAGCCTTGGATGATGATGTAGCCGAGTCCCGGCCCGCCAGTCAGCAGTTCGGCGGCGACGACGGTGATCCAACCGAGACCGATGCCGAGGGAGAGACCCGTGATGATCGAGGGCAGCGTCGCCGGCAGGATTACGTGCCGGAAGACGTCGCCCGAGGAGGCCCCGAGCGAGCGCGCCGCCTGCGTGTACTCGGTCTCGATGGTGCGTGCGCCCTCGATGGTGTTCGTGAAGATTGGGAAGAAGGCCCCGATGAACACCACGAACAGCGCGGGCAGCGGCACCGATAGCGACCCCAGCGCGAGCGCCGGAAAGACGATGATGGCGATTGGCAGCCACGAGATGGGCGGGATGGGACGAAGCGCTTCGAGTGCCGGGTAGAGCAGGTTCTCCCAGCGGTCGCTCGTCCCCACGACGAGACCGAGCGGGATGGCGAGCAGCGCCGCCCCCACGACGCCGACCGCGACCCGCGCACCCGAGTAGACCGCATGGAGATAGATGGTGTCGCCACCCTCGGTCAGTGGCTGGCCGGCGAGCGCGCCGACGAACTCGACGATGGTCGTCGTGGGGCTGACGAAGTGCTCGAAGTTGAGCACGCCGAACTGATACAGCAGCCACCAGACCGCGATGAAGCCAACGAGTGAGATGAGCTTGCGAACACCGCGTACTGGCGACGGCAGGTATCCGGTGAACTGCTCGACGAGGCGCTCGCTCACCGAACTGGTGCTCATCGTCGTCCTCCGGAGGCGTTGCCGCCCGAGGCGTTTGTCGCACCGGTGACGTTGCCGCCACCCGAGGCGCTGTCAGCGGTCTCACCCGAGGCGTTGTCGGCACCCGGTTCGAACGACGTGTTCGGGGCGTTACCGGCCCGGCGTGGCGACCACTTGACCGCATCGTCGAGTTCGGCTGCCGCCTCGTCGAGGATTTCGGGCTTGTAGCGGTCGGGCGGCGGCGGCGCTTCGAGTGCCCCCAGGCGAGTGAGGAACTGCGGGCCGGTCTTCTTCATCAGTCGTCCCGGGGCCTTCGCCTGCTCGTAGTCGGTCGCATACTCCAATCGTTGAATGTCCTCGCCGATTGGCGGGTCCTTGTAGACACCCCATCTGAGCGTCGAACGGTCGAAATACCGGAGGTCTTCCTCCTGTGCGACGAGGTCGAGCGTCCGCTCGTGGTCGGTAGCGAGGACCCGCGTCGACTCAAGCTCAGCTTTCAGGATTCCTTTCGCGGCCTCGCGGTGGTTGTTGATCAGGTTATCGGTCATCGGGATGCCGCCAGCGTCGATGACGCCGTACTCCGCACCGGTCGAGACGTATCGCGTTACCTCGTCCTGGAACACCGATTTGGCAATCGAGGGCTCCCAGCCCAGCCCTGCGGCAATCCGGTTCTCACGGAGGTTGGCGAGGATGGTCGAGATGCCGGTATCCTCGATTGTGACGTCGATGTTCTCGGCTTCGAGCAGTCGGAGGAGGTACCGATGGGTGCAGGAACCTGTGGTGACGCCGACGGTCTTACCGGCGATATCGGACGTCTCCTGAATAGGGGAGCCACGAGGCACCACCAGCAGGTTACACTGTTGGCCGCGCGACCAGTTGGCAAGCCCGACGAGGCTCGCCGGCGTCTCGTTCTGGGCGATGGTCACCAGCGCCGGCATGTCGCCCATCCAGCCCACTTGATTCTTCCCGACGCTGATGCGGTTGGCGATGACCGCACCCTGCAGGGCCGACTGCCACTCCAAGGAGTAGCCATCGGGGAGGTATTTCTGTGGGATGTCGCTGTGTTTCATGATGAGTGCCTCCCATGCGTGGGCCGAAAACGGCTGATAGCCCATCGTCAGCGTCGTTCCGGTGCCGCTGGCCGACCCGAGACAGCCAGCCAACAGCCCGGTTCCCCCGATGGCCGCCCCGCGAAGGAATCGCCGTCGGGAACTGCTGCTCGATACCCCAGCCAATCGTTGTCGATAGTCGTCTTTCATGGATGAATCGTCATTGCTTGCCACCAGATACGTTCCCGCCGGCCCCATGCCAGCCCTCTTCGGGGATGGCAACCGCCCATCCCGTCGTGTAAGTTACGTATTGGATATTTTTGCATTGACTTATCTAAATCTGTTGCCTTCAAGCACAAGCAACGGTCGATGACGACCCGTCGACTCGACCCGGACGGTAGCGCCTTTCGAAGCGCACCGCGATACTGTCGAGTTCGCTATCGCAATCGGTCATCCTATCCGCTGTGCGTGAGGACGATACCGGCTGACGAGCCAACGACGGTCGTTCGTCCACTGTATCGGAGCATGAGAGCCGGATGTCGGACAAAAGTATTTATATATTCGTGACGATTCGCTCGATGGGAGATGAACAAGCTCTCGGACGTCGACACCGACCAGCTACGGGCGGCGCTCGCTACCGTCTCGGATGCGAAAGCGGCGAAGCGACTGATGGTCGCGCTCGCCTATGCGGACGGCGTCCGCGTCGAGACGCTCAGCGAGCGGTACGACATCCCGCGAGCGACGGTCTACTCGTGGCTCGACCGATTCGAACGGCAGCCGGTCCGGGAAGCCATCACCGACGACCATCGTCCGGGGCGGCCACCGAAACTCGGCGAGCGACAGCGCGAGCGGCTGGCCGCTGCACTGGCCGATTCGCCCGACGAGCACGGTCACGAGACCGCGGAGTGGAACCCCGCACTCGTTCGCCGACACATCGAACGAGAGTACGGCGTCACGTACTCGCTGGGCCACGCGCGCCGCCTCTACAACGAGATTCGGGACCCGAGTTAGCAGCCGTCCTGAAACGGTCCGGTTCCGTGATACGGACCACAGGTTGGCAGACGGTCCAAATATCCACTATATTATGTAGCTTTGGCGTGGAGCCGTTCGCGCACACTGCCCCAAGAACAGACGGTGAAGTAGATACTCCGATAGAATCTGAACTCAGCTAGGTCGATTTGTCATTCATTCCCTCGGCGAAATTTATGCTGTCAATATAAGTTTTATTTTTAGAATATAATGAACCCATCTGTCTGAATTCAGAGATCAACAACAATCGCTGCTGGTCTCGCAGACCTCGCCGTACTCGACACCAGTCGTGTTACTGATCGCTTCGTTGCACTGTTCCAGTAGCGGTTCGAATTCGAATTCGGATTCCGTCGATTCGGCTTGCGTGTCGGCAAGTGCCTCACCGAGGTTTTCGGCGGCAGCCAAAACGTCGCTCTCGGTGGTGCTCAACAGCAGCCACCTCCGGTAGACTGGGCGAACTCCTGCCCGATCCGATCGCTGATTATATCGTTGGTCTTCTGTAACAATTCGGTGAGCTCTTCCTGGGAAGCCTGCTGTCGTTGGATGGTCTCGTTGTCGGCTATCTCGGTCTGAAGCCCTTTGAGTTCGCTCATCACCGACTGGTCGAATTCCTCGAGTTGCATCTGTTGCTGTTTTTGCTGGAAGTCCTGGAGCAACGCCGACGCCTCCGGGTCGTTTTTGAGTGCTTCGCTGGCCTCACTGAACTGTTGATAGGTCCCGGAGTCGGTGAGCGTCTCGATGAACGTCCGGAGTTCGGCTTCGACAGCTGTCCCTTCTGATTGGACCTCGCTCATGAGATCATCACCTCCTCGTGTTTCTTCGAGAGCTCCGAGAGTCCAGTAAGCTCTTCACCGAACGCGCTCAATTCATCCGATCCGACCGGCTCGTCCCGACGCAACGGCGCAAGCATCATCGGCGTTTCGAAGCGTTCCTTGATTTCGCCGAGATACTTCTTCTGTTGGGCCCGTCGATTTGCGAAAAAGGTGTTGTCGCCGTACTCCTCGGGGAGCAGGTAGTTCGCAACGACGAAGGCCGTCTCGATACCGACCTGCTCTTTGAGGTCCTCAGCAGCGCGATAGGCCTCCATCATCGGGGTGAATTCAGGGGACATGACGAAGGCGAAGGAACTTTTCGTCGGGTTTTGCATCGTCTCGATGACTTCGTCGTACTGATCGCCTTTCGAAGGAGCGCCTCCCTTCGTCAGCGATTCCAAGTCCATGAAGCCTTCCAGTCCGAGGGCAGTTCCAGCAATCGGAGCGTATGGCCAGTCGGGCAGTGTCGAAGACGACGATGTCGTAGCCGTCTTCCTGGAAGTAGCTCACGAACTTTTCAAGGGCCGCCATCTCTTCGGCACATGGATATTCTAGTTCTTCCTCAACGTTGGAGATGGCGGCCTCGACGTCCAACTCGGTGTCTTTCTTGTTCTCTCACATCTCGTGGACGTGATCAAGCACCTGCGTGCGGTACTCTTCGAGTGCCTGCTCTTGGTCGATACGGGCCGCATCGAGGTTCGTCTGACTCACTGACGTGGGGTCGTAGCCGACTGGCTCGCCGAAGATGTCTTCGAGGTGTGCAGCCGGATCGGTCGTGACGACGCATGCTGAATCGAGACCCCACGCTGCTCCCGCGAGGCCGCCGCCGGCTGGTCACCATCGCGGAGGCGCTCGTCCTCGATTCGGAGATCGTCCTGCTTGACGAACCGATGGTTGGATTCGACGCTGCCGCCCGCCACCGGATTCGAAACACTATCGAGCGCCTCACGGCCGACGGTAAGACGGTGGTACTCGTGGAGCACGACATGGATCTCGTCTGTGCGGCGGCTGACACCGTGACGGTGCTCGCTGACGGGCAGGTGGAGACCACGGGCGAGACCCGAATGGTGTTCGCTCCCGAGCGGTGGGACGACCTTGCGGAGCACGACATCCGACCGCCGCGAGCGGCCCGGCTCGCCCAGCGGGTCGGGGTTGATGCACTCGATGAATAGCCAGTCTGTGCATAACAAATCTAGCTAGCCGACATCAGGTTAATACGAAATCGAACTGACCCGCAGAACATCTACCAGTCGCTTCACTACTCGGAGCGTGTTTTCGGGACCAACGGGTCTCAGAGCGCGTCGTGTTCGAAGTTCATCGCCACGTCAACGTCGAGCAGGTCGGTCAGCGTCGGCGCGACCGCGCGGGCGTCCACATCGTCGGGCACCGAGTCGGGGGCTGCCGGACCACCAAGGCCGTAGAACCCGTCGACGTCGGCACGGCCGTGCGAGCCACCGACCTTCGAGGCGTCCAGCGAGACCAGTCCCTCCTCGCCGAAGAACAGCTCGACGGGGTCGAAACCGGGTTTCGCGTGGATATCCATGTCGCGGGCGTAGTACGGCGCGTTCGCATCGTCGTGCCACCAGTAGTATTGAAACCACGCCGACGGCTCGGCGACACAGACGAGTTCGCCAGCGTTGGGATGAGCGACGCCGTACTCTTTTTTCCCTTCGTCGCCGAGCACGCGCTCGACGCCATCGAGTCCGGAGAGTGCCTCGCGGGCCTCCCCGACGACGCTCTCATCGGCATAGACGTGGGTTATTTGGTGGTCGACCATCGCGAACGCTTTCGAGTTCTTCAGGTCGACCTCCTCGCCACCCTCGCCATCGTCTTTCACCGAGAGCAAACCCGTCTCGCGCAGCGCACGGTTCGGGAACACAGGCATATCGACGTCGTTGAACCCGTACTCGCTGACGACGTTTATCACCGTCTCATCCCAGCGCTCGCCGTCGCGCAGGAAGTCGACGAACTCGCCAATGAGGTCGTCAGCGACGCCGATTGCCTCGCGGAGTTCGTCACTATCCGGTCCGTGGGCGAGTCCGGCGTAGTCGAGATAGGGGACGTATATCCACAGCAGGTCGGGGTCGTAGCGAGTGAGTGCCTCGCGGGCGGCATCGAGAATCCACGCGGTCGATTCCTCGTTCGCGCCGGGACCCCAGTAGCTGTGTAGCGGGAAGTGGCCGTACTCGGCTTCGAGGTCGTCGTAGAAACCATCCGGATTCGTCCAGCAGTTCATCTCTAGAATGGTATTTTCCTCGTCCTCGATGGGCGAGGGCGTGAGCGCGACGTCCGCGCTCGTCCCGATGAGATGCTGGAAGCAGAACACGCCCGTGGTGAGTCCCGCCTCGCTCGCGCTCTCCCAGAGGCGGTTTCGCTCCTCGCGCTCGCGCTCCCAGAGCGCCACTTCGTCTCTCTCCCTGTCGTATTCACCGTTCGCCACGTCACCGTGATTTTCGGGTGATTGGCCCGTCGCGAGCGTGCTTTGGACGGGCAGCGTGACGGCCGGGAACGGCGACCGGAGGTCAGCGCGCGCACTCTCGCCCGCGAGGTCGGCGATGTTCGGCGCGAGGCCGGCCGCGACATGTTCGCGTTCGAGACCGATGACGTCGAGGACGATGGCCCGTCCGGCGTCGCTCATCGCTCGCCCTCCGCGCCGATGGCGGCCTGCTGTGTGGTGTGGGCTTCGACGTACTCGGCAAGCATTCCGAACTGCTCCGAGAGGTCGTGTTCGTCGACACCGAGCGGGTCCTTGAAGAACGAGGCGAGGTGGGGCTGCAAGCCGCTCTCGCCCTGCTCGTCGGCAAAGGCGAGCAACCGTGCGAGGTCGAGCACCAGGGGTGCGGCGAGCGCCGAATCGGAGCCTTCCCACGTGAACTGGAGTTTCATATCGGTATCGAGAAAGCCGCGGAAGCGCACGTCGTCCCACGCGGTCTTCCAGTCGCCGAGCGCGGGCGTGTAGTCGATGCGCACCCGGTTGTGGGTGTCGTCATCGAGGATGCCGTCGAGCACGCCGCCCTTGCTCGCCAGCTTGCCGGCCTTGTTCGCGTCGTCTTCGAGCACCTCGCCATCCCGGTTGCCGAGGATGTTGTGCCCCTCCCACGAGCGAACCCGAAGGTTGCGCCCGGCGAACATCGGCGCGAGCGCGGACTTCATGAGCGTCTCGCCCGTCTTGCCATCTCGTCCCATGTGCGGGACGCCCTCGCGCTCGGCGAGGTCTCGGAGGCCGCCGAGTGCGTTCGCTGCGTTCGGCGTGAAGTTCACGAACGGATGCCCATCGGCGAGTGCGGCGTAGGCGTACAGCGAACTCGCCGGCAGCGGGTCGTCGTCATCGAGCGCGCGCTCGATGGTCTCGATGGAATCGTATTTCTCGGGGTCTGCGGGCATCGGCTCCGAGGAAGCGACGTTCACGACCACCACCCTGTCCACGTCGTTGTCCTCGCGGAAGGCATCGTAATCGCTCCGAATGTCCTCGACGACCTCCCGCAGCGAGAGCGCGTCGTCGGTTCCCTCGTCGGCGAGGTCCGCAACCGCCTGCCCGCAGTTGCGGGCCGTGCCGGTCTCGATGCGGTCGTCGATTGCGTCCAACTCCTCGCGGACGGCATCGAGCGTTGTGGGGTCGGGAATCCCGTTTCGCTCGCTGAGTCGCTCTGCGGTCTCGACGACGCTGCCGGTCTGCACGTCGTGACCACCGAAGACCAACGAATCCACCGAGGGTAGGTCGAGGCTGTCACACGGCGCGCGCTCGGTGACCATCCCCGTCGTATCGGTCGCGTCGCGGGCGATGGCGCGTGCCCCGACCATCGCCGTGGTGGCGACGTTCCCGCGCGCGCCGACGAGCCAGACGCCGGTCGTGCCCGTACTCACGGAGACCACCCGCCGGACGAGTCGGCACTCGGCTCGCTCTCCGGCCACGGCTGCGATTCGTTCTCTCCTGACTCGATTGACTCGAAACTCCGTCGCTGCATCTACTACTGAGATGGCTCGGAGACACACCTACTTTGCGATATGAACACCGAATACGGCCCAGTATCGAGATTACTCCACAGTAACGGTCTCGTCGAAAATCGACCATGTTCGATGGCTGATCACGCACCGCAACAGCCACACCCTCCCCAGCCGATTCGTTCATGGTTCGAGAGAGCTTCGCTCTCTCGTCATCACGAAAGGCTCCGCCTTTCGAACGACTCCGTTCGCTCATCCACCGTCAGAGCGAAGTCGTCCGGAAGAGCGAAGCTCTTCCGTGATGACGGAAGACGCTACGCGTCTTCCGAACCACTCTGACGAGCCTGCACTCGCTACGCTCGTGCAGACCTCGCGCGAGTCGCGTGTCTTCGACACGCTCCCGCGCGCCACCGCGACGATGGTACGCGGAGTACGAACCGACGATAGCACAATCAGTACATAGTAGTGCGCTCGACCCCCACAGGAGCTATGGAGATAATCGACCCGCACATGCACATGGTCTCGCGCTCGGCCGACGACTACGAACGCGCCCGGAGGGCCGGCATCGAGTGCTGCATCGAACCCGCGTTCTGGAGCGGCACCGACAAACAGTATGCGGGGTCCTTTTTCGATTACTTCGAGCAGATCATCGACTTCGAGACCGACCGCGCCGAGCGAGCAGGGGGGATGGACCACTACGTCACGATTGGACTCGAACCCAAGGAAGCGAACTACCGCGAGATGGCCGAGGAGGTCCTCGAACGAGTTCCCGAGTACCTCGACCGCGCAAACGTCGTCGGCCTCGGCGAGATCGGCTTCGACCAGGGCACCGACGACGAGGAGTGGGCCTTCCGCACCCAGTTGCGGATGGCCGAGGAGCGCGAACTCCCCGTCATCATCCACACGCCCCACACCGACAAACCCGAAGGCACCGAGCGCATCGTCGACATCATCGAAGACGAAGGTGTCACACAGGAACGCATCGTCATCGACCACAATACTGAAGACACTATCGAGACCTCCCTCACCACCGACTGCTGGGTCGGATTCACGCTCTATCCGGGAAAAATCGAAGACGAGGCGGCAATCGACCTCCTCGAAGAGTACGGCACCGAGAAGATGCTCTTCAACAGCGCCGCCGACTGGGACCCCTCTGACCCGCTCGCAGTGCCGAAAGCGCGCGACAAGATGCTCGACCGCGGCTGGTCCCGCGAGGAAGTCAAAAAAGTGGTATTCGACAACCCCTACGCATTCTTCGACCAGTCGCCGAACTTCGAGTACGAGCCATGAAATTCGGCTTCTCGGCCAACGCGTTCCGCGAGTACGACGCACTCGAAGCCATCGACATCGTCGCCGATGCAGGCTACGACGGCATCGAACTCCTGTTCGACCAGCCCCATCTCTATCCACCCGAGGCGAACGAAACGGACATCGAGCGGGTTCGTGAGGCGCTCGACGACCACGACCTCGCCATCAGCAACTGCAACGCGTTCATGCTGACGGCCATCGAGGGGTTTCACCACCCATCGTACATCGAGACCGACCCCGACTACCGCCAGCAACGCATCGACTACACGAAGGCAGCACTGCGGACGGCGGCCGCGCTCGGCCATGGCTACATCTCCATCGAACCCGGTGGACCTGTTCCTGAGAGCGAATCACGCGAGTGGGCGCTCGAAACCTTCATCGAGAGCCTCCGTGAGGTCCTGCCGGTCGCCGAGGAAGTCGGTGTGGATTTGCACGTCGAACCCGAACCAGAGTTGCTCATCGAAACCTCCGCGGAGTTCCTGGACTTCGCCGAGCGTATCGACCACTCCCGGGTTCGGTGTAACTTCGATGTGGGTCATCTCTTCAGCGTCGGCGAGGACCCCACGGAGGCGTTCGACCGGCTTGCGGAGTATGTCGACCACGTTCATCTGGAGGACATCCCCGCAGACCGGCGTCACGAACACACCCAACTCGGCGACGGCACGATGGACATCGACGGATTCCTCGACGCGCTCGACTCGCGGGGTTACGACGGTTTCGTGACGGTCGAACTCTACCCCTACGAGGAAACGGCAGCCGAGACCGCCCGCGAGGCGATGGCCTACCTCGACGACGGCGGGTGGGTCTGAGACGGGTGGACGAGTCGCGCCTTCGAGACCGACTCGCGGCTGTCGCGGCGCTCGTGCGCGTTCCAAATCTCTTCAGCGCTCCACCCGATGTCCTGCTCGGTGGCGCGCTCGTCGCGGCCGCAGGCGCATCGGTCTCGCTGCCGGCACTCGCCGGTCTCGCGGTCGCGTCGGTGTTGCTGTACGCCGGCGGCACGACGCTGAACGACTACTTCGATGCGGCAGTCGACGCCCGCGAGCGCCCGGAGCGTCCGATTCCCGCCGGCGAGGTGTCGCGGCGGGTGGCGGGCGTGCTCGGCGCGGCGTTGCTGGTCGGCGGCGTTCTCGTGGCACTCGTGGCGGCCGGCTCGCGTGCTGGCGTGCTTGCGGCAGCGCTTGCGGCGGTCGTCGCGCTCTACGATGGCGTTCTCAAGGGTGGTCCCGCGGGTTTTCTCGCGATGGGAAGCGCCCGTGGACTCAACGTACTGCTCGGGATGACAGCTGTGGACGGTCTCGACTCCCCGGTGTGGGGACTTGTCGTTCCGGTCGTCGTCGCGCTGTATATCGCCCTCGTGACGTACATGGCCGCCAACGAGGCGGCCACGACCGAGCGCGGCGCGGTCGTGGCGGCGGCTGCCGGCGTCGTGCTGGCCGTCCTTGGAGTGCTCGGGATGGTCGTGATGGCTCGGCCACCCCTCGCCCGGAGTGCGCTCGCGGTCGCGCTCGCCGGCGGCTTCCTCGCATGGACCGGGCGCGCGCTTGGGCCGGCGTATACGGACCCACGACCGAAGACCGTTGGGCCGGCGGTCGGGACCTGTGTTCTCGCGCTCGTCGTGCTCGACGGGGCCTTTGCGGCGCTCGCCGGTGTCGACTGGGCGCTCGCCACGCTCGCCTTCCTCGTTCCTGCGGTCGGGCTTGCCCGTGTCTTCGACGTTTCCTAGTCCACTGTCGGAAGGTGTTTCGGGTCGGCGGTCGTTCGTCGGGTATGGTCGAACTCGCCTTTTCGACGAACGCCTACACCCGCCACGCGCTGCCGGAGGCGGTCGAGCGCATCGCCGACTACGGTTACGCTGGTGTCGAGATTCTGGGCGACGAACCACACGCGTACTTCCCCGCGTTCGGCGATACTGAACGGGAGGAGCTGTTGGCGGTGCTCGACGGGACAGGTATCGACGTTTCGAACGTCAACGCGAACACTGCGACGGGCTACTACGATGACGCACCGCCGTCCTCCTTTTTCGAGCCAAGCGTCGTCACGGCCGACGACGAGCAGCGGGAGTGGCGCATCGACTACACGAAACGGGCAATCGACCTCGCCTCTCGAACTGGTGCGCCGGCAGTCTGTCTCGCCACCGGCCGCCCGTTGCCCGGAAATCCGCCCGAACGCGCTTACGAGTACCTGCTCGATTCGCTCGATGCCATCTGTGGGTACGCCGACGAGCGCGGTGTCGACGTGGGCATCGAGTACGAACCGGAACTGCTCGTCGAGTGCACCGAGGAAGCCCTCGCGCTCGTCGATGACGTCGGCCACGACGCGCTCGGAATCAACCTCGACGTCGGCCATGCGGCCGTCTACGGCGAGGACCCCGCCGAGGCCATCCGGCGGAGTGCGGGACACATCACCGGGGTTCACGTCGAGGACATCGTCGGCGGGGTTCGTGGCAAACACTATCACCGCATCCCCAGTGAGGGCGACCTCGACTTCCGGGCGATATTCGATGCGCTCGACGACATCGGCTATGATGGGTTCGCCACGCTCGAACTCTATACGTATCCCGGCGAACCGGACACGGCCGCACGCGAGGCCTACGACGCGCTATCGGCGTACTGCTGAGAAGGGTAGTTGATTTTCCGGGGGTGAGGCGGCGTTTTCGTTACTCGCGATACTGCGGTCGACGACCCGTGGCCGATGGGTTTTCCCCCGAGCGTATCCAACCCTTCCTATGGCAACCCAAACGGAGAAAGCGACGCTCGCCGGCGGCTGTTTCTGGTGTATCGAGGCCCCGATGGAGGAACTCGACGGCGTGCGCGAGGTGACCGCGGGCTATGCGGGCGGCCACACCGAGAATCCGACCTACCGCGAGGTCTGTACCGGCGACACCGGCCATGCGGAGGTCGTACAGGTCGAGTACGACTCCGAGCGCATCGCCTACGAGGACCTCTTGGATGTGTTTTTCACCGTCCACGACCCCACTCAACTCAACCGGCAGGGACCTGATGTGGGCACCCAGTACCGCTCGGCGGTCTTCACCCATAACGACGACCAACAGGAAACGGCCGAAGCCTACGTCGAAGCGCTCGACGCCGAGGGTGGCTATGAGGACTCGGTCGTGACCGAAATCGAACCGCTCGACACGTTCTACGAGGCGAGCGAGGAACACCAGAACTACTACGCAAAGAACCCCGACGACGCCTACTGCACGATTCACGCCCAGCCGAAAATCGAGAAAGTCAGGGAGAAGTTCGCCGAGAAGCTCGCGGCCTGACGAACGGCGCTCTCCCGTCTCCGCGGACGTTTTCAGCGGTGGCGTAGTGGAGTCGCCAATGGAGACCAGCCATCGCGTCATCGTCGGCGACTCCCGGCGACTCGACGGGGTCGACGACGACAGTGTCGAACTCGTCGTCACCTCGCCACCCTATCCGATGATCGAGATGTGGGACGAGCCGTTCGCCGAGCTTGACCCTGTAATCGGCGAGCATCTCGACGCGGGCGAGGGACGAGCGGCGTTCGAGCTGATGCACGACCAGCTCGATGCGGTGTGGGACGAACTCGCGCGTGTGCTCGTCGACGGCGGCATCGCCTGCATCAACGTCGGTGATGCAACTCGAAAAGTCGACGGGAGTTTTCGCGTCTGGCAGAACCACTCCCGGGTTATCGATGCCTTCGAGGGACGCGGATTCGAGCCGCTCCCCGAAATCCTCTGGCGAAAGCCGACCAACTCGGGCGCGAAGTTCATGGGCAGCGGGATGCTCCCGCCGAACGCCTACGTCACGCTCGAACACGAGTATATTCTAGTCTTTCGCAACGGCGGAACGCGGCGGTTCGAACCGAACGCCGAGCATCGTTACGAATCCGCGTACTTCTGGGAGGAGCGCAATCGGTGGTTTTCGGACCTCTGGACCGACGTCTCGGGAGAACTCCAAGTGCTCGGCGGTGACGAACTCCGGGACCGCTCTGGAGCCTACCCGCTCGAAATTCCCCGCCGGCTCATCGCCATGTACAGCATCTACGGGGATACCGTGCTCGACCCGTTCTGGGGGACGGGAACCACGTCCCTCGCCGCGATGGTTGCCGCCCGTGACTCCATCGGCTACGAACGCGAGGCGGCCTTGGTCTCCGTCTTCGAAGGCTCCGTGGCCGACGTTCCATCCGTTTCTCGGACCGTCGGTCGTCAGCGGCTCGACGACCACCGCGCGTTCGTCGACGAGCACGGCCCGGAGAGCTTCGAATACGAGGCCACCCACTACGACTTTCCCGTCACCACGAGACAGGAACGACCGATGCGCCTCTACGCGGTCGAGAGCCTAACTGAGACCGACGACGGCTACCGCGCCGTTCACGAACCCATCGATACCGGCTGAACCAAGCCCGTTCGAGCGGTTCGTCGTCGGGTCGCTCAGTCGTCGGCTCACCTCTCTCCGCCTGATTCGCCCATCGTCGGTGCCTGTCACCGCTCCGGCGGCGGATCGGTGACGATTTGGACCGGTTATGGCGGAAGCGCTTCGGGAGCCAGCGCCGCGGTGGTCGCTTCGATTTCCTCACGGCTCGCGTCCCGCGGGAACGACACCGAAACCGTATCCACGCCATCGATGGCGGCGAAGCGCCCGAATCGCTCGCGGGCGTGCTCGGGCGTACCGGCGACCGCGATGGCATCGAGCAGTTCGTCATCGATGGCCGCCATCGCCGCCTCGCGCTCGCCGGCCTGCCAGTAGTCGTAGATCTCTTCGGCGGTCGCCTCGTGGCCGCTGCGCGCGAGGCTGTCCCGGTAGAAGGTGCCCATCCCCCCAACGTAGAAGGCGAGATGCTGACGGACGGACTCGCGGGCGCGCTCGCCGTTTTCGAGTGCTGCACAGGTCAGCGAGAGCGTCACGCGCACGTCGTCGGGGTCGCGGTCCGCGAGGTCCGCCCCGCGACGGAGGTCGTTGAGGCGCTCGCGGACCCCCTCGCGGGTGAGCATGAGCGCGTGCCAGCCGTCGGCGAAGCGCCCCGCGAGTTCCACACTCTTTGGACCCATACCGGCCGCATCGACTTCCGGTGGGGTCTCCGGTGGCTCACACCGCAGGCGAAAGCCAGAGAGGTCGAAATACTCGCCGTCGTACTCGATTTCCTCGCCCGCGAGCACTGCTTTCACGATTTCGACGGTCTCGCGCGTTCGACGCAGCGGGTTGCCATACTCGACGCCGTGCCAGTTCTCGATGACGATGGGTCCCGACGGCCCGAGACCCAGCCGAAAGCGCCCGTCCGAAACTTCTTGCAGGGTGGCGGCGGTCTGGCCGAGCAGGACTGGTGACCGCGAGTAAATCGGGAGAATCGAGGTGCCGATGCCGATGTCGTCGGTGCGGTGGGCGATTGACGTGAGCACCGTCACGGCATCGCGGCCCCACGTCTCGGGCAGCCACGCCCGATTGTAGCCCAGTTCTTCGGCGCGCTCGGCCTGCTCGCAGAGCGCGTCGATGCTCGGCTGTGCGCCCACCGGGAGGAACACGTCGCGGTCGGTCATCACTCGGGCGATTCCATGATGTCGGGCACGCCACGGGCGGTGATGGTCTCGCCAGTGAGATACGACGAGGCGGGGCTGGCAAGGAACTGGGCGACGTCGGCGATCTCCTCGCTCGTGCCGATCTTGCGGTCCACCTCGTCCCTACTGATTTCGTCGGCGGTGACGCCCATCTGACTTGCCACCCCGGGCGTGGCGACGAATCCGGGTGCGATGCAGTTCACGCGGACGCCGTCGTCGGCCCACTCGTAGGCGAGCGTCGAAGTGAGGTTCACCACGCCCGCTTTGGCGGCGGCGTAGTGACTCATATAGGGTGCACCCTCCTGACCGGCGACGCTGGCGAAGTTCACAATCGTACCGCCACCGGCCTCGCGCATCACCTCGCCGGCGACCTGCGTGCAGTGGTAGGTTCCGTGCAGGTTGATGTCGACGATGGTCTTCCACCCGTTCTCGGAGATACCCTCGAAGTTCGCCATGAAGCTCGCGCCCGCGTTGTTCACGAGCGTGTCGAGCCCGCCGAACTCCTCGACTGTTGCCTCGACCAATGCCTCGACCGAATCGCGTTCTCGGACATCGCACTCGACGGCCAGCGCCGACCCGCCGGCCTCTTCGATTTCGTCTGCGACGGGGTCGACGTTGTCCTGTTCGCGCGAGCAGACGACGACCTCGGCCCCGTCGTCGGCGAAGCGTTCGGCGATGGCTCGCCCGATACCGCTCGATGCGCCCGTGACGAGGACGGTGTCGCCGGCGACGCTGAACTGTTCGGTGGTCATCGCAGCCTCCGCGTGGTGGTTCTCATCACACCACCTGTTACCGATGGCATACTAATAAATCCCGCCGTCACCATCGATGACAGTGAACGACTATCCGTTTACCACTGGTAACACCTCGCCGCGAGCGGAAGACACTCGTGCCGTCGATGAGTGGCCATGGCATGGACTATGAGGCGATCTTCTGGGACATCGGTGGCGTCATCTTGGACCTTCAGTCGGTCCGGGCGGGCCACCGCGCGTTCGTCGAGTCTCTCGCCGACGAGCACGACCTCGGCACGGAACGAGCGCTCGAAACGTGGCGCGAGGAGCTGGGAACGCATTTCACGACCCGGGAGGGCACCGAGTTCCGCAGCGCGCGGGTCGGCTACCATCGAGCGGTCGCGGCAATGGTCGGCCACGAGATACCGGAAGAAAAGTGGCTGCCGGCCTTCGAGCGCGCGACCCGCGAGAGCCTCGAACCGGTCGACGAAACGGTCGAAGCCATCCGCCGGCTCGACGGTCATCTGCATCAGGGCGTCCTCAGCGATATCGACACGTGGGAGGGCGAGCGCCTGCTTTCCCAGTTCGGCGTCGCCGACCATCTCGACGCGGTGACGACCTCCGAGGAGGTCGGCCGCACCAAACCCGACCCGGCGATGTTCGAGACTGCCCTCGACAAGGCGGATGTCGACCCTGCGCGGGCGCTGATGGTCGGCGACCGCTACACCAATGACATGGAGGGCGCATCACGGGCCGGGGTTCACTCCGTCGCCTTCGGCGGCAGCGCGAGCGAGGCCGATTCTGACGACCCAGCAGTCACGTATCGCATCGCATCCCCCACCGAAATCCTCGATATCGTCGGCGTCCGCGGGTAAATCTACTTACGATGGCCGAGTACAGAGGAAGCCATGAGTGACGAGCCGTCCGAACCCTACGGCGAACACCGCCAGCAGAACGTCTATGCTGCGGGGATGCTCGCAAACGACCCGCCCGAGCATCCGGTACAGTACGAGAAACTCAAGCACCGAGCGATAGAGGCGATGAGCGACGAGGCGGCGGCCTACGTCGCCGGCGGGGCCGGGAGCGAGGACACCATCGATGAGAACCGGCGCGCGTTCGCCGATTGGCGCATCGTCCCGCGGGTGCTTCGAGATGTCTCAGAGCGCGACCTCCGCGTCAGCCCGTTCGGCCGCGAGTTCGAACTCCCCGTTCTCCTCGCGCCGCTCGGCGTGCTCTCCATCGTCCACGAGGCGGGTGAACTCGCCGTCGCGCGGGCCGCCGCCGACTGCGATATTCCGATGGTGCTCAGCTCGGCGTCGTCGTACACGATGGAGGAGGTCGCCGACGAGTTGGGAGACACCCCGAAATGGTTCCAGCTCTACTGGTCGGCCGACCAGAAAATCGCCAGCAGTTTCGTCGACCGCGCCGAGGACGCTGGCTACGACGGTATCGTGGTCACGCTCGATACGCCCCTGCTCGGCTGGCGCGAACGCGACATCGAACAGGGCTATCTCCCGTTCCTCGACGGCGAGGGCGTGGCGAACTACTTTTCGGACCCGGCCTTCCGCGAGCGCCTCAACGCCTCGCCCGAGGAAAACGAGGGGTCGGCCGTCATGGAGTTCATCGATGTCTTCGGCGACCCCTCGCTGACGTGGGAGGATTTGGCGAACCTCCGCGAGGAGACCGACCTCCCGCTGGTCGTCAAGGGTGTGCTCCATCCCGACGACGCCGAACGCGCAGTCGAGTGCGGTGCCGATGGTGTGGTCGTCTCGAACCACGGCGGTCGGCAGGTCGATGGTGCAGTCGGCGCGCTCACCGCGCTGCCGAGCATCGTCGAGGCGGTCGGGGACACACCCGTGCTCTTCGACAGCGGGGTCCGCGGCGGTGCGGACGCGGTCAAAGCGATTGCGCTCGGAGCCGATAGCGTCCTGCTCGGGCGACCCTACGCCTACGGGCTGGCACTCGACGGCGAGGCGGGCGTCCGAAGCGTGCTGGAGAACTTCCGCGCCGACCTCGACCTGACGCTCGCGCTCACCGGCCACACGAGCTTCGAGGACCTCGATAGGTCGATACTCCTCGACCGCCGGCCGCCGGGTTCGGGCGGTCCCTGATCACTCGCCGAACGCCGCGGCTCCCGATTCACGCAGTTCTGCGAGACCGTCGTCGGTGTAACCCGCTTCGCGGAGGACTTCGGCTGTGTGCGCGCCGTGTTTTGGTACGCCCGCCGCGGGGTCGGCGTGGTTCGAGGAGCGTGCCGGAAACCCGATTCGCATCGGGTTCTGGGGGTGGACCACTCCGCGAGAATCGGTCTGTGGATGGTCGAGCGCCTCCGAAAGGGTGCGAATGGGTTCGACGGTCGCGTCGCTGTCTTCGAACTCCGTTTCCCATTCCTCGCGGGTCCTCGCGGCAAATATCTCGACCAGTTCGTCGCGCAGCGCCGCGCGGGTCGCCCCGTCCTCGCTCATGTGCGCGTCGATGAGGTCCTCGCGGTCGACGGTCTCGCAGAACGCTCTCCAAAATGCGGGTTCGAGCGCCGCGATGGTGACGTACTTTCCGTCGGCGGTCTCGTAGACGCCGTACCACGGTAGCTCACCCGTGAGCGCCGTTTCTCCGGGGCGTGGCGTCTCGCCGCCGAGCGCGTCGGGCGCGAGCGCCTGTGAAAACGAGAGCAGCACGTCGGTCATGGCGACGTCGATGTACTCCCCGCCGGTGTTGCCGAGTGCGCGCGAACAGAGCGCGCCCACGATGGAGAACGCTGCGAAGAGACCGCCGGCCATGTCGCCGACCGGAACGCCCGGAATCTCCGGCTTTGTATCTCCGTCGGCACGTGTCATGTCGAGCAAGCCCGAGAAGGCGGCGTAGTTCAGGTCGTGGCCTGCGCGCGTTCGATACGGACCAGTCTGGCCATAGCCCGACAGCGAACAGTAGACGATGTCGGGGATGTGCTCACAAAGGGAGTCGTAATCGACGCCGAGGCGCTCGGTGACGCCCGGCCGGAACCCCTCGATGAGCGCGTCGGCCTCGCTTGCGAGGTCGAAGAACGCTTCACGCCCTGCTGCGGATTTCAAATCGAGCGCGACGCTTCGCTTGCCGCGGTTGACTGCCGCAAACAGCGTTCCGTCGCTTCCGTCGCTCTCGAAGTGCATCCAGCGCGTCGGGTCCCCTGTACTGATGTCCTCGATCTTGAGGACGTCCGCACCGGCGTCGGCGAGCAGTTGGGTGGCGTACGGGCCGGGCAGATACCGCGTCAAATCGAGCACGCGAACGCCGTCGAGTTGCATGTTCCACCCTCCGGCGGTCGCGCCATAATCCTTCGTGTCGGTCCCTCGGAGTTCCTCACGAAGGTCGACGAACAACATCACTGGAGTGTCGTCCACGAGCCGCGCCCTGACGGCCTTCCACGCCGTCTCTCGGTCCCCACCACCGTCTTCAGTGAATGGGATATCGAGCGGAAGAGCGTCGATTCGAGCCACGAGGTCCGGCTCATGATGGTGCTGCGGCTGGCGGGGCTGGTCTCGTAGTAGCTGAAACCGATGCCGGCCCCGAGGCCGAAACAGAGCGGTTCGTCGAAGTCACACCCACGATATGCCGAGAGATTGCGCAGCGAGACCGAGCCGCAGGTGCGCCCGGCCGTGTGGATGGTCGATGACCCTCATACCGGCCCCTCCGTGTGTGCGCCATGGCCGAGTCGAGACTACCCGGACAACTCCGCGACCGCCGCCTCGATGTCCGTACGCGGCACGGGCGAAATCCAGTCCTCGCCGAGCCAGCGATGGGTCACGCGCCGGTCGCCGTCGAGGACGAAGACGGCGCGGCGGGCGGTTTTCGTTCGCCCCATTCCCCCGCGCGCCGTGAGTAGGTCGTAGCTCTCGGCGGCGGTCCCCTCGCCGTCGCTGAACAGTCGAAAGGGACCGTCGAGATACCGCAAGAACGCGTTCTGAGCGTAGGGACCGTCGCGGCTCACACCCACCACAGGAACTTCGAAATCGTCCCAGCCGGCCCGTTCGTAGCGCTTCCACCAGTTCTCGGCGATGGCGCTGAACGAAAATCCATAAAAGACGAGCACGCAACCGCCGTCGAGCACGGCCGAGAGGTGGATGGGTCGGAAGGTCTCGCCGTCACAGAGAAGCGCCTCGAAGTCCGGGGCGCGCTCGCCCTCGCTCGGTGGCATACCCGATGGTCGACGGTTGGACACAAAACGCCATCGGCAGGAGGCTTTTGTTCGTGGCCGACGGAGCATGGTCATGGCCATCACGCTCTATCGTCTCGAAGGCTGCCCGCACTGTGAGTACGTCGTCGACCGACTCGACGAACTGGATATCGGCTTCGAGAGCGTCTGGGTCGAGGGACTGCACTCCAAACGCGACGAGGTGAAACGGGTCTCGGGCCAGCGCGACGTTCCAGTCCTCATCGACGACGAGCGCGGCATTACGATGAGCGAATCCGAGCGCATCGTCGAGCATCTCGACCGCTCGTACGCACCTGCCTGAGTCGCTCCCGACGCCTCGTTTTATACTTCCGCCGAGTAAAGGGGCCGTATGGCAGACGAGACTTTGTTCGAAAGCGAGCGCCGACGGAGCCGCACCGACATCGCCGCCGTCTTCCGGTCGTTGGCGACGGCGCTCGAAAACGACGGCCCGGTGACGCTCGAAGACGGCCCAGAGTCGGTACAGGTCGATCCGCCGGAATCCCCTCTTTTCGAAATCGAAGTCGAGCGCGAGTCAGGAGAAATGAGCCTCGAACTTGAACTCGAATGGGGCGAAAACGAATCTTCGACCGCTGCGAGCACGGTGGCCGGTAACGATGATGCCGTCCACAGCCTCGGACGCTTCGAAATCTTCCGGGATAGGGCGAGCGAGTGGCGCTGGCGGCTCGTCCATCGCAACGGCAACATCATCGCCACCAGCGGCGAGGGCTACACCAGCAAACAGAACGCGCTCAAAGGGATGCGAAGCGTGATGAAAAACGCCCCCGACGCCGAAGTCGTCTCGAAATAGGTCAATCGAGGTCGTGCGGGTCGAGTCCAGGGTCTTCGACCGCCGGCGTGCCGATGGCGAGGACGATACCGCGGTCGTCACCCATGTATTGGTGGCCGTGGCCGGTCTCTGGCCCGGCGGCGTAGAACGTTCCCGGTCCGACCTCGTGAGTTTCCTCCTCGCCGGAGGGACCGACCTTCACCGAGAACTCGCCTTCCAGTATATAGTAGAGTTCCTCCTGTTCGGAATGGGCGTGATACTGGATTTCCTCGCCGGGGTCGAAATACCAGAGCTTGACGTTCATCTCGTCCGTTCCGAGCGCCTCGTCGAGCGAGCGGACGTCGAGGTCCGGCGGGATCTCATCGACCTCCGAGAGGTCACTCACGCGCACGTCGTCGGTGCGGACGATGCCGTAGTCCATACGGCGGAAACGAGGGGCCAGCGCAAAAGTCTATGCCCGATTCGAGTCGGGTGCGGTGGTCGAGGCGACCGCCCCCTCCAGTCGCGGGAGCGCGTCGGTCACGTCTATCCGAAAGTCGTAGTCGGCACGCTCGGCGAGCGTGGTTCGGTCGAGATTCACGACGATGGTCGTCGCACCGTTGTCGGCGGCGGTGTGGGGTAGCGACGCGGCCGGCTCGACGGTGAGCGAAGAGCCGGCGACGAGAAACACGTCACTCTTCTCGGCGAGCGCGTGCGAGCGGTAGAGTGCGTGCTCGGTCAGTTGCTCGCCGAACAGCACCACATCGGGTTTGAGAAGTCCACCGCACTCACAGCGCGGCGGACAGTCGCCGTCCCGGACGCGCTCGCGGACCGGTTCCGCCGGAGCGCGCCGCCCGCAGTCTCGACAGACGACGCGCTCGCCGGAGCCGTGAATCTCGACGACCTCTTCGGAGCCGGCAGCGTGGTGCAACCCGTCGATGTTCTGGGTGATGAGTGCGTCGAGATGTCCTTGTGATTCGAGGTCGACGAGCGCCACGTGGGCGGCGTTCGGTTCGGGGTCCGCTTCGTGTAGCGTCTCCCGAAGGTCGAGACGGTCGCGCCAGAACTCTTCAGGACTGGTCTCGAACCGCGAGAGGTGGAAGTCAGTCGGGTCGTGAGTCTCCCAGAGTCCGCCGTCGCCACGGAAATCAGGGATGCCCGAGGCGGTGCTGACGCCCGCGCCGGTCATCACTACTGTACTGTGGGCCTCGCGGATGGCGTCGGCGGCGAACCGAAGCTCTCGGTCCATGTGTGGCGATACCGTCGAGCGACCAAAACACCTCGGCCCGAGTCAGCCGTCGAACCGCGGAATCGTCTCTATTTCCGCTGAATTCGTCTCCTCGAACGCTTCGCGCGCGATGGTCCGCTTGTGAACCTCGTCGGCGCCGTCGACGATGCGGAAGGCGCGTACGGCGTCGTAGAAGTCCGCCAGCGGCAGGTCCCGGCTGATGCCGGCCCCGCCACAGCACTGGATGGCGAGGTCGATGGTCTCTTGGGCGACGTTCGCGGCGAAGACCTTGCTCATCGAGACCTCGATACGGGCCTCCCCGCCGGCGTCGAGTTTTTCGGCGGCATCGCGGACCATCGTCCGCGCGGCGTGCAGGCGGGTTTCGGCCTCCGCAATCGCAAAGCGCTGGGCCTGCTTTTCGGAGAGGTCGGAGCCGAACGCCTCTCGTTCACTCATGTAGGCTTTCGCCACGTCGAGCGCGCGGTCGGCCATGCCCGAAAACCGCATGCAGTGGGTGAGTCTGGCCGGGCCGAGGCGCTGCTGAGCGACCGTGAAGCCCTCGTTTTCGTCCCCGAGGAGATTCTCTTCGGGCACGCGAACGCCGTCGAAACGGATTTCGGCGTGGCTCTCGGGCATGAAGCTCTGGCCGAGATGCGGGATGTCCCGGACGATGTCGACGCCCTCGGCCTCCGTCGGCACGAGAATAATCGAGCAGCCGGCGTAGGGATGGGCCTCCTCGTCGGTGCGGGCCATCACCAGCAGGACGTCGGCGTCGCTGCCCTGCGTGGTCCACCACTTGTGGCCGTCGATGACCCACTCGCCGTCCTCTTTCTCGGCGGTCGTCCGGAGCATCTTCGGGTCCGACCCACCACCGGGAGCGGGTTCGGTCATCGCAAAGCCCGACCGAATCTCGCCCGCGACGAGTGGGTCGAGCCACTCCTCTTTCTGTGCCTCGGTGCCGACGAGTTCGAGCGTGTGCATGTTCCCCTCGTCCGGTGCGTCGACGCGCATCGCGGGCGCGCCCAGCAGGCTTCTGCCTGCTTCCTCGAACAGCGGCAGCACGTCTCGGAGCGCGATGCCCATTCCACCGTGTGCTTCGGAAATTTGGGGTGCATAGACGTCGTACTCGCGGGCCTGTTCGCGCAGGTCGTCGATGGTCTCGCGCCCGATGCTGCCGCCGGCGTGGGCGCGCTCCTCTGGCAGGACGACCTCCGCCATGAACTCGTGGGCACGTTCTCGTAGCTCCCGAGCGGTCGCCGAATCGTTGTACTCCATGCACACCCTTCTCGACACTACATTGTAAAACGATAGGGCCGATAGTGAAAATAGAACGTACAGACATGAATTACGATATTTTTTGGTCCGATAGCAGTGCCGGCCGCTCGCGGCCACAAACCCGAAATCGCCGCCGAACGTGTCGACTCGGTTTGGTGTACCCAGCAGTTATTCGTACCTCGATGCACAATCGGTCTACCAATGGTAACGAAATCATCGCCGCGACCGAACCGGAGCGACCGATGAGCGACGAGTATTTCGCACGCATCGTCGACGAGGAGTCGCTGGCGAACCACTTCGAGCGAGAGTTGGGGGCGGTCGAGGAGTACGAGGTCCACCACCATCAGGAGGGTCACTCGAACGAGACGCTGTTCGTCGAATGGGGCGACCGCGACCTCGTGGTCCGTCGCCCGCCGCCCGGCGAAGTGGCCGACACCGCCCACGACGTGCTCCGGGAGTATCGCGTGATGGACGCCTTGCAGGACACGGCGGTCAGGGTGCCACCCACCGTGTTGGCCTGTGAGGACCACTCGGTGCTGGGCTGTGACTTCTACGTGATGGAGCGCGTCGCCGGCGACGTGCTGCGCGAGGACGAACCCGACCGCTTCGCCACGCCCGATCATCGCCGGCGAATCGGCGAGGAACTCGTGGATGGTCTCTGTGAAATCCACGCCGTCGATTACGAGGACGTGGGTCTCGGCGAGTTCGGCCATCCCGAGGGGTTCACCGAGCGCCAAGTCGAACGCTGGTCCGAGCAGTTGACGTGGGCGTTCGACGTCACGACCGACGAACGCGAGGTCCCCGAACTCTACGACGTGATGGAATGGCTCACCGAGAACGTCCCCGACGCGCCGACCCACACGCTCGTGCAGGGCGATTACAAGCTCGACAACGTGATGTTCGCACCGGGCACACCCCCCGAAATCGTCGCCGTCTTCGACTGGGAACTGAGTACCCTCGGCAATCCGCTCGTGGACCTCGGCTGGATGCTCTCGTACTGGTGGGACGAGGGTGACCCCGACCCCCCGGCGGCGACCGACTCGCTCAATTCGACGTTCATGACGCGCGAGGGCTATCCCACCAGACGGGAGTTGGTCGAACGGTACGAGCAACAGACGGGAATCGCCTACGAGAACGACCGCTTCTATCGTGCGCTCGCAGTCTACAAACTCGCGGGGTTGGGCGAGATGTTCTTCCGGCGCTATCTGGAGGACAACGCCGACGACCCACTGTATCCGAAGATGGAATCGGGAGTCCCTGAACTCGCCGACCGAGCGGTGCGCATCATCGAGGGCGAGGAGCCGCTATGAACCGGTCGCCGATTGCGGGGGTATTAAGCCGACGGCGAACGCCGGAACGACCATGACGAACGACATCGAACGGGTGGCGGTGCTCGGCGCGGGCAACATGGGCCACGGCATCACCGAGGTCGTCGCGCTCGCGGGCTACGACGTGACGATGCGCGACGTCGAGAAGGAGTTCGTCGACTCCGGCTACGAGGACATCGAGTGGAGCCTCGACAAACTCGCCGAGAACGGGGCGGTCGATGACCCCGACGAAGTGCTCGCACACATCGACACGACGACCGACCTCGACGAAGCAGTGAGAGACGTCGATCTGGTCGTCGAGGCCGCGCCCGAGCGGATGGACCTGAAAAAGGAAATCTATTCCGACCTCGACGACCTCGCGCCCGATGAGGCAATTCTCGCCTCGAACACCTCTTCGCTGTCGATCACCGAAATCGCAAGCGCTACCGACAGGGAGGGACAGGTCGTCGGCACCCACTACTTCAATCCTCCTGTGAAGATGGACCTCGTGGAGGTCATCTACGGCGAGCACACGACCGACGACACCGCAGAAACTGCCCACGGGTTCGTCGAGTCGCTCGGCAAGACCCCCATCTACGTCCGCAAGGACGTCAACGGCTTCGTCGTCAACAGCGTCCTCTGGCCGTTCATGGTCGAACCCGCGTGGATGGTCTCCGATGGCGAGGCGACCATCCGGGAGGCCGACGCCGCGATGGTCCACCGGCGAGGCTACCCGATGGGACCGTTCGAACTCGGCGACCTGACGGGTATCGACATCGGCTACTCGGTGCGCGAGGAGGCCGGCATCGAGAACCCACCGCTCATCGAGGAGAAAGTCGAGGCCGAAGAGTTGGGTCGCAAGACCGGAAAGGGCTACTACGACTACGAGGAGGGCGACGGCGCGGACTACGAGGAGGGCGACGGCGAGGGCTTCGACACGCTTCGCGTGGAAGCGTGCATGGTCAACGAGGCCGCGAAACTCATCGGCGGGGACGTGGCGACCGCCGCAGCCATCGACACCGGCATGCGCCTCGGCACCGGCTTTCCCGAAGGGACGTGCCGACGAGGGGACGACATCGGTCTCGATACGATACTGGAAAAGCTCGAATCGCTTCGGGAGGAGACTGGCCAGCAGCGTTTCGAACCCGCCGACTACCTCGTCGAACTGGTCGAATCGGGGAACACTGGCGTGGAGAGCGGGGCCGGCTTCCACGACTACGAGGGCGGCGAACCAGTCACAGCGGAGCGATGACCGAACTCTCGGCCACCGAGCGGAGCCGACTCGAAGCCATCGTCGACGAGCACGGGCTGTTCGCGTGGCTCGGTCTCGAAATCGAGACAATCGAGCACGGTCACGTCGTCCTCCGCGTGCCCTACGACGAGAAGTTCACCAATCTCGTGCCCGGTGGCGAGGCGAACGTCCACGGCGGGGTGGCGGCCACGCTCGTCGACTCGGCGAGCGGGTTCGCGCTCCGCTCGACGTTCGACAACCCCGAGGACGCGACGCTCACCACCACCGACCTGAACGTCTCGTATCTCCGCCCCGCGACCGACGATTTGACCGTGGAGGCCGAAGTCGTCCGCGCGGGCGGGTCGATGGGCGTCACCGATGCGACCGTATCGAGCGTTGCACCTGACGGTGAGGAGGAGGCGGTCGCGGTCGGCCGCACCAGCTATCGGCTGTTTCGGGAGGACCGATGAGCACCTTCGAGTCAGTCGAAGCGGGCGAGACGGGAGAGACGGCGCGGCGGACGATAACGGAAGCCGATGTCGTGAACTTCGCCGGTGTGAGTGGTGATTTCAACCACCACCACACCGACGAGGAGCGGATGGAGAGTACCGAATACGGCGAGCGCATCGTCCATGGCGCGTTCGTCTTTGCGGCGATGACGGGCCTGCTCTGGCAGTCGCGCACGCCCGACGAGCGCGACGACGTCATCGCCTTCTACGGGGTCGATTCGCTTCGGTTCGCCGCACCCACCTTCATCGGCGACACCATCCACGTCGAGACCGAGGTGCTCGAAACGGTCGAGCGCGACCATCCGCGTGCGAGTGGGACGGTCAGATACGGGGCAGGAGTGGTGAACCAGGACGACGAGACCGTCCTCTCGTGTGAACTGCTCTCGCTGGTGCGCTGAGCCGGCAGCAGACTCTTTGGTGACCTCGCTATAGAGTGGGTATGAGCAAACGCGTTCTGGTGCCGTTCGACGACTCCGAACAGGCCCACGAGGCGCTCGAATACGCCCTCACCGAGCACTCGGGGGACGAACTCACGGTTATCCACGCCATCGACCCCGCCGAATGGGGTTACGGCGCGCCGGGCAACACCCTCGGGGAGCGCTGGCAGCAGCAGGCACGCGAGAAGAGCGAGGAGGTCCAGTCGAGCGCACAGACAGTAGCCGAGGAGTACGGCGTCGCCGTCACGACCGCGGCCGAAAGCGGCGTACCGAGCGACGTCGTCATCCAGTACGCCGACGACAACGACGTCGACCACATCGTCATCGGCAGCCACGGTCGCTCCGGCACCAAACGCCTGCTGCTGGGAAGCGTCGCCGAGGAGGTCGCGCGCAAGGTCTCGATTCCGGTGACGATAATCGGCTGATTATTCCCGGGTTCGCGGGCCGTCGTTCAGGCTTTCGAGAAGCTCGGGGTCGGTACCGAACTTGAGGACGTTCGTCACGACGGAGTTGCGGATGTTCGAAACCACGCTTCCGTGTTCCTTGTAGAACTCGTGTATCCAGCGCGATTCCGCCTCACGAGTCGGGAACATCATCACTGTCTTCCACTGGTATTCACCATCCGACAGGAAATAGAACAGGGTATTCGGCGAATCGCGGATGTACTCCATCGCCGCGCGCCACTCCTCGGCGAAGTGCTCGGCGTTGAACTTGAACTCGAACAGTCCGAAGATGAAAAAGTCCTCGTTGGGGATGACCGCCTCGCGGAAGACGCCCTCCTCGCGCATCCGTCGAATCGACTCGCTGACCGTGACGTGCGAGACCTCGATACCGTATTTGTCGGCGAGGATGTCGGTGAGTTGGCGCGAGGAGACCTGTGGGTCGCCCGCGAGCTCGCGCAGAATCACCACGTCGCGTTCGGTGAACTCCCACTCCGGTGTGTCTCCCTGCATCTCACTCCTCCACGAGAAACTCCCGGAGCTCGTCGATGTACGCATCGGTGCGGTCTTCCATCACCCAGTGGTAGGCCTCGTCGAGTGCGGCCACCTCGCCGCCGGTCTCCGCAGCGAGACGCTCGCCGTATTCGATTGGCTGGAAGGAATCGTCCGCGCCCCACAGACAGAGTACGTCGGTCTCGATGTTACCGTAATCGAGTTCGGTCGTGTGATTCGTGTTCGTCGCCACTGCACACCGCGAGAGCGACGTTCGTCCCTCCTCCGTGAGCCACGGCGCGGTGAGTCCTTCGACGAACTCCTCGTCGGGGTCGTCGTAAGTTCCTTGCGAGAACGCCGAACTCACCCGTGCTTCGAGGTCATCGAGGTCGGTCTCCATCGTATCGGGCAGTCCGAGGTCGGAGATGAACTCGACGGGCCACGAATCGTAGCAGACCGCGTTCGAGCAGACGAGTTTCGAGACATTCTCGGGATTGTGGGCGGCGTACCGGAGCGCGACCCCGCCCCCGATGTCGTGGCTGACCAGCGAGACGCGCTCGATGCCCAACTGTGAAAGGAAGTCGTCGAGCATCGCCTCCTGTGCGCGTATCGACCTATCGAAGCCGTCGTGCATGGCGGAGTTGCCATACCCCAACAGGTCGGGCGTAATCACCCGGCGCTCCTCGGCAATCGGTGGGGCGATATCGCGCCAGAGGAACGACCACGTCGGAATGCCGTGCAGGAAGACCACGGGCGGTTCGCCGTCCTCCTCGCCGTCATCGCGGTAGGCCACCGATAGCTCGTGACCGTCAACTGTGACGGTCGTTTCTTCCTGTCCGGCGGCCCAGTCGTTGTGATTCATAGCAGTTGGTCGGCGATGATGTTCTTCTGGATTTCGCTCGTCCCCTCGTAGATCTTCGTGATGCGCGCGTCGCGGTAGTAGCGTTCGGCGGGGTGGTCGGTGACGTAGCCTGCACCGCCGAACACCTGAATCGCCTCGTCGGCCACGTCGACGGCGTGCTCGCTGGCGAACAGCTTTGCCATACTCGCCAGCCGCACCGCGTCGTCGGCGTCGCTCTCGACCGCGGTGGCGGCCCGGTAGGCCAGCGAGCGCGCGGCGTCCACATCGGTCGCCATCTCGGCGAGTTTGTGCTGGATGGCCTGAAATTCACTAATTGGCTGGTCGAACTGCTCGCGCTCGCCCGCGTACTCCTTGGCAGCATCGAGCGCGCCCTGTGCGGCCCCCACCGCTTGGGCGGCGACGCTCGCTCTCCCCGACGCGAAGAAGTTCATCAGCTGGTAGAATCCTTCATCGACCTCGCCGACGACGTTTTCCTCCGAGACCCTGACGTCGTCGAGACGTAACTCCGCGAGGTCCGACGCGCGAATCCCGAGTTTGTTGTCGATCTTCTCCGCCGAGAATCCCTCGGTGTCGGTGGGGACGAGGAAGGCCGTGATGCCCCGATGGCCCGCCTCGGGGTCGGTCTTGGCCATCACGATGGCGATGTCGGCGACAGTACCGTTGGTAATCCACATCTTGTTGCCATTCAATACGTAGTCGTCACCGTCCTGCTCGGCACGAGTCTCGATGCCCGCCACGTTCGAGCCGTGGGCGGGTTCGGAGATGGCGCTCGCCGAGGCTGACTCGCCGGCCGCAATCGGCGGCAGCCACTCCTCTTTCATCCACTCCTCCCCATAGGCGATGAGCATACTGCTGCCGAACCCGGCCGAGCCGACCGCGCTCCCGATGCCGGGGTCGGCACGCCAGAGTTCCTCGGTCACGAGCGTCGACGCGAGCGCGTCCATGCCCGCGCCGCCGTATTCTTCGGGAATGTTCGGCGCGACGAAGTCGTATTCTGCGGCCTCCCGTCTGAGTTCTTCGGGGTACTCTCCAGTTTCGTCGTGTTCGCGCGCAACAGGCACGATTTCGTCTTCGGCGAACTCGCGGACGGCTTTGCGGATGGCCTCGTGTTCTCCCGATAGCTGGAACGCCATAGGTGGTCATGGGTTTCCAGCGAAAAGTATCTTCCTGCCGAGCGTGAACGACGGAAAATTCGATGGCCGGTCGAATCGCTTGCCGGTCGGCGTCGGCGGAACAGTTATGACTGTGGCAGACAGTGACACAGAGGCTATGCGAGCAGCAGTCCTCGAAGAACACGGCGAACCGCTCGACATCCGGGACGTGGACGCACCCGACCCCGACCCCACGGGTGCGGTGGTCGAAATGGAGGCCTGTGGCATCTGTCGGAGCGACTGGCACGGCTGGCAGGGCGACTGGGACTGGCTCGGCATCCAGCCTCAACAGGGCCAAATCCTCGGCCACGAGCCGGCGGGCACGGTCGTCGCGGTCGGCGACGAGGTCGAGCATCTATCGGAGGGCCAGCAGGTCACGGTCCCGTTCAACCTCGGCGACGGGACCTGCAAGCAGTGTCGCACCGGCCACGGCAACACCTGCGAGAACATCCGCCCGCTCGGCTTCGTCGAATCGGTGCCCGGTGCGTTCGCCGAACAACTCCACGTCCCGGCCGCCGAACACAACGCCGTCCCGCTGCCCGACGGCGTCTCGTCGGTCGACATGGCCGGACTTGGCTGTCGGTTCATGACTTCCTTCCACGCGCTTGCCCATCGGGCCGACATCGGCGGTGGCGACTGGGTGGCGGTGCATGGCTGCGGTGGCGTTGGCCTTTCCGCTGTGCACATCGCCAGCGCGCTCGGCGGGAACGTCATCGCGGTCGATTTACAGGACGAAAAGCTCGAAAAGGCCGAAGCACTCGGTGCGAGCGCGACGGTCAACGCGAGCGACGTCGAGGACACACCCAACGAGGTCAAATCCATTGCCGACGGCGGCGCGGCGGTCTCGGTCGATGCGCTCGGCATCGAGACCACCTGTCGGAACTCGGTGCTGAGTCTCGGGACCCGCGGCCAGCACATCCAGGTCGGCCTCTCGACGCAGGACGAACAGGGGATGGTCTCGCTGCCGACCGACATGATGGTGATGGGTGAAATCGAGTTCATCGGCTCGCTCGGGATGGCCCCGACCAACTACGACGAGATATTTCGAATGGTCGGCGACGGCAAACTCGACCCGAGCGCGGTGGTCTCGGAAACCGTGACACTCGACGACGTCTCGGCGAAACTGGCGGCGATGGACGACTTCGAGACGATGGGCATCCCCGTCATCGACAGTTTCTAACACCCACCTTTTTACTTCGGGGTTCGCGCTCGCGTTGCTCGCGCTCAACTCTCTGCTCACGGGCGCTTCGCGCCCGTTCACACGGTCCGAGGGAGCTTCACTCCCTCGCTCCTCGCAAAAATCTGGACCAAAAACTCCCGCTCGCAAACCGCGCTCGCTACGCTCACACGGACAGTACTGCACCACCAACCACTACCCAGCACCGCAGAAGCCCTCACTCGCTATCTTCTCGCGGGCCGGGAGACGGCTTCGCCGTCTCCTTCGAGGCGGTTTCACCGCCTCGCTGCCCGCTCGAACGGTCAGCGGCGCGGAGCGCTGCTCGACGCTCGCTCGTCCTTCGTCCGCCGAGGGACCGCCACACCGCAAACCGCAGCCGCTACGGTGGCCACACCGCGACCGCCACCGCAGCCGCGCCGCCACCGCACCGCGACCACCACACCTACCGCCTGTTTTCGGGCCAACACCTATGGTCTCCGCGCGATATCGACAGCCATGACCGACGGGGATTGGCGCGCGGCCGAGCGCGAACACACCGACGAAGTCATCGGCACCGACACCATCCCACGACTGTTCGAGCGGAGCGCGACACGCAACGCCGACCAGCCCGCTCAGCGGTACAAGGGTGGCGTCCACGAGCGTTCACTCGCCGGCAGCGTCGTCAAACGGGCCGACCCCGGCGAGTACGTGACGCTCACCTACGAGGAGTTCCAATCAATCGTCCGCTCGCTCGCGGCCGGCTTCCGCGACCTCGGCGTCGAAGCCGACGACCGGGTTGGCATCTTCTCGCCGTCGCGCATGGAGTGGGCACAGGCCGACTTCGCCCTGCTGGCGGCGGGCGCGGTCGTCACCACTGTGTATAAAGAATCCTCGCCACGACAGGTCGAGTACCTGCTCGCCGACCCCGGAGCCACGGGGGTAATCGTCGACGACCGCGACCGATTGGAGCGCGTGATGGCAGTCGAGGACGCGCTCGACCTCGAATTCGTCGTCGTGCTTGACGACGTTTCGACCACTCGTGAAGACGTGTTCACGCTCGCCGACATCTACGAGCGCGGCGAGCAAGCCTTCGACCGCGCGGCCTACGAGGGCTGGCTGAGCGAGCGCACCCCCAAGGATTTGGCGAGTCTCATCTACACCTCCGGAACGACGGGCAAACCGAAGGGCGTCCGCATGACCCATCGCAACTTCCGGGCGAACATCAACCAGCTCAGAAAGCGCTTCGGCGACCGGCCCGACAGATCCACCGGCCTCCCTTCGGTGGGCCGCGAGACGGTCGCCCTGTCCTTTCTCCCGCTCGCGCACGTCTTCGAGCGCCTCGCGGGCCACTTCTTCCTGTTTGCGAGCGGCGCGACCGTCGCCTACGCCGAGAGCGCCGACACGGTGGCCGAAGACATCGAAACCGTCCGGCCGACGACCGCCATCAGCGTTCCACGAATTTACGAGCGCATCTTCGACTCGATGCGTGAGGACGCCGATTCGGCCGTGAAACGTCGCATCTTCGAGCGCGCGGTCGCGGCGGCAAAGCGCACCAGTCGAGAGGAGAAACCGGGGCGGACACTCCGGGTCGAGCGCGCGCTCGCCAACCGCCTCGTCTACAGCACTGTGAAGGAAGCGATGGGCGGCAATATCGACTTTTTCATCAGCGGCGGCGGCAGCCTCTCACCGGAACTGGCTCGCCTATTCGACGGGATGGACCTCCCCATCTACGAGGGCTACGGACTCACCGAGGCCGCACCCGTCGTCTCGGTCAACCCACCAGAAGCGCCGAAGCCCGGAACGCTGGGGCCGCCGCTCACTGGCGTCGAGACGAAACTCGATTCGGACGTTCTGCCACCCGAACAGCGCGACCGCGAGGGCGACCGTGGCGAACTCTTGGTACGGGGGCCGAACGTCACCGATGGCTACTGGGAGAACCCGGAGGAAACCGACGCCACCTTCGAAGAAGGGGGTTGGCTGCGGACCGGCGACATCGTCGAACGCGATGCCGATGGGTATCTCGTCTATCACGAGCGGCTGAAACAGCTGTTGGTGCTCACCACGGGCAAGAACGTCGCGCCCGGACCCATCGAGGACGCCTTCGCCACCTCCGAGCGGGTCGAACAGGCGATGGTGCTCGGCGACGACGAGAAGTTCGTGAGCGCCCTGTTGGTCCCGAACTTCGAGAAACTGCGTGCGTGGGCCGCCCGAAAGGGAATCGAACTCCCGAGCGACCGCGCGGCGCTCTGCCGCGACGAGAACGCCCGCGCGTGGGTCGAAGCACACGTCGAGAACGTCAACGACGAGCTGGAACCCCACGAGCGCATCAAGCGCTTCGAACTCGTTCCCCTCGAATGGACGCCCGAAAACGACCTGCTCACGCCGTCACTGAAGAAAAAGCGCCGCAACATCGAGGCGCGATTCGACGACCAGATAGACCGCATCTACGCCGCCGGGCGGCCGGCGGCCGACGACTGACGCCCGTATTACTTCCCGCCGATGACGCCCGTCGTCGTGGCGACTTCGCGGGCGGCGCTCTCGTTCATCCCGTTACCGAGGATGGTGTAGCGGTCGCGGATGGCGTGGGCAGTCGTGAGCGCCTCGACGATGGCGGTCTCGTCGATACCGAGTTCGGCAGCGGCCGTCGGAGCACCGAGACCGGCGAGTGCATCCCGGATGTTCTTCCATCTGCCTGCCTCGCCGCTGTGGAGGTATTCGGTCAGAATCGAGCCGACACCCACCTGATGGCCGTGCAGCGCCGCGCCGGGGGCGATGCGGTCGAGTTGGTGGGAAAAGAGGTGTTCGGCCCCGCTCGCCGGCCGTGAGGAGCCGGCGATGGACATCGCCACGCCCGAGGAGACGAGCGCCTTGACGACGACCCACGCCGACTCCTCCAACCCTCGTTTGATGGAGTCGGCGTTGTCGACGAGCATCTCGGCGGTCATCTGACTGAGTGCGCCCGCGTACTCCGAATACTCGACGTTCTGGAGGCGGTTGGCGAGCTGCCAGTCGCGGACGGCAGTGTAGTTCGAGATGATGTCCGCACACCCGGCGGTGGTGAGTTCCCACGGCGCGTCGGCGATGATTTCGGTATCAGCGACGACAGCTAAGGGAGGTTCGGCGGCGACGCTGTGACGGCTGTCGCCTTCGGGGACGCTCCCGCGTCCGGAGACGATGCCGTCGTGGCTCGCCGCCGTCGGTACCGAGACGAAGCCCATGTCGAGCGAGTCGCTCGCCATCTTGGCGATGTCGATTGGTTTGCCGCCACCGACGCCCACCAGAAAGCCCGCCTCGGTCTCGCGGGCGGTCTCGATGACGCGCTCGACGGCTCCGAAACTCGCCCGCTCGACGACGACCGTCGCCGGTTCCGTTCCCCCATCGGCGAAATCCGCGACGACGCGCTCGCCGGCGACCTCGCGGGCCGTGGGACTGGTCACGACGAGCGGGCGGCCACCGAGATGGAGCTCGGCGATGGCGTCGGTGGTCTCGGAGAGCACGCCGTGGCCGACCACGACGTTGCGTGGCAGACGAATCCACGTGGTCTTGTCGAACATGACCCCTCTCGCTTCCGGGTCGGCAAACCGTTTGCCCTCCGTCCTCAGCGCGTATCGAGCACCGAGAGCACGCGCTCTTCGCGCTCGCAGCCGGGACCGTTCTCGGGGCTGGCGCTCGGCTCCGTTCGCCCACACTCGTATTCACCATCGCCCACGGACCTTCCCAACTGACTCCTTCGTGCGCCGCCGCGCCACCACCCACGGCGACCGGCGGGGTTTAGGCTTCCCGGTCCCTCCATCGACCCATGTGCACCCTCGTGCTCGCGTGGCAGGTCTTCGCCGACCGGCCGGTGGTGGTGGCGGCCAACCGCGACGAAGCCGTCGACCGCGAGTCGAACGCGCCCGGACTGCTCTCGGAAGACCCGAAAGTCCTCGCCCCGAGCGACGCCGAGGCGGGCGGGACGTGGATCGGCTACAACGCACATGGATTGTTCGTTGCGGTCACGAACCGCTGGACGGACAGGGAGTTGGCGGGCGAGCGCTCGCGCGGGCTGCTCGTCCGTGACGCGCTCGAAGCCGATTCGGCGGAAACGGCGGCCCGTCACGTCGAGCGTGCGGTCGAGACTGACGAGTACGAGGGGTTCAACCTCGTGGTGGCCGACGAGCGGGCGGCGGTCCTGCTCGAATGGGATGAACAGTTACGAGTTCGCAACCTCGATCCCGGCGTCCACGTCGTCATGAACACCGGCGAAATCGGCGACGTCGACATCTCCGAGTCGTGGCCCGAACGCGGCGAGCGACAGGCCGCAAATGGCAGAAAGGTGCGTGAAGCGCTCCAGCCCGACCCCGGCGAGGGGAGCGAGGAGTGGCTCGACCGCGCGGCCGACGTCCTCGGCGACCACGACTACGGCGTCTGCGTCCACCACGAGGAGTTCGGCTTCGGCACGCGCTCGTCGTCGCTCATCGCCATCGACGAGGAGGGCAACGGCGAGTACGAGTTCGCCGACGGACCGCCCTGTCGAACCGCTTTCGAGCGGGTCGAACGCCGGATTTAACCCCTCCGGCGGTGTGGATAGCGTATGAGCACGACGGCCGAAGACGACCTCTCGGAGGACGAGCGCGCCGCCCTCGAACTCGTCCGCTCCACAGGAGGAATCCACCAGAGCGACTTCTGGAAGGAACTCGACGTTGACTCGCGCACCGGTAGCCGTATGGCCGAGCGCCTCGAAGAGCGCGGTCTCGTCGAGCGCGAGGACACCGTCTATGAAGGTCACAACACCTACTACATCGCGCCGGCGGCGCGCGACCTCGATTTCTCACTGCTGATGGCCGGCAACGAACTCTCGCCGCTGGTCGGCGAGGAGGACGTCGAACCGGAAAGCGACGCCTTCTCCCAGTGGATCATGCAGTTGGCCTACCAGTAGTCGTCCGAGGGTTCAAAGCCGAAGCCGCGACCAGTCGGCGGCGTGCAGCGGACGAGCCGGACGGTCGGGGCGGGTACACGCTGTGAGTGCGAGCCACATGTCGAAAACCGACGGCTTCACATCAACGCGACCGACTGTGCCGGACGCGGCCGGCTCTCGAATCGGGCCTGTCGGACGACGGCCATCGCGGCGCTCGACGGCTCCATCGTCGGAATCGAAACCCATAGCGAGGGCAGCGAGCGCCATCACGACGAGGGAACGGTCGGCGTTCTCGTGGCTGCGGCCCGGTTCGCCGCTATCGTCGGCGAACACGACGCGGCACTGGCCCAACGAGCATATCGAGAGCCGTTCGGGGCCGCCCGCGCGGCGCTCGCCCGTGGCGGACGAGTGGGCGAACTCGCCGCCGTCACAGGAATGGCCGAGGCGCTCGCTCGGGATGGCTACGGTGTCGGGCACGAACTCAATTCACTTACGTCGGCGGCGGCTATCGGGGCCATGCTTCACGACATCGACGATGCTGGCGACCTCACGCCCGAGGAACTGCGTGCGCGCTACGACGAGCGACTGCGAGCGGTCATCGAGAGCCACGGCGTCGAGACGGTACGCGAGGAGACGGGTGTCGAGAGCGAGGCGCTCGCAAACAGTGAATCGCCAGCCATGACGCTCGAAGATGCCGCGGCCGTGCTCGCGCTCGACCCGGACGAACCCGACGCCGACGCCATCGCCACGGAGACCCGTGACCACCTCCTGATGGGGATGACGACCGCCGTGCTCGACGTCGAGGCGGTCGAGTCGGGCATCAACGGGTCGTTCGACGCACGGGAAATCCAGCAGAAGATCGAGGGACGACTCCCGATGGACCTCGACGAACTCGCCATGATTCACGGCTACATCGAGCAGCGAAAGCCATGAGGGTCGCGGTCCTCGGCTGTGGCTACGTGGGTCTCGAACTCGGGCGCAGGCTCGTCCCCGACCACGACGTCGTCGGCGTGCGCCGTTCCGCCGACGGCCACGAGGCAATCGAACGCGCCGGCTTCGACGCCATCGAAGCTGACCTCACCAACCCCGAGGACCTCACGGCCGTCCCGGACGTCGATACCCTAATTTTCGCGGCGAGTTCCGGCGGTCGCGGAGCGGCGGCCGCACGCGAAATCTACGTCGATGGACTTCGAACCGTCATCGAAACCTTCGGCGCGCGCGAGGACTCGCCCGACCGCCTCGTCTACACCTCCTCGACGGGTGTCTACGGCGACCACGGTGGCGACTGGGTGGACGAGAGCACTCCTCTGGAGCCGACGACCGAGAAGACCGTAGTGCTTGCCGAGGCCGAGCGAGTCGCGCTCGAAGACGCGAGCGAGCACGGTATCGACGGCACGGTCGTGCGATTCGCTGGTTTGTACGGCCCGGAGCGCTACCGACTTGAGCGCTATCTCGACGGTCCCGTGACGGAGGGCTATCTCAACATGCTCCATCGGGCGGATGCCGCCGGCGCGATTCGATTCCTGCTCGACAGTGATGCCGGGCGTGGGGAGGCAGTGCTCGCCGTCGATGACGAACCAGTGGAGAAATGCGACTTTGCTGACTGGCTGGCCGACGAGTGTGACGTGCCCCGCCCGGACAAGCGGACGACCGCCGAGCGCCTTAGAGAGGGCGACCTCTCGGAGCCGGCACGGCGGCGCATCGAGACCTCCAAACGCTGCTCGAACGCCAAACTCAGGGAGTTGGGCTACGAGTTCGCGTATCCGACCCACCGCGAGGGCTATCGGGCGGCCATCGAGGAGTATCGCCACGGCTGAGCCAGCACGGCGGAAGACTCTTTTTTCTGGAGGATAAGCCGCAATCGAATGGGGACTTGGGAACACGTCGCGTTTCTCGCCGGCTCGGAAAACCGCGTTCGGGTTCTCGAAGCCCTCCGCGAACGGCCGCGCCGCCAGTGCGAACTCGTCGATGCGTGTGGGCTGTCGCGCTCGACGGTCCACCGGACGCTCGACGGACTCGGAGAGCGTGAGTGGGTTCACAGCGAGGGTGGCGAGTACCGACTCACGGTCGGCGGCCGGCTCGTACTCGACCAGTTCGACGCCCTCGAAACGGCCATCGAGCGCGTCGACGAGTGGGGACCGTTCCTCCAGCGCCTCGGCTCGGTCGGCGCGACGCTGCCGACGGCAGCGCTCGACGACGCACGGCTGGTGACGAACGCCCCCGAGAACCCCCACGCCACGATGAGCCACGTCACCGACGTGCTCGCCGCAGCCGATGGCGAGACGTTTCGGGGCATTTCCCCGGTCGTCAGCCCCGTGACCAACGAGGCCGCCCGCGAGCCGCTCGCAGCCGGTGTGGCGATGGAACTCGTCATCGACGAGTCGGTGCTTGAGACCTCGCAGGCGGCCTACCCCGATGCGTTCGCGGCCGCCCACGACTTCGAGAACTTCAAACTGTTCCTCTCACCTGACGAAATCACGTTCGGGCTCACGGTTTTGGACGACCGCGCGCTGGTCTGTGCCCACGACGAACAGGGCACGCTATATGGGTGTCTCGACGGCACGAACGAGGCGCTCGTGCGGTGGGCGAACGACGTCTACGAAGACCATCGGGCGGCTGCCCGGCGTATCGATACTGTCCCTAGCCCTCGACAGTGAATCGCGGCTCTTCGATGGCCTCGCTCTTGCAGTCGGGGCAGCGCGAGGGCCGGTTGATTCGGTCGTCGAAGCCCGCGAAGCCACAGTCACGACACTCCGGCGGGGCGACCAGCAGTTCTTCGTCGGTCGAATCGAGCGACTGAGCGACGTGTTCGACGTGGTCGAGGGCCGTCTCGGTCGTGATGGCGAACTCGCTGGCGAGGGTGCTCGCGGCGGCCGGCTGTTCGCGGAGGTGGTCGGCGATGCGCTGGCGCGTCGTCGCGTCGGCATCCGCTCGGCGCATGCATCCAATCGGACCCGGTGGCGCAAAACCGTTTGCCCGGCGCGCCCGGCGCGGGTCGGAAGCCACAAGGCGCTGGCTGTCCACCCGCAGATATGTTCGGAGGAGGCGGCGGTCTGAACCCGCAGAAGATGCAGCAGATGATGAAACAGATGGGCATCGACATCGAGGAGATCGATGCCGAGGAGATAATCATCCGCACCGGTGACGAGGAACTCGTCTTCGACGATGCCGAGGTCCAGCGGATGGACGCCCAAGGACAGGCGACCTACACCATCACGGGCGAGCCGGAGACGCGCGCGGCGGACGAGGAGGCGATACCGCTCGGCGAGGGCGACGAAGAGGATGCGGGCAGTGGGGATGCGGTTCCCGACTCGGACGTCGAAATCGTCTCTCAGCGCACGGGTGCGAGCGAGGACGCCGCACGCGAGGCGCTCGAAGCCGCAGACGGGGACCTCGCGGCGGCGGTCTCGCGGCTGGAGTGACGGCCGTTTTGCTCGTCGGCGAGGGCCGCGAGTATCTCCGCGAGCCGGGCGCGAGGTTGGAGACGGACCTCGGCGTGCTCGACGTGCCAGAAGACGTAGCCTCCGGGGCGGTGCTCGAAACCCATCTCGGGACCGAGTTCGTGGTGCGGGACCTCCGTGGTCCGGACCTCTTCCATCACTTCGAGCGGACCGGCGCGCCGATGCTACCCCGGGATGTGGGTCTCGTGATGGGTCACACCGGCGTTGCAGCGGGCGACAGGGTGCTCGATGCTGGGACCGGAACTGGCGTGCTCGCCGCCGCGCTCGGGCGTGTGGGTGCGTCGGTGGTGAGCTATGAGCGCGACCCGGAGTTCGCCGATGTCGCCCGCGAGAACATGACGCTGGCCGGTGTCGGTGAGGGGTCGGCTGGCGGTGGTGTCGAAGTGCGGACCGGCGACGTGCTCGACGACGCCGCCGCGCTCGGGGAGTTCGACCTGCTCACGCTCGACACCGAGGACGCGCCGGCGGTCGTCGAACACGCTCCTGAACTCTTGGTTCCCGGCGGGTTCGTCGCGGTCTATTCGCCGTTCGTCGAGAGCGCGCGCGAAGTCGTTGAAACACTCGACTCAGTGGGTCTCGACGCCGAAACCTACGAGACCATCCAGCGCGAGATGGACTTCGACGAGCGCGGGACGCGCCCCTCGACGGCCGGTGTCGGCCACACGGGCTATCTGATTTTCGCGCGTAACTAGCGGTCGCGGCGGTTGCTGCCGCGGTGCGGTCGCCACGGCGGCTGCGGTGCTGTGCGGAACGGTGGCTGTGGCGGAGCGTCGATGACTGTGTCGCGGGGTGCGAGCGGGCTGCGGAATCCCCAAGCCAGCGGGGTAGTGACGCCGGCTTTTGCCAGCGATGGGTCGCCGAAGAGGAGTCGGAGTCGTCCGAGACGGGGCCGTCTCGTGATGCCGAAAACGCCCTGCATCTTCGAGCACGCAGCAAAAGTCGGGAATCAATAGGTAGTTAAACCATCCTTCCATACCCCGGGCATGGTCGAGGTATTCGGGCTGTCGATAGGCGTCCTCTTGGTGGTGGTGATGGTGGCGTTGCACTTCTCGTCTGGCACCGAGCGGACCATCCCGGACGATATCTCCCAGTCGGTCCTCGAACGGCGTGCCGAGAGCGTGCCGGAGACGAACTTCCCCGAGCCGATGAACCGCTCCATCGGGGGCGGAGCAGCCCCGGCCGGGGCGGTCGGCGGCGAGGGCGAGGCCGAAGGCGAACTCGGCGAGGGCGGCGAAAGCGAAGAATCGTCGAGTCCGGCGGACATCCCCGACGACGAGGCCGAGGTCTTCGAAATCAACTACGAGAAGGAAGGCGAGACCCTCGAAGTACCCGAAAACCAGACACTGCTCGAAGCTGGCGAAGAGCAGGGCTGGGACCTGCCCTACGCCTGTCGGGCCGGCCAGTGTCTCTCCTGTGGCGGCCACGTCGCCGACGGTCCCTCCGAGGACTATCTCACCCACGACGGCCAGGAGATGCTCGACGAGGACGAACTCGGCGACGGCTACACGCTGACCTGTGTTGCCTACCCGACCGCCGACATGACGCTCGAAACGAACGAGACGCCCTGAGCGGACTTTCACAACGCCTAAACCACCGACCTCCCTGTCCGTTTCCGTGGGCGCGTAGCTCAGTGGATAGAGTTCTTGGTTCCGGACCAAGACGTCGCGGGTTCAAATCCCGTCGCGCCCGTGAGCGAGGAACGGAATCGTTCGAGACGGCGAAGCCGTCTCGTGATGACGAGCGAACCGGCACGCGGATTTGAATCAGGGAGTGGCGCGAAGCGACCGTGGTTCAAATCCCGTCGCGCCCGCTCGTCCGGTGAAGCGACGCCCTTTTGCACTCTGACTGAATAGTCAGTTATGATGAGTGCGGACACCGACCGCAGCGAGACGGAGGCCGAAATCATGGAGGCGACGTACCGGGCGCTGTGTGAACACGGGTATGCCGACCTCACGATTCAGACGATTGCCGACGAGTTCGACAAGAGCAAATCACTCTTGTACTATCATTACGACACGAAAGACGAAATCCTCATCGCCTTCCTCGACTATCTGCTCGACCAGTTCACCGTCGAGGACGCGGTCGAGGGGGGCGATAGCCCGGACGAGCAGTTGCGCGCGCTCGTCGAACAGTTCCTACCCCTGTCACCGTCCGACGAACAGCGGGAGTTCCAGCTCGCGCTGTTCGAGCTGCGCTCGCGGGCGCTCTCGAAGCCAGCCTACCGCGAGCAGTTCACTCGCGTCGACCGTCTCATCCACGACGCCTTCGTCGACGTGCTCGCGGCCGGTATCGAGGATGGGACCTTCCATGCGGTCGATGTCGACGAGACGGCTGCGCTGCTGGTCTCGACGGTCACTGGTGCGATGTTGCGCCGCGTGACCGCCGACAGGGACGTCACCACCCCCACCCGTGCGGCCGTCGCTACGTTCCTCGATTCGTTGGTGGTCGATACCGAGGAAGACTGACGGGATCTGTCGCTCACTCGGGTGACCGTTCGCAGTGCGGTCGTCCGATACCCTCAAACCACAGCCCCACCGGTGTCCGGTATGGAGTTCCACGAGGCGGCAAACTTCCTCTTCGGGCTGCGTCGGTATCCGCCACGACCGGGACTGGACGCGACGGCGGATCTCCTTTCGTATCTCGACGACCCACACGACGGGGTGACGTTCGTTCAGATCGCCGGCTCGAACGGCAAGGGAAGCACCGCGAGACTGCTCGAATCGGTGCTTCGGGAGGCGGGTCTCGACGTCGGTCTCTACACCTCGCCACATCTCGACTCCGTCCGCGAACGCGTCCGCGTCAACGACCGCATGTTGTCCGAGAGCGCACTCACCGAGTACGTCGAGACCGTCAGACCATACGTCCTCGACCGGGCGGCCGCCGGCGAGTCGCCCACCTTCTTCGAGGTTGTCACCGGGATGGCACTGTGGGAGTTCCAGCGGCAGTCGGTCGACGTCGCCGTGCTCGAAGTCGGTCTCGGCGGGCGCTACGACGCGACCAGCGTCGTCGAGCCGGTGGCGAGTGCCGTCACCAGCGTCGCGCTCGAACACACCGACACCCTCGGCGACACAGTAGCGGAGATCGGGCGCGATATGGCCACCGTCGCACCCCGGCGGAACGAACTCGTGACCGCCGCGACCGGCGACGCGCGCGCGGCAATCACAGAAAGTGTCGACGACGCACTGACAGTCGGCCCGGACGGTGACATAGCAGTGCACTACGACGGACGGGTGGATATCGAGAGCGCCATCGGGCTTTCGGGCAATGACTGGCGTCTCGAAACACGGCTCTCGTTGCTGGGTGCGCATCAGGCGAACAACGCCGGCGTCGCGACGGCACTTGCCCGACAGGTCGCCGACGAGTTCGCCATCGACCTCGATGAGGAGACCCTCGCCGCCGGGCTGCGTGGGGCGTACTGGCCCGGCCGTTTCGAGGTGCTCGAACGCGATCCATTGGTGGTGCTCGACGGTGCACACAACCCCGGCGCGTGCGAGCGCCTCGCCGACACCTTGGGCGAGTTCGACTTCGAGGACCTCCATCTGGTCTTCGGCGCGCTCGCCGACAAGGACCATCGGAGAATGGCCGACGCGCTCCCCACGCCCGAGCACGTCGTCGCCTGCCGGCCGGACGTCCCGCGCGCCGAGGACAACGCGGTTCTCGCGGACGTCTTCGAGGAGAGTCACGTCGAGACCCGCAGCGACGTCACGGATGCGCTCCGAGCCGCGATGAAGGAAGCCAGTTCCGACGACTGCGTGCTCGTCTGTGGCTCGCTCTATACGGTGCGCGAGGCGCGAACGCGCTGGAGCCGCCTCGACGTGCCCAAAGCAATCGACGGACTCGACGATGCGCGCCGCGCGCTCGAAAACACCCACGTCACCGACGCGGGGACCTACCGGATGCGCGGCAAAGCCGTCCATCGGGCGCTGAAGACCCGCGTGCGCCCGCGACAGGCCCAATATCTCAAGGAGGAACTCCTCTCGCTCGGCGGCGAGTGCGCTCTTTCAGGACTCAACGACCAAGACGAGGAGTATCTCGACGTGCTCATGCTGGGGACGCTCGCGCAGTTCAAACGCCTCTCCGAGAAACTCGCCGCCCAGCCCTATGGACTGGAGCCGCTCGCCGACGGGGTTCGGGAGGCGCTCTCGATAGGCGTCGAGTCCGACTCCCGTGGCTACCCGTGGGAGGAGGGGACGGCGGTGATGGGTATCCTCAACGTGACGCCCGACAGCTTCCACGACGGCGGCGAGTTCAACAGTATCGAGACTGCGGTCCGGCGGGCCGAGGCGATGGTCGAGGAAGGGGTGGACATCATCGACGTGGGCGGTGAGAGCACCCGTCCCGGCGCGGAACCGGTCTCGGCCGACGAAGAGCGCGAGCGCGTGGTGCCCGTCATCGAGCGCATCAGCGAGTTCGATGCCCTGATTGCGGTCGACACCCGGAAGGCGGCGGTCGCGCGCGCAGCACTCGACGCCGGTGCAGACATCGTGAACGACGTTTCCGGATTGGCGGACCCCGAGATGCGCTTCGTCGCCGCCGAGTACGACTGCCCGCTGGTCGTGATGCACAGCATCGATACGCCCGTGGACCCCGATTCGACCCCCGAATACGACGACGTGGTCGAGGATACCATCCGCGAGCTACGCGAGCGCGTGCTGCTCGCCGAGAAGGCGGGTCTCGATAGGAGAAAAATCATCGTCGACCCCGGTATCGGCTTCGGAAAGGACAGGAAAGAGAACTTCGCAATCCTCGGTCGGCTGGGCGAGTTCGACGCGCTCGACTGCCCGATTCTGTTCGGCCACTCGCACAAGTCGATGTTCGACCTCGTCGGCAGCGAGGACGAGCGCCTACCAGCGACGGTGGCCGCGAGCGCGCTGGCCGCCGAGCGCGGTGCGGACATCGTGCGCGTTCACGACGTGGCCGAAAACGTCGCCGCCGTGGGCGTCAGCGAGGCGGCAACGGCCCCGAACGAGTTCGACAGCTCGGACGATTAGGTCGCTGTGGTGGTTGTTGACTCCGCCGTCGCAGTCGTCGTCACGGTTTCGGTTGCAGTGTCCGTTGCCGTGGTCGTTGCGGCTGCGATGACGGTCGAGGTATCGGTTGCGGTGGGCGATTGCGTCGCGGTTGCTGTCGGCTCCGGCGTAACCGTTGTCATCGGCTGACGCTCCGTCGATAGCCCCGTTGACGGTTCCGTTTCAGCGGTCGTCGGCGACTCGGTTGGCGTGTCCGTCGCGGTCTCGATGGCTGTTGGCGTCGGCGTCTCCGTGGCCGTCACTGGTGTCGTCGTGGTCGTCGAAGAACTCGTCGCGGTTGTCGTCTCGGATTCCGTCGTCGATTCATCGCTCGGCGGTGCGGTGGTCGTCTCCGTCGTACTCTGTGTGTCCGTCTCCGAGGGTGGCGGCGTATCGGTCGGCGTTGGCGTGGCGGTCGGTGTCGGCGTTTCGGTCTCGGTAGGCGTTCGCGTGGGTGTCTCGGTCGGCGTTTCGGTTTCTTCCGGCGTAGCAGTCGGCGTTGGCGTTGCGGTGTCCGCCGGTTCTGCAGTGTCGGTTTCGGTTGCCGTCGGCGTCGCGGTCGCCGTTTCGGTTGGCGTTTGCGTGTCGGTCTCGGTCGACGTATCGGTTGACGTTTCGGTCGCCGTAGCCGTCGGCATTGCTGTGGCGGTCGGTGTTGCTGTCGCAGTCGGCGTCGGCGTTTCGGTCGCCGTCGAAGTCGACTGGGCGGTCGTCGCGGTGGCGTTTGCGGTGGTCGGGATGGCCGTCGTGTTGTTCGCCGGGGCGGCCCCCACGCCGGAGCGGTCGGCGTCGGCCGGACCGTTCGGGCTGCCCCCGAGATAGTCAGTGACGAGAAACCCCACACCGGCGAGCAAGACGAGCACGACCACGACGCCGACGGCCGGTGCTAGCCACTTCTCGACGTTCGAGAGGCCCTCGCGGTCGAGCAGCCCCGAATCCGATTCCGGCCCCGGTTCGATCACGGTCGCCGTCGATAGGAGCCGTTGCCTTATCTGTCTTGTCCGTTCGTTTACTGGTAATGTGGTGACGCTTTCGCGGTGAGAATAGATCTGGTTATCTCATCCGAAGGGATCTGTCCCCGACAGCGGTGGCGAGGTCGAACAGGTCGTCGCGCGTCGGCGAACAGGTCGTCCCCGTCGAGACCTGAGTTTCGACGGCGAGGGCCACGGCATCGTCAAGCGCGACGACCCCATTGCAGCTACACCGCAATCACCGAATCCCCGACGAACACGTCCGAGTGGGCCGCCAAATCGGGATGAAATCGGGCAAAACGGCGTGAAACGAGTTCACACGAGGCTGAACGAACCTCCGGCTTTATTGTGAGTCGATACCGTGTGGAGATATGGACGACGCCGAACGGTCAGAACAGTGGGTGACGAACCAGCTCGACCGGCTGGAGGACACCTATGGCTCAGCACCGGTCCACCAGCTCGGTTGGACCGTGCCTGCGGGGCGCTACGAGCGGGCGGCCGACGCCGAGGAGACCGAGCGAGCGGCAGCGGGCGTACACGTGACGAACGATGCCGAGGAGGTGTTGCTGGTTCGCGACCGCGGTGGCGAGTGGGCCTGTCCGCGCGGGCCGGTCGAGACCGGCGAATCGCTCGAAGCGGGAGCCAAACGCAACGTGCGCGAGGCGACCGGCATCGCCTGTACCATCGAATCCGTCGAGCGGGTCACCATCGTCGGCATCGGCGACGAGACCGACCGCGAGCGCCCACAGATATACTGTCTCGTCGTGCGCTTCGTCGGCTCGTGCGGTCCCGACGAGCGCGTCGAGTGTACCGAAAGTCCCGTACGGTGGCGCAGTAGCCGCCCGACCGACCGCCTCGATGCGGGCGTGCTGGCCATCTGAATCGAGAGACAGATACATGGCCACCGGGAGCCTATCGGCGGCGAATGGTTCGTTCGCTGCTGCGGGGGGTCGGATGGCTGCTTTCGGTCCTCGTTCGCGTCGCGTTCGTGCTCGCGGTCGTCGCTTTCGCCGCCAGCTTCGCCCTCGGCGGTCTGCCAGCCGATACGGGAGTGGACGAGGTGCTCGGCGACCTCGGTGTCTCCTCCGATGTCGGTGATATCGACGCGCTCGGCGATGCCGGCGGTGGAGGCATTGGTGGTATCTCCGATGTGGGCATACAGAACGATACCGACGCGAGCGACGCGCCGACCGTTCCGGCGTCGAGCACGGCCGAACTCAACGGAACGGAACTCGAATATCTCGTCCATCGGTATGTCAACGCCGAGCGCGCCGAGCGCGGAAAATCCAATTTGACCTTCGACACCGACCTCCGGGCGGTCGCACGCTATCACAGCGCCGACATGGCGAATCGGAGCTACTTCTCGCATGTGGGTCCCGACGGCGAGACGCTCGCTGACCGCTACCGCCGGTTCGACTACCAGTGTCGCGTCAAAACCGGAACCTTCCAGTACGCGACCGGCGGCGAGAACATCCTCTACACCTACTACGACGCGCCGGTTGCGATGGGCAATCGGACAGTCGAGTACGATTCACCCGAGGAACTCGCTCGCGGCATCGTCAACGGCTGGATGAATTCGACGAGCCACCGGAAGAACCTGCTCAAACCCTACTGGGAGCGCGAGGCCATCGGCATCCACATCGAACGGGTCGACGGCCGGACCCGGGTGTACGCAACCCAGAACTTCTGTTGAACCGACCACAAACGGTATGTGGTCCGTCCTCGCAGTCCGCGCATGGTCAGTCGTTCGACGTGGTTGATACTCGTCGGTGTCGTCCTGCTCTTCCTACCCGTCCCACCCATTCTGAGCGCCGTTGCCGGTGTGGGTGTCATCATCGCGGGCGTGGCGCTCCGGTTCGTCGGCGACGACAACTGAGGGTTCAGTCGGGCCGCGCGTGACCGTCCCAGAACCCACTCAACTGGGAATCGAGAAACATCGGCGTCATCGTGCGCCACTCGTCGCGTTCGGCGGGCGGAAGGTACTCGTACACCGACCGGGGTGCGTCGGGCGTGTAGCGCTCGTCGATGAGGGCGCGCACTCCGACCTCTTCGGGACCCCTGATGACCCGTCCGATGGCCTGTCGCGCGCGGCGCACGGCGGGCACCGTGAGCGCGTACTCGAAGGCGCGCTCCTCGCCGAAGGCCGCACCGTAGGCCCGCCGCACCGCTCGAATCCGCGGTGAGGCGACGTTCACGAGTGGGACGCCGACGACCGCACACGCGCTGAGTTTTTCGCCGTCGTAATCGACGCCCTCGGTGAGCGTCCCGCGTGTGGAGGTGACGAGGACCTTCCCGTTGCCGGCGAAAAACTCCCGTTTGAGTTTCTCCGTCTGTTCGTCGCTCGATGGCTCGTCGCGGAGGACGGGTTTCGCCACCGCATCGGCGAGCCGGTCGTGCGCCCACGCGGCCTCGCGGTAGCTCGGCATACAGACCAGTACGTTGCCCGGGCTGCGGACGAGTTCCCGGAGCGCGTAGGCGTAGGTCTCGCGGACCTCGCTCTCGCCGTCGGGCGGTCCGCGATTGCGTGCGGTGAAGGCTGGTGCGTCGACGATCCAACTCGCACGGTTGTCTTCGGGATAGGTGAGGTCATAGGTCCGTGTGGCGATGGGTCGCTCCTCTTCGCCTTCGTCGCCGTTCTCGACGAGGCGGTCGAGACCCACACACTCTCGGAGAACGTCCATCGGTTCGAGCGTGGCGCTCATCAACACGCCCCCGCCGAGGTCGCCGAATCGCTCGCGGAGGTCTTCGGCCGGAAGACAGTCGTAGCAGACCAGTCCTGCGGTGTATTCGCTCTCCCAGCCATCGACGTGCTCGCGGTCGGTCCGCGAGAGGGTGATTTCCCGGAAGTAGCTCGCGTGGTCGCGCGTCCACCATCGGGTCACGAGTCGGCCGACGTCGCCACAGACTGTCGAGCGTTCGGGGCTGAGCGTGTCGAGGGCGTCCGCGACGGCCGCACCCACAGTATGGAGGGATTTACAGAACGCGGGCGAATACTGCTCGTTCGCCCATTCTGAGAATTCGTCACTTTCGTCGGTTTCGGGGTCTCGAAGCGGGATTTCGATGTCGTCGGGCAGTCGCCCCTGTTCGGCTGCACGGTCGAGGTCGCCGTATTCATCCCCGAGATACCGCTCGACGCGGCGGTCGAGCCAGTCGATGGTGTCGTCGAAGAACGCGCTCGCTCGTTGGAGGTCCTCAGTCGAAACCTCGTAGGTGGCGAGCTGTGTGGCGACCTCCTCGCGGTGGTCGCGCGATTGGCCCGCGAGCGTGCGGAGATGGGAAATATCGTTTCGCGCGCGCCGGAGCGACTGGATGCCCATGCGGTCGCTCAGGAGGTCCCGGACGCGCCCTTCGAGTCTGTGGGCCTCGTCGACGATGACGAACGTGCGCTCGTCCACCACGCCGTCGGTGAGCGCGCGCGTTCGGGGGTCGAACAGATGGTTGTAGTTGCCCACCACCACGTCGGCATCGTCGAGCAGCGTCCCCATCGCGCGGTGTGGGCAGGTTCCCGCCGGAACGGCACCGGCGAGCAGTTCGTCGGTGGTGACGACGTGGTGTTCGTCGTCGGCGAAGTCAACAGGTGAAGATTTCTCGCGGGCGTACCAGTCGGCCTCGAACGGACAGTAGGGCTGGTCACCCTCGTTGAGCGAGTCCGGGGCAGTCGGCCGTGCAGTGGGGTAGGGTGCCGTCTGGTCGGCCGTTGCGAGGTTGTCGTCGAGCGTGCGCCACGAGTCGGCATCGGTGCGAGCCTCGGCGACGAGTTCGCCCGCACGGGCGCTGTCCCACCAGACGTCACCACCGCCGTCGTGGGCGACCAGTCCGGCGGTGTTCTCCCGGAGGTCCTCGCAGGCGTCCTGTGTGCCCCGGTCGAACGCGCCGGCGCGCTCGTAGGGACAGAGGTCGGGTTTACCGACGAGAGCGAGTCCGGCAAACGGGTCCTCACGGTCGGCGTTGATGGTCCGCAGGTCCTCGATGAACTGCCGGCGCTGCTGTTTGACCGGCGTCACGACGAGGACGTTGTCGTAGCGGTCGCTCTCCCGCAGCAGCGTCCCGGCGGCGGTGAGCGCGGCCATCGTCTTGCCCGTGCCACAGGCTCCCTCCATGACGAGATAGCCGCCCTCGGCCCCCGTCTCGATGGCCGTCTCGATGGCGTCGGCTTGGCTGTCGTAAGGCTGCTCGTAGCCGAACAGCGTGCGCCAACTCGACTCCCCCCCGTGGGTGGCTGCGGCGGATTCCTTACCGCTCATCGGTCATGGTCGGAGTTGTGCGCCATTCGTTATAGGACTTCGCTCGCGGTAGCGTGGCGGCAGCGGTGCGGCTGCGGCGGCGATGCGGCCGCCGTGCGGGTGCGGTTCCTCGGTGGATGAAGGGCGAGACTGCTTCGCGCGGCTCGCGGGTCGTACCTCCCCGCTCGCCCGTTTCGAGGCGCTTTGCGCCTCGCTGCCGAGGGCTTCGGTGGTGCTGTGCGGTAGTTCGGAAGGTGTCCGCGCGAACGGAGTGAGCGCGGTTCGCCGCGAGTGAGCCGCAGGCGAGTGAGCGGAAGTTTTTGGTCCAGATTTTTCAAGGAGTGGTGGGCGAGCGAGTGAAACGAGCGAGCGCACCCGACGAGTAAAAAGGTGGGTTCCTAGTCGTCGGTCGGCGTCGCCTCCACATCCCTCCCTTCCTCGACGGCGGTGGTGAGCGAGACGTTGAGCACGACCATCGAGGCGAGACCGCCGACGACGGTGACGATGTTCTTCACCGCGTGGTCGACGATGGCCGCGCCGAGGGCGACGGGCGTGGCGACCGACGTCAGGCCGACGACGAGCAGGCTGAACGCGCCTTCGTAGAGACCGAGACCGCCCGGCGAGAGCGGGAGCACCTTGGCGAGGTTGCCGACGCTCACGGCGAAAAAGCCGACGGCGACGAGCGTCGTGAGCGGGAGCGCCACGTCGAAAGCGGCGAAGACGAGGAGTGCGGTGATGACGTCGAGCGTCCAGATGGCGACGCTGCTCGCGCCGATGCGGGCGAACGCGCCGCGGTCGCCCGCAACGGTTTGGACGTCGCCGACGAAGCGCTCGATGACGCCCGCGACGCGGTCGGCGTAGGCGTCGGAACTCACTTTTCGGACCCCGTGACGGACGAGATTGCGTTCGGAGCGCGCGCTGGCGACGATGGCTCCGACGAGCACGATGGCAGCCAATCCGACCGTGCTGGCGACCAGCAGGGCGACGCGACCGCTCCGATTGCCCTCGGTGACGGCTGCACCCAGTCCCGCGAGGCTCGTGATGCCGGTCGCCGCAAGTCCGACGAGGACGACGCCAGCGAGCAGCGTGATGGTGAGCAGGTCGAAGACCCGCTCGACGGCCAGCGAGGCGAATCCAGTGGGATAGGGCACACGCCGGCGCGTCTTGACGACGTAGGCTCGGACGGCGTCGCCCGCCCGCGCTGGGAAGACCAGATTCCCCGTCTGGGAGATGAACACCGCGCCCGTGAGGAAGCCCAGTCCTTCGGTGTATCCCAACTCGTCGAGGATGTCCCGATAGCGCGCGCCGCGAATCGGCCACGAGAGCACGTAGACGAGCGCCGCCGCGAGGACGAGCGCGGGATTGGCGGTTTGGATCTCGGCGAGCATCCGCGAGACATCGATGTACTGTGGCATCAGCGCGATGGCGAACAGCGTGAGTAGCGTGCCGGCCGCGAGCGTGACACGCCGGGTGATTCGCGGCGCGACGGCGAGTTGCCACCACGTGCGCAACACGCCGCTGCCCATGCCGAGCACGTCACGGACGAAATCCACGGTCGTGTCGCCCTTCGGCGTCCACTCGACGGGAAATTCGTGAACGCGATAGCCCGCGCGCTGGGCGCGCACGAGGAGTTCGGTGTCCCAGAACCAGTGGTCGTCCTCGACATCGGCGAGCAGCGATTCCAGCACTGTGCGGTCGAAGGCCTTGAATCCACATTGGTGGTCGCGGACCGACGAGCGCAGGAACAGTCGGACGAGCCCGTTATAGGTGCGACTCGGCACGTCGCGGTTGGCTGGTCGGTCGGCATCGCTCGCCGCGAGCAGGCGCGAGCCGGTGGCGATGTCGCACTCGCCCGAATGCACACTCGTGACGAGTTCTTCGAGGTGGCGCATGTCCGTCGCGAGGTCGGTGTCGAAATACGCGAACGTCTCGCCGCGGGCCGCTCGAAAGGCACGTTCGAGCGCGCCGCCGCGGCCCAGTCGCTCGTCGCTGTGGACATGTCGCACGCGCTCGTCTTCGCGGGCGAGGCGGGCGGCGATATCGGGCGTGTCGTCGGTGCAGCCGTCCTCGGCGACCAGGACCTCAAAGGTTCCCTCAGGAAGGAACGATTCGAGGGTGTCGAGCGTGGTTTCGACGGTCGCGGCCAGCGTCGCCTCCTCATCGTAGGCAGGCAGGACGACACTCACCTCGACCGTACTCATTGGTTCGAGTGAATCAGCCACCGACAAAGCCCTTCTGGCTTCAGCACGGAATCAGTCCGCGCTCTCGGGTGCTCGGGCCGTCGCAAAGCCCGGTAGCTCGACGCCGAGTGCGTCGCTGGCCTCGGCAGTCGAGTCGTAGGGCCGATTCACCACGAGTGTGCCAGCGCGCTGGCTGCCGAGACCGGGCAGCGCCGCGAGTTCGTCCATCGAGGCACGATTGAGGTCGAGCGGCGCGGGCACGCCCGAAACCGACCGATAGCCGTGGTCGGTCACGGCCACGTCGACCGTTCTCCCGAGGTCATGTTCGCCCGGAATCGCCACCAGCAGGGGATAGGTCCCGAGCTGTCGGCCGAAGGTCTTGCCGTCCTGGTGGTATTCGAGATGCACGTCCGGCAGCAGGGTGCCGGCGGGGGCGACCCGTTGCAGCATCGGGTTGTCGATCTCCTCGCGGACTTCCGTTTTGTACTGCTTGAACTGCTTCTTGTGGTCGTCGGCGATTTGGGTGCCGGTCTCGCTCATCTCGGTCCCATCGAAGGCCATCACCTGCCGGATGTTGACGCGGCGGAGCGACAGACCGGCGTCGTAGACCCGGTGGAGGAACTGCTTGTTCAACTCGAAGGTCTTCTCGCGCTCGCCCTGCAATCCGTGCAGGAGGTTGATGCCGGGCAGCAGTTTCGGCAAGCGATTGTCGTCCGGTCGCCAGCCCGCCTCCTCGTTGACGATTTCGATGGCGCGAAAGCACTCGTCGGCGGTCACATTGAGTTCGTTCTGTTCCTGCACGACCGGGTCGGCGCTTTCGAGACCGAAGGCGGCCGTGTCGCCGGGCGTGTTGTGTTCGGCGATGATACTAAGCCCCTCTCTGGACTGTTCGGGCCAGCGCACGATGGTGACGGGGTTGATGTTGTCGAGATGCAGCGTTTCGAGGCCCGGCACAACGTCGCGGATTCCCGCATAGAGTTCCCGCAGCGCGTCGGGGTTCGGGGCCTCGCCATCACCGCCGTAGGCGAGCAGGTCGGCCTGCCGTCCGAGCCGGAAGTGTTTCACGCCCCGGTCGGCAAGCGCATCGACCTCTCCGACAACGGAGTCGGGCGGACGGAAGGCCGGGTTGCCATACAGGGGTTCGGTACAGAACGAACACCGGTAGGCACAGCCCCGCGAGGTTTCGAGTTCGCAGATGAGGTACTCGGGATGGTTCGGGTGCTGTTCGACGACGAACGCGCCCTCTCGTGCCCACCGCGTGACCTCATCGACGTCACGCATCCGGTTGCCGAACTCCTCCAAGCCATTCGTGACGAGGTCGTGGGCGGCAGCCTCGACGTCGCCTTTGGCGACGAACTCGAAATCCAAGTCTTTCCGCTCGGTTTCCTGTCCGCCAGCGTTCTCCTCGCCGACGCCGAATCGGACTGGGCCGCCCATCAGGCTCGTTCCTTCGGCGACCCATGCGAGTTCGCGGACCTCGTCGGGTTCGGCGGGCGTCCCACCCACATACTTGCCCGGAACGGTCATTCCTCCCAGATATATCATCAGGTCGGCGTCGGCCACGTCGCGCCAGTTTTCCCGCTCGTCGCGCAGTTCGTCGATGGTGTGGTAGGTGATGCGCTCTTCGGAAACGCCCGCATCGACGAGCGCGCCGGCGGTGAATCTGGGATACGTCGAGATGTACGGCGGCACACCGAAGTGGGCGGGTTCGTCGACGTATCCATCGATGAGGGTGACGTCGAGCGTGGCTGGGTCGGTCATGGAGGGACAAGAGCGTCGCGACCTAAAACTCCCACTCTCACGACCCGTGGGGTTGATAGGCCGCGCGGGACTACGGGAGGTATGCCCGCAACGCTCGAAGTGGTCTGTGAAAACGACGACTGCGAACTCGACATGTTCGAAATGCACTACACCTACGACATGCCCGACGACGTGGGTGTTAGCGACTTCCAGTGTCCGTACTGCACCGCAACCGACACACTCCGGGAGGTCGAACTGTGACCAGCGTCGGTGAGTCGCTGCGCAACACTGTGCTCGACGGCGTCGGTCGCTTCGCGGGCCGCGCCCAGGAGCGCCGCCCGCTGCCGACGGACCTCCTCGAAAGCGACGACGCCTATCTCGTCGTCTTCGACGCGCCCGACGCGAGTGCCGCCGACGTACAGGTCCGGTTCTCCGACGGTTCGGTCCACGTCCGCATCGACCGCAGCCGCGAACACCGCGAGGGCTTCGAGATGCGCTTTCCTGGGCGCGGCCTCTCGCTCGATGGAAGCGTGCGACTTCCCGCCGAGGCGACAGTGGACCCCGACGCAGCCACCGCGACGCTCACCGCCGAGGGGACGCTCGAAGTCGAACTGCCGAAAGTCGAGGGAACTGAGGACGGACCGATACGGATTTCGGCCGACGAAGGGAGCGAAACAGACGTCATCGACGAGCGGAGCGACGAGGACGCCAGCGGTTCGAAGTGAGACACTCGCGCGACCAGTCTTCGATCACGAACATCCGAAGTCGAGTCGACCCGGTATACCACGGTCGCCGTGTATCCGACCGCAGTCGAACCGTTCGAGCTTCTATACTGTCGGACAGATCCGTCTCGGAAACGCAGCTCGAATATCCAGTTGCTGTCCGGCGTCTTCGGCCGGTCGATATTCACCCACTTCTGTACAATAGTATATATAATCTATGCCAAAGGAAACCGCTATTGCCCTTCGGTCTCGTACGAAAGCGCGACAACGCGACCGTCGCCGTAGATCGTATATAGCTCCGCTGCCCGGTCGTCGTCCGTGTTCGCAATCGTCGGATGGACGTATACCGGCACGTTTCGCTCGTAGGTGGCGCGCACGTTCCCTGTGCCAGGGTCAACCACCGAGACGATGCCGTTGTTCGTTACCGCCACCACCTCGGGGTCGCCATCACCGTCGATATCGCCCATGCTCGGTGGTGGCGTCATCGGCACGTCCTCGGTGGTGAGTTGAGTCGTCCACTCGACGGTACCATCGCTCGCGTTGATACTCCTGAGTTTGCCGTCCTTGGCGGTCGCATAGACCTCGGCAGCTCCGTCTTCATCACCGTCACCAAATGCATGTACCGCCGCCAATTCACCGAGGTCCTTTCGCCACTGCACCGCCCCGCGTTCGCCGTCGAGCGCGACCACCCGTCCGCCGAACGTCGCAGCGACGATCTCGACCGCTTCGTCGCCATCGGCCTGCCCGGTCGTCATCCACGTGATCGACGTCTCGAACGGTGTCGTTCGGTTCCATCTGACCGTTCCGTTCTCGTCCAACAGGACGACTTTCTGGCCGGTCCCGACGGCTATCTCATTGTCGTTGTCGCCAGTGAAATCGGCGACCGCGGGTTGGGCTTCGGTCTGCGAGTCGAGTTTCCGGGTCCAGACCGCGGTTCCATTGGGTCGAAGCACGAAGGCCGTCCCGCGGAAGTCGACGACGACGATTTCGTCGGTAGCGTTGCCGGTCACGTCCGCGACGAGGGGTTGGGTGTAGCCGTAGTCGGTGAGGTTGTACGTGAACTCCTGTCTCCCGGTTTTGGGGTCAAGAGCGGTGACGATGTCTTCGGTCGTAGTGGCGACGACCTCTTTCGTCCCGTCATTGTCGAAATCGGCGAGCGTCGGGTCGGCGACCGAGTGAATCGTACAGTTCGCCGGCGGGACCGTATACCGCCACTGTGGCGTGGCGCTGTCGGCGGTCATCGCCACGAGCCGGCAGCTACTGGTGTCTCCACCCCCGCTGACCGGCGCGAACACCATCCCTTTGCCGTCGACCTTTCCGGCTGCGGGCGCATGATGGTTCCCGAGGATATCAGTGGACGTGTTGCTCACCCATCGTTCGTCAAGCGTGCCGCTGGAACTGCTGAGGCTGCTGTACCCGACGACCGCGGTTCCAGCGAGCACTGAAATGAGGAGCACCACCGCCACGACGGTCCGCGCCTGCATGCGCTCGCGTATCGCCCGGTTGCGAATAAGGTCTCGTGTTGAACCGACCGATTCGAGAACCGTACTACTCACTGGCTGGTTCGGTCGTTGCTATGATTGGTCGATATTGTGAGCTGTGGACGGTGGGCTGGTCGGGGTATTTCGGTTCTACAAGTGCTGTATTCGGCTACGCGGCGTACGAAAGCGCAACGACACGAGCATCGCCGTAGATGACGAAGATTTCCTCCCGACCGTCGTTGTCGAAATCAGCGACTCGGGGGAACGTATTGATCGGGACATCGCGTTTGTACGAATCGACTATCTCGCCGGTTTCCGGGTCGACGACTGCAATGAGACCCGTGCCAGTCACGGCGACGAGTTCGGGGTCACCGTTTCCATCAAGGTCGCCCATGCTCGGCGGTGCCATAACGTACACACCCTCTTCGGTCGTGAGTGTCGTTTTCCATTCGACGCTTCCATTTGATGCGGTGAAGCTTCTGAGCGTCCCGTCTCTTGCGGCAGCATAGACCTCCGGGTCACCATCGCTATCGCCATCACCGAATGCCTTGACGGTCGCCCCTCTGGCGCTGACGTTCCGTTGCCATTCAACTGAGCTATTTTCGCCATCGAGCATCGTCACTTCACCGAAAAAGCTTGCAAACACCAACTCAGTCGCTGCGTCGCTGTCGGCCTGTCCAGTCGTCATCCATTTCGTCGTCGTTGCGTTCGGGAGGTTCCGCTGCCACGCGACGCTGCCGTTACGTTCGAGCACGGTTGCTTTCCCGCTCAACTGGCCAATCGCTATCTCTGGGTCGTTGTCGGCGTCAAAATCAGCAACTGCTGGCTGACGAACCTGTGCGTCGGCAAACTTTTCTCGCCACGCGAGGGTCCCGTTCTGCCGGAAGGCAAACACTCCGCCGAGGAGATCGGCGACGATGGTTTCGTTACCATCTGCCGGGAGGATGTCGGCGATGAGCGGCTTCGAGTAGCCATACGAGGTGAGTCGGTGTCGGAACTCTTCGCGTCCAGTCTGGAGATCGTAGGCAACGAGGTCTTTCGTGCTGGTTGCGGCGATCACCTCGTGGTCGCCGTCGCCGTCGAAGTCGGCGATTGTCGGGTCCGATACCGAATGGATCGTACAGGCTTCCGAGGCGATGGATTGCTGCCAGCGTTGTTCGCCGCTTCCGTTAAGCACCGTGAGCAGACACGTCTCACCTTGTCGGCTGTTGATGGGCACGGCAACGAACGATTCCCCATCGATGGCGGCGACGGCCGGCGTATGGTGATTGGATTCGAGCATCGCCGGCGGGTCACTCACCCATAGTTCGGTAAGCGTTCCATTGTCGACGCTGTTACCCCCAGTGTCACTCGGACCAACCACTCCGAACGCTGCGGCACCGGCTAGTCCTGCGAAAACAACGAGTGCCGCCATCACGGTCCGCAAGCGCATTGGCACTCACGTATGACCCGGGTGGGATAAGACTATCCGTGAGATGAGCGAATTCGAGAATCGAACCAATGGGGCGTATCAACGGTCTCTTTGCTGTTCCAACGCGAGCAAGGGCATGGACAAGCGCCGGACCGTATTCATCGTGCTGGTCGCACTCACGGCGTTTGTCGGCGTCACGAGTGCCCATCAGATTCAGAGTTCACGCTTCACCGCACCGATCCCGCTTTCTTTGCTGTTCGGCGGTGCAGGAGTCACGGTCGCCGCCACGGCGGCATGGCTTGCGATAACGGGTGAGCGCTCGACGGTGGTGCGGACGCAGCCCGTGTTCGTAATTCCGACGAACCTCGCAACGCTCGTACGATACGGGGCACGAGCGGTCTTCTTCGGCGGATTTCTCGTCGTTATCGTTCGCGGCTTCTTCGGTCCGCAGATCGCTGCCGAGAACTTCGCAACGGTGTTCGTCTGGGCAGTGTGGTTCAAAGGCGTCGGCCTGCTTGCGATTCTCGTCGGGAGCCCGTGGCGCGTACTCTCGCCGTGGCGGACGCTCTACGACGGGCTGGTGCGAATCGAGGGAAGCGACATCGCGCTGTTCGATGCGTATCCGTCGTGGCTCGGCTATTGGCCCGCATTCGGGGGATTCGTCGTCGGCATCGGTATCTTCGAGAACCTCACGGTCGTTCCACGTTCACCGGCGGCGACGGCGGTCGTCATCGCCGGGTATGCCGCGGCGATGGTTCTCGGTGCGGTCGCCTTCGGTCGGGAGTGGTTTCGCCATGCCGATGCGCTATCGGTGCTCTATCGACTGTTCGGGCGGGTTGCTCCAGTGGAGTTCGTCGCGGCGGATGACGGCTACCGGGTCGTGTTTCGGCCGCCGTGGACCGGCTGTACGCGTCCCATCGAGCGGTTCGGCCTCGTCGCGTTCGTCGTCGCCACGGTCTACACGGTGAGCTTCGATGGCTTTACGAACACGCCGGAGTTCCAGAGTCTCCTGTTCGGTCTCCGGGACCTGCTCGCGACCGGTCCCGGAACGAGCGTGCTCGTGTACGTCCTCGGATTGGCTGGATTCATCGCGGCGTTCGTCGGCGTCAGCATGGCGATGGAGACCGTCAGTGGGAGTGGTGGATGGCGGGGGACGGCCGTCGCGTTCGCACCGACGATACTACCGATTGCCGCGGCCTACGAGGTCGCCCACAACTATCCGTTCGTCGTCGAGCGGCTCGGGCGGCTCGCGGCCGTCGCGTGGTCGCTCGCCGTCTCTCCGATGGAACCGATCAGTCTGCTCTGGTGGCTGTCTGTCCCGGTGTTCTGGGGGTCACAGGTGCTGCTCATCGTCGCCGGACATATCATCGCCGTCGTGGCCGCTCACTCTGTGGCGGTCGAGCGCTACGAGACGCTCTCCCGAGCCAGACGGGCACACCTCCCGCTCGTGGCACTGATGGTGGGCTATACGGTGCTCTCGCTGTGGATCATCTCGCGGCCGGTCGTCTCGTGACAGCTCGTGATTCGACTCGCACACCAGAATGGTTATTCGCGCGACCACCCAATCGTGGGCAATGGAACGGCGGAGTCGTCACCTTCAGGACGCCCTTGTTGCTGGGTCCGGTACGGGTGCGCTCGCTTGCGTGAAGTGGGAGGTGACGTTCTGAGATGAAACTACTAAACATCGTTCTGCATTTGGGAGTGAACCGAGGCTCCGCACTACTCGGCGAGGTTGCACTGCCGACCGTCCTCGTCATCACGGGAATCGTCTCGTTGGCCGTTCTCGGACTCGGTGTCGTTGCGTTGGCACAGCGACGCTCGCGGTCGTATCTGTTGATCACGATGGCGCTCGGAACGTTGGTGGGACGCACGCTGGTCGGCGGGCTGGCCGTGGATGGAACGGTTGCGATGGAGTTCCACCACCTCATCGAACACGCGCTCGACGGCGTGATGGCCGCCTTGTTGCTCGCCGCAGTGTATTACGCCCGCATGACCGAGCGTCCGAAACTGACTACCAATGAACAAGACTCGTAAGCGAATCGCTCGGCGCATCCACACGGCTCCCGGCATTCACTTCAACGAACTCGTACGGGTGCTCGACCTCGCACCCGGACAGGTCCAATACCATCTGAAGCAGCTGTGTTCGTCGGGAGCGGTAACCGACGAGCAGCGATACGGTCGGACCCACTACTACCCGCCCGAGTGCAACGAGTGGCGACGCGGCGCGCTCTCGCTGTTGCGCCGCGAGACCGCTGGCGATATCGTCGCACTGCTCTGTGACCGCGGACCAACACGGCCACAGACGATAGCCGATGACCTCGATATCGCTCGCAGCACGCTCGAATGGCATGCTGACCATCTCACCGAACAGGACGTCGTCCGCAAAGAGCGCGACGAGCGCAATCACGTCACGCTCGCGCTCGTTCGGCCCGCCGAGACGGCGCGGTTGCTGCGAGAGGTCACCCCGTCGTCGCCGGCGCTGATGGTTGATCGCTTCATCCGCTTGACCGACCGATTGTTAGAGGATGCGACTGACGGGTAGCCGGTCATCTACTATCGGGCCTTCGAAGAACGAGAAATGGCCGAAGAACGTTGTCTGAGTTAGTGATCCGCTATAAACTGTTGAGCAATTGGGAGAAATTGGTCCATCGAGCGAGCAGAATTGAATGCATCGGGTGCGGGTCGCTGAAGATGTAGCAGCTGGAAATAGGTCTGGTGATTGGCTTCCACGCTGTGGATGCTGAGTGCGGCCTCCAAGACCTCCGTATCGTCGATCATGGGCGCAACGCCGGCGTAGGCTGACACACCCACAGCCTCGATGCGGTCGCTGAGCGCAACAAATTCCTCGATGCCATCATACGGGAATTCATACTTGGCCGGTTCGACGGGGTTGCCGCCGAGTTTCTCGATGGTATTGGTGAGTTTCTCGACGTGGGCTTCCTCGTGGTCGCGTACATCCTGAATCTGCTGGTAGGTCGAATACTGGAGCGTCGGCCGCGCGAAGTAGTTCGCGACCTCCGAACGCTCGACTTCGCTTTCGGAGTAGCTGTCGAGGAAATCGTTGTAATACGCCGCTTCTAAGTGTTCGAGCGTGAGTGCGTAGTTCAGGATATCGATATCGCTGACCTCCATATCGTCCGGGAGATGAATGGTATCCGTCCCATGGAACCCGTGATGGTGCGTTTCCGGTCGCTCCCAGTAGAGCGTTCCTCTGGATTCGTCGCCGGTGAACCCTGTTCCATCGAGCGGGAATTGAAGAACGAGGTCGTCCTTGCCGTCGCCGTTAACATCTCTGACCTCGCCGTCATCAATCGGACGGGCACCGCCGCCCTGTCCAAGGAGTTCCTGCGTCCCGAAGCGGTATCGCACCGGACGTTCGGTTGGGTCGAACGTTATCTCCGTTCCGGGTTTTTTGAGAATTCCCTCCTCATCCACGAAGGTGCTCTGGAGTATGGCTACCGAAACCCGGTCGTCCGTCTCGGGATCAATCTCGTTCTCGTTGCTTCCCGGTGCAATATTGATACGGAGTGCGTCAGGAAAGTGTGCGGACGCAATCGTGCTCACTGCTGGAATCGCGGCAGCAGTCGCCGCCGCACCAATGGCAGTCTTGAGGAACGTTCGCCGTTCAGTACTCCCGACCAGTGCGCGTGAGATCTCTGTTGGTTTCATCGTCTTTGTTTGATACCCCTTCCGGGTCAGGGCACCCAAATCAAGAGTTCATCCGGCACTGGATAGTAGCTTCTGGTGCATATCTCGAAATCAATTTTCAAAAAATAGTATTGTACCAACGCTACTTGTCAGTTTGATATGGACTGTAGCTAGCACACCACGCTGTCGGCTGGATATAGCCTTCGACGACACTACATGCGCCAAGTCCGTCACCATTCTTATCGGGGATATAAAACATACAGCCCGAACACTGTCGGCCGTTCTTCGGTTGCGTTTGGTACTGGACAGCGCTTTTCGATTGGAGAGCATCCGAACTCCGTTTCGACCCACCTTGACTCGTCGCTGTCTAATAGACATCTGGAACGGAACCGCTCAACGCGGGCGTGCCGCTGTTGGTAGCTTTCGTATCGGTACCTTCAGTTGCCGTATCGTCACGATCAGTTCCAGCGGCCGCTCCGGGTGTGGTTTCAGGCTCACCTGTCGTGGCGCGGCCGCCACTATCGGAATCTGTTCCGCTCTCGATAGCTTTAGTAGTTGCTGCACCTTGCTCCTCTGCCCCGTTGTTGCTGGCACACCCGGCGAGACCAACAATCGCCGCACTACCGGCCAGTTGGAGGACAGTGCGTCGTGATTTCCGAGTGCTCCGATTCATCCGTTGGCTCCTTACTCTCGTTCGAAAGATGGTCGTTGTGGTCCAATAGTCGAAACCCGTCTGTCGGTCACTAGTTCTAACCCATGCTACCGGATCCACCAAGCGGTTGATAGTAGGGGATATCGGGCAGTGGAAGCATGATACCGAAACGCATGAAACCCATCGCCAGCAGTACGTAGCCGAGACCGATGAACAGTACGCCGAGACCGTAGTGGACGACCTGTCGCTGGCGCGCGCTCACCGACTGGATGACCGTACCATATAGGAAGACGCTCGGAATGGTACCGAGACCGAGCGCGCCGAGCGCGAGAAATCCATGAAGGGGCGATCCCTGTGCGAACGCGTAGAGGAAGGCAGGATAGAGCAGCATGCAGGGGAGGAGACCGTGCAGCGCCCCCAGACCCATGATACCGACGCCGTTGACCCAGCGGTCGATGCGCGTCGAGATGGCCGTATAACTGCGCGCGAACAGCGAGCCGATCCCCGTACCGGCGACGATGCCCTCGACCGTCCCCTGCCGGTAGCCCGCCACCCGAGTAACCCCCATGAGGACGATTCCGCCACCGATGAAGATACCAATCGCGCCCTGCATCGGTCCGAGCACGCCCGCGAGTTCGACAGTTCCATAGAGCGCCGCGCCGACAAGACCGAAGATGCCGCCGATGAGTGCATAGCTAACCGTGCGTCCGAGGTTGAACAGCGCGTGCTGGCGTACCTCGTAGAGCGTGAGCGCGCCCGACCAGCGGTCATCGGTCTCCATGCGCTCGGCGTAGGTCGCCACCAGCGGCCCGCACATCCCGATGCAGTGTGCGCCGCCGAACAGGCCAATCAGAAAGAACACCGCCAGCCCGTAGCCGCCCGTGGCTAGTCCCGATAGTTGACCGAGGATTACTATCCCAACGGGTGCGAGCGAGCTAGCAAGCATCATTGCCGTGTGGTTCCTCTGCCGACCGTGAGCGTTTTCGATGGCATATCGAGAAACGCGGTCTCGTAGCCCTCGTGACGAGCGACCTGTGGCGGCGCATCGACGGCAAGCGTGATGGTATCACCGGCTTCGATGCTCTCCACTGCCGCCCCGTAGTGATAGTTGAGTTTCGGGTCGAGCGTCGCCTGCAACGGCCCGTCGAAGACCGTCTTCGTGCCGCGTTTCACTTGCGCCGACAGCGACATCGCCGGCAGGATGTATCGGTTGTATGGCGTTCGGGCCGACACGGCGAGATATGTCTTCTCAGCCGCACCGAAGCGTGAAGCGTCATCGAGCACCGTCATAACGAATACACCATCGCCGGTTCGTGTCGTCCCGAGCAACTGTCCGGGAAGCGCGCTCTTTTTCGGCGCAAGCGCAAGCGGCATCTTCTTCATTTCCATCGGATCGACCGCTCCACGCGTGCCGGCCCTCTCTTCGAGTTTCTTGAACATGATATTGCTCATCTTCTGCGGGTCATACGTGAGTTCGAATTCGAAGGATTGCTGGCTACTGAATCGTCCCTCGAACGCACCAGTCCGCCGTGCGGACGTCGGCGGAACATCGACCGTGACCGAATAGTCACCAGCGCCGGGGAGCGGGACGTTGTCGCCCGCATGGAAGCCCATGTTCTGAGAGAGCATTGTCCACGGAGAGACCGTCGTCACCGAGTCGCCGTTTTTCGAGACTGTTATCGTCGGGTTCGCATCCATCGGATAGATGCTCGTCTCCGGGTCCCAGACGCTCACCATGAGATGCATCGAGTCGCCGTTCTCGATGGTCACCTTCTTCGTCCGATTGCCGGTGACCGTCCAGAACCGGTGTGGGTAGCTGTACGTGAGCGCACACTTGTACCCTCCACTGTTCGTCCGCTGTCCACTCGTCGAGTTGTTCGTGTGGTTGTTGGCGGGGCGAGTCCGCTCTGTTCTGTCCGAGCTGCCGTTGGCGTTCGTGCTGGCCATCCCGGCCATCTTCATCCCCTCGATGTGGGAGGGATAGTAGACGGCATCGGGGCGGTTTTCCGGCAGCGGTGGCATCCGCTCTTTGATTCCACCGGCTTGGACTGAGAAAAGGTCCGAACAGCCCGCGAGAGCCGCCGCGCCGGCCGCCGTGCCGGCTAGCCCAGTACGAAGAAACGTCCGTCGGTCCATACCCAGTAGTAAGAACGTCCACCCTGAATGGATTCTGGTACATCTCTCGAAAATACGGGTAGCGACCGGGAGACGGCTCCTTAGGTTAGGGAATGGTCGTACAACCACGCACTCACGGTCGTTACCGTCAGAGCAAGCACTATGATGATCGCTGCTCCGAGGTGGGCAGTCACGACTATCGGTTCGAGGAGTGCAGTGACGGTGAACCGGCCAAGTGCAACCTGCACCGGCAACACAGCGAGCGCGAGCGTTGCCGACCACGTGACGATTCGGTGCTCGCGCCGAAACCGCCACGCACCGAGCGTCGTTCCAAGGATGAACACGCCGACGAGCATCGCCAGCCCTCGGTGTGCCCACTCGGCGAAGATCTGTATCGCCGAATACGGCGCGTTCGCAATGACTCTGGGATGGAGAAACGGCACCCACGTCCCATAACAGGTCGGCCAGTCCGGACAGGAGAGACCAGCGCCAATCGCACTCGTGTACGCACCGAGCAACATCAACACGTACGTCAACGCGAGCGTCAGCCCTGCGAAGTGCGTATAGGCAAATCGTGAACCGAGCAACTGACGCGTGCGGTCGGCGGTCGTCGTTTGCGTCTGCGTGTCAGTCATTGCGGGGTAGCAGCAGGAAGCGCCCGCAACCCACGCGGCGGGAGGAGGTAGTTGCCACGGCGTGTGACGGTCATATACTGGAGAATACCGTTGTTGTTCTTTCGACCGAGCGCGGACTCCTCGGCGAGGTCGGTGCCAGTCATCGCCTCGCGCGTTTTCGTGAAGTCCGCTATCCCCTGCTGGAGCGAGAGGAAATGCAGCGTCGCCTCGTCGCCGTCGGTTGAGTCGAAGTCCCGCCGGAGGATGATTGGGCGGTCGTTTTCGCGCGCACGGGCGGTCTTCTGGGAGTGACCGACCAGTCCCGACTCGCGGGCGGTCTCCTCCGGGGGCGCACATCGGTCCATCTTGCTCGAATTGCCCAGATTATCGCCGTCGCCCTCGACGATACCGGACTCGGCGTGGGCTGGACAGAACATCTTGCCGACGCGCTGATAGCGGCTGTCCTGTTCGTACCATTGGTCGAGGTGGAGTTTGATGGTCGAAATCTGTTGGGTGGTCCCTCCCCTGAAGGGTCCCGACTGAATCGTTACGTCATCTTCGGTCGCCTGATTTTTGTCGAAACCGGACTTGAATCCCATGTAGAGCGGGGTGTCGTCGGGGACCGGCTCCGAATCGGGAATTCCCTGCACGTCCTGATTGTCGGCGGGCAGGCCATCGCCAACGAAGCCCGTTCGCCGGTCGATGCGCTCGAAGATTCCGCCAAGTGACGTCTCGATATCAATCCCGTTGAGGGTCTCCTTATTGCCTAGTAGTGCTTCTTCAGCGGCTAAGACGACCTGTCCGTAGTCGCTTGCGAGATGGACGACCGCGTCCGGCCGGTCGAGTTTCGGGTCCTCGAACGGCGTGAGTGCTCTCGGCCGCTGGAGGTCGACCGATTGCGGGAGGGAGCTATCGAAGCGCTCGAAATACGCTTTCGAGTAGCTCACCGTGAACAGCAAGCCGTCGTGGGAGTGAGGATAGGCGCGTTCGAGCGTTCGGAGGGCCTGGTCCATCTGCTGTCGGTGGTCTCGCGTCGGCGCGCCATCGTTCCCGTAGCGGAGAGACAACAACACCCGATGGCGTGGGCCGAGATGGTTGTCGTTCTCACCGAGTGCAAGGAACTCGTTCCACGCGTGCTGGCGCGACGGGAGCGTCGAGGGGTCATCGCGTCCCTGTGGGAGATTTGGGGCATTCTCGCGGGCCATACAGGCCGATAGCGCTGCCGGGCCACCGATTGCGACGGCGGCTTTCACGAACGCGCGCCGGGAAAGACCACGCTCGGTGCCATCTGGCATACCCAGCTATACACGCTGTAGCGGAAAGCCGATTCTGGTACGCACCTCGAAAAATGGCATCGTTCTCGGTCATCGTTGTGTTCACTCGCCGGACTCACACCGGAAAGTCGGCGTCCGAATCGACCACGCGGTCGACTTGCTCGGGGACGCGCCAGTCGGTCGTGAGTTCCAGAAACTGCACGAGGATGCGCCCGGTCGCGCCCCAAACCACGTAGTCGCCGACACGGAAGAAATGGAGTCGAACGTCACCGTAGTGGGGGTGGTCGCGGCGCTCGGAATCGTAGTTGTCGGGGTTCGTGAGCGCCTCGACAGGGAGGACGACCACCTCCGCGACCTCGCGCTCGTCGGGGACGTACTCGCGGTCGGGCACGCGCGCGACGAACGGTCGGACGGCGTAGCTCGTGATGGTTCGAATGTCGTCGAGCCGGCCGACGACCTCCGCACTCGCGGGGTCGAGACCGATCTCCTCCTGTGCCTCTCGCAACGCGGTCGCGGTCAGGTCCGCATCGACTGGTTCGCGCCCGCCGCCGGGAAAGCTCATCTGGCCGGGGTGTTCGCCGAGGTGGTCGGCGCGTTTGGTAAAGAGGAGGTGTGCGCCGTCGTGGCTCTCCGGGTGCTCGCGGGTGATGACCGGCACGAGCACGGCCGCATCGCGCTGCTCGTCGGTGACTCCCGTGGCCGCGTGTTCGGCCACCCGCGCGAGATGCATGCCATCCCGAAGCGCCCACGGGGCTTAATTCGTCCGCTCCCGTCGTCGATGGCAGTCGCTTGCGGGTCGCTTATCCCACTCCCGGTCGTGGCCCCGATGAGATGAACCGACCGCGCCGGGCGCACCGTCGAGGGGTGAGGACCTGACGTGTCGATTGACTCCGCGGACGTGCTCGACCGGCGCTCGATAGCGAAGGCGCTGGTCGGCTTCCTCATCGCCGCCGTCCTCCTGTATCTCCTCGGCAGCGTCGTCGGTTGGGCCGACATTCTCGACGCGCTCGCGCGTGCGGACCTGCGCTGGGTGGCCGTCGCCTGTCTCAGTACCTGTGGCTACCTGCTCGCGTGGACGAAGACGTGGCAGGTCGTCCTCGACGCCGGCGGGATTTCGATACCCTACCGTGAGCTGGTGCCGACCTACCTCGCGGCGACCTTTGCGAACTACACGACGCCGTTCGGACAGGCCGGCGGCGAACCGTTCATCGCCTATGTACTGGCCGCCGACACGGACGCGAGCTACGAGGAGAGCCTCGCGAGCGTCTCGACGGCCGACCTGATGCACCTACTGCCCTTCTTCACCTTCGCCGGGGTCGGGCTCGCGGCGCTCGCCCTCAGTGGCACCGTCCCGCCGGGCGCGCGCTCGATACTCATCGGGCTTGCGGCCATCGCCATCGGCGTGCCGGCGCTGGTCTACGGCGCGTGGCGACGGCGTGACCTCGTCGAGGGGCTGCTCACCACGCTTGCCCGTCCGGTCACCGAACGCACCGACCGGGTATCGATGGAACGGGTCGAGGCGCGCATCGACAGCTTCTACGACCAACTCGCGCGCATCGCCGACGAACCGCGCGACCTGCTCGCCGGGCTGGTCTATTCGTACGTCGGGTGGGTATTTTTCGCCGCGCCGCTGTATTTCGCCGCGCTCGCACTCGGCTTGCCGATTGACCCACTGCTGGTCGCCTTCCTCGCCCCCGCGAGTTCGCTCGCCGGCTTCGTTCCGACGCCGGGCGGACTCGGTGGCGTCTCGGCGGCGATGACCGCGCTGGTGGTCGCACTCACTCCAGTCAGTGGTGGCTCCGCGGCGGCGCTTGCACTCCTCTACCGTGCAACGAGCTACGTCTTCGCGCTGGCCGTCTGTGGCCCGGCCGCACTGTACGTCACTGCACGCGCCTGACTCACTCGCCCGTGGCCGCATCGAGCCGGTCGCGCACCCCATCGAGTTCGACCGGGGCCCACGTTTCGAGGTCGTAGCTCACGTCGAGCAGCCGCTGGATGCGTTCGCGGTCGTCATCGCTGACGGCGCGGGCCGCGTCCGCACGGAATCGCTCCTCGACGACCGCCCCGAGGGCCGCACGGTCGGGCGTACGCATCTCGACGTCGAGGATGTGTGGCAGGTCCTCGGCCCCCTCGGGGAGCGTCGGAAAGGCGGTCGGGCCGGCGGCGAGCAGTCGTTCGTCCACGTCTCGTTCGACGATTGTATCGTGGTCGAACGAAACGAGACGATAGGCCGCGAGCGCCGCGTCGACGTTGTCGTCCTCGAAGTCAGCGCCGCGTTTGAAGGCGAGTTCCTCGCCCGCTTCGACCAGTTCGGTCCGTGAGAGCGCCCCGAAGAGGTCGATGACGCCGGCGAGTTCGTCGTGGGTCAGTTCCATTCGAGCCATCTCCGAGCGCCACGGGTTAGTCCTTTACCGCCGTGAGGTCCTTTTGTACTACGTCCCGCACCTCACGGGGACTGAGCGGTGCGTCCGTCCACGCCGGCAGGCGGTCGTCGGTAGCGGGCGCGGTGATTGCTGCTGCGTACTCGCCGACCTGCTCGCGCTCGCCCGCGGCGTCGTATTCGAACCCGTTGTGGGCGGCGTCGGCGGCGTACTGGCGAACGAACCGCGCCGCCGTCCGCTCGTATCTCGTGGGGAGCGTGTCGTAGTCGGGGACCACACCGTGGTCTTCGACGGCGCGGAGCAGCGCCCGTCCGACCTCGCGGCTCATTGCCGCCAGTCCATCAGCGCCCGACACCGCCCGGTGGTCGTGAACGTCGACGCCGAGGTCGACTTGGGCCGTGTGTGCGAAGCCCGCGCTGTCGAAGGCGGTTTCGAGCGTGTCGATTTCGAGACCCCAGCCCCGGCCGAGGCGGAGTTCGCGCGCGAGGTCGCCAGTGAGCGCGAACTCGCCGGCGAGCGCGTAGCGAAACGCGCCGAGATACGCCAAAACCGGTGCGTCGCGGCGTTCGCGGAGGGTTGCCACGAGCGGCGCGTAGAAGAGGCGAAACAGCCGTCCAAAGAGTTGCTTTCGCTCGATACGGGCGTAATAGCCCTTCACGAACGAGAAGTCATCCGCGAGCGGCGCACACAGCTTCGAAACGTCGGCGGCCGAATACGAGAGCGCGTCGGCGTCGTGGACGACGACGAACTCGTGGTCGCTTGCAAGTCCGAGCGCGAGCCAGACGTCCCGGCCCTTTCCGCCCTCGCCGTCGAGACTGCGTTCGGCGAGCAGCGCTTCGAGCCGCCGGCCGCCACACCAGAGAACCTCCATATCGAGGTCGAACTCCGACAGCCATCCGACGACCGTCCCGACTCGCTCGCGGGGCGCGCGCAGGGCGACGATGACCGTCGCCACGTCGAGCGTGGCGAGCGACGAGAAGACGTTCGCGGCCGCGTCCGTGCGGTACTCGCGGCCGGTCATCGGCACGACGACCGCCGTCCGACGGGTCGGGGCGGCCGGCGGCTCGTCCGAAAAGTCGTGCAGCGTCGTGATTCGCTCTTGAACGTACTCCATGGTCGAACTCGCCGCTCGCCCGTGTCGGTTCGGTCACCACGCCCGCAGACTGTGCTTCGGGCAGAGAGCGTATTCCTCAATAGGACGCGAACCCAATCAAGCCTTCCGAAACGGGCGCGAGAACAGGCACGGGAAAGGTACGCAGTGATGCCAGGGCAGCGGACCGGATTCCCGTGCGACCGGAACCATGCGGTTCCGTTTCCACAGAGACAGGGGAGGGTTCTATACTTACCCCCTGACTGCTGTTTCAGCCTTCGAACGATGTTGCAGGGTGTGAACATCCCCGATGTCGATGGTGTCCGTATCTCCTCGAACGACAAGAGGATACTGGTGTTTTCGCCGACGCCAGTGCCGGTCCGTATCCCAACGTTGACGCTGCCGGCTACCCGATTTCCCGGCAATGAGTACACAGGACGTTTCCCGGGGGCAGGCGTGGCTGATGGCTGCGCGACCACAGACGCTGCCGGCGGCCGCCGCGCCCGTCTTCGTGGGCACCGGTCTCGCCGTCTCGATGGGCGTGTTCGCCCCGCTGCCGGCGCTGGCGGCGCTCGTCGGCGCGCTGCTCATCCAAGTGGGCACGAACTTCGCGAACGACTACTACGACGCCAAATCCGGGGTCGATTCTGAAGAGCGCGAGGGCTTCACCAGAGTCACCCAGTCGGGTCTCATCGGGGCGAGCGAGGTCCGGCGCGCGATGGTCGGGACGTTCGCGCTCGCCATCGTCCTCGGCAGCTATCTGGTCTCCGTGGGTGGGCTGCCAATCGTCGTCATCGGGCTTTCGAGCGTCGCCGCCGGAATCCTCTACACCGGCGGCCCCTACCCGTACGGCTGGTACGGGCTGGGCGACCTCTTCGTGTTCGTCTTCTTCGGGCTGGTCGCCGTCACCGGCACCTACTACGTACAGGCCACCGCCCTCGCTTCGTCCTTCCCGCTCTGGCTTCCGTCCGACACGCTCCCGCTCGCGGCCGTCGTGGCGAGTCTGCCCGCTGCGGGCCTCTCGACGAACATCCTCGTCGTCAACAACCTCCGGGACCGCGAGACCGACATGGCGGCGGGCAAGCGCTCGCTCGCGGTCGTTCTCGGCTACCGCTGGAGTCGCATCGAGTTCCTACTCATGACGGGGATGGCCTACACGGTTCCACTCGTCTTCTGGGTCACGGGCTACGGCCCGCTCGTGCTCGCGCCGCTGCTCACGCTGCCATACGCCGCCTCCATCGCCGCGACCGTCCTCACCAGAACCGACGGTGACGCGCTCAATCCCGCGCTCGAACGGGTCGGAAAGCTGCTCGCAGCCCACTCCCTTCTGTTCGCGCTCGGTCTCGCGCTGCCGGAGGTCATATGAGAATCGAGCCGTTCTCGCTCGCACTTGCCGGTCCGCTCTCGACCGCCCGAGGGACCATCGACACCAGGGATGGCTTTCTCGTCACCATCGAGCACGAGGGGCTGTGGGGCGTCGGCGAGGCGACGCCGTTACCGGGCTGGACGGAATCGCTCGATGACTGCCGGGCAGCACTCGAACGCGCTCGAAGCACCGACGGCTGGGAGAATGCACTCGATGCGCTCGATGGGACGCCGGCCGCCCGTCATGGTCTCGCGCTCGCACTCTGCGACGCACGCTCACGGGCGGCGGGCGTTCCGCTCTATCGGTATCTCGGCGGCGAGCACAGAGAGCGTGTGCCGGTGAACGCGACCATCGGCGATGACACAGTGAACGAAACCGTCGATGCAGCCACCGCGGCCGTCGAACGGGGTTTCGCGGCGCTCAAACTCAAAGTCGGCGTGCAGGCGGTCGAGGACGACATCGAGCGCATCGCCACCGTGCGAGAAGCGGTCGGTCCCGATATCGAACTCCGCGTGGATGCGAACGGCGCGTGGAGCCGGGACGAGGCGCGGGCGGCGCTCGACGGGTTCGCCGATGCGGACCTCGCGTACGTCGAACAACCGCTTTCACGGGCGGACCTCGTCGGTCACGCCGAACTCCGCGGACAGGTGTGGGTCGCGCTCGACGAATCGCTGGCGACCCACTCCGTCGAGTGCGTTCTCGACACTGGTGCCGCCGACGTGCTCACTCTGAAACCGATGGTTCTCGGCGGCCCGGACCGCGCGCGAGCGGTTGCACTCGCCGCCCGCGAGGCCGGCTGCGAGGCGGTGCTCACGACGACGATTGACGGCGCACTCGCACGAGCGGGTGCGGTCCACGTCGCCGCGAGCCTCCCCGACCCGCTGCCGGCCGGTCTCGCGACCGCCGACCGGCTCGCAACGGACCTCCTCGCGGACCCGGCTCCAATCGAGGATGGACACGCGCACGTACCACAGGAGCCGGGCAACACACCGCTGGAGGACGGATGACCGACGTGCTCGCCCGGCGGGTCCGGGCCTCCCCGGAGGCGACCGCGCTCATCGCAACCGACGGACGGGAATGGAGCTATCGGGACCTCGACGAGCGCGTCGAGCGAACCGCCGGCCGGCTCGCGGCGCTCGGTCTGTCGGGGGCGCATCTCGGCTGTCTGCTGGAGACCCGGCCCGCGACGGTCGCCCTCGTCCACGCGGCGGCACGCCTCGGTTGCGTGCTCGCCCCATTGAACACGCGGCTCACGCCCGCCGAACTCGATGGACACATCGAACGCGCGGACCTCGCAGCGTTGGTCTGTGGGGTGGACACCGCCGCGACTGCCGTCGAACTCTCGACGGAGATTCCGGTTGCCTCCGTCGATGACGCCGACCGCCCGGGCGTCACGGGTCTCGACGATGTCTCGCCGGCGGAGTTCACACCCGCTCGACGCGACGCCGACGAACCGGCGCTGATGCTCTCGACATCGGGCACCACCGGCGAGCCGAAACTCGTCGTGCTCACGATGCAAAACGTGCTTTCGAGCGCCGTCGCTTCGGCGTTCCGGCTCGGCGTCACGCCCGATGACCGCTGGCTCGACCCGCTCGCGGTCTATCACATGGGCGGGTTCGCCCCACCCGTTCGCTCGGCGCTCTACGGCACGGCCGTCGTCGTCACAGGTGGGTTCGACGCCGAGACGACCCTCGACGCGCTCGACCGCTTCGATTGTACCGGTATCTCGCTCGTGCCGACGATGCTCCGACGGTTGCTCGATGCCGGCTCCCTGTCGGACTCGCTGCGGTTCGTGTTGCTTGGCGGCGCGCCCGCCTCGGAAGAACTCATCGAGCGTTGTGGCGAGCGCGGCGTTCCCGTCCATCCGACCTATGGGATGACCGAGACGGCCTCACAGGTCGCCACCGCCCGCCCCAAGGAGGCGTTCGCCCACACCGGCACCGTCGGCCGCCCCCTCTTTGGGACTGACCTCACGATTCTCGGCGGCGATGGAACGACCGTCGAAACCGGCGAGGCGGGCGAACTCGTCGTCGCCGGACCGACGGTCTTCTCAAACTACTACGGGGACAGCGAGGCGACCGCGCGGGCCTTCTCCGAGCACGGTTTTCATACCGGCGACGTCGGCCACCGCGACGAGGACGGGCGACTCTGGGTCACGGGCCGGCGCGACGAGATGGTTTCGAGCGGTGGCGAACTCGTTTCACCGAGGGAAGTCGCCAGCGCACTCCGCGAGCATCCAGCCGTCCGCGAGGCCAGCGTGGTCGGTCTCGCCGACCCCGAGTGGGGCGAGCGCGTCGGCGCGCTCGTCGTCGGAGACGTTTCCGACGCCGAAGCGGTCAGGTCCCACTGCCGCGAACGTCTCGCCGGCTTCAAACTCCCACGAACCATCGGATTTGCCGACGAACTTCCCCGCACCGCGTCGGGGACCGTCGAGCGCGAGGCAGTCCGAGAGCGCCTGTTAGAGACCGGCGAGTGATTCGCCCCGTGTGACGGCTCAGTCCGCGCCCCCCTCGGCGACCTGTCCTTCGAAATCGGCCGCAGCGGGCGGCTGGGTCCGCACGTCCGCGCCCTCGCGCTCGTCGATGACGTCGGCGTAGGCATCTGGCATCACCTTCACGAACTCACTCACCTGTGCTTCCCAGTTGTCGAGGACGTACTGGCCCCGGTCGGAGTCGGTGTAGGCGACGTGGTTCTCGACCAGTCGCCGGAGCATCCGCTCGTCCTTGTCGTCGAGCTCCGTTGTCGTGCTCACCATCCCGTGGTTGACGCGCGATTCGAAGTCGTCGTCCCTGTCGAGGACGTACGCGACGCCGCCGGACATGCCGGCGGCGAAGTTCTTCCCCGTGTCGCCGAGCACCGCGATGGCTCCTCCTGTCATGTACTCACAGCCGTGGTCGCCGACCGACTCGACGACGCCTTTGACACCCGAGTTACGCACCGCGAAGCGCTCGCCGGCCTGCCCGTTGATATACGCCTCGCCCTCGGTCGCGCCGTAGAGCGCGACGTTCCCGATGAGACTGTTCTCCTCGGGTTCGTAGGGGACGGTCGGCGGCGTGTTCACGACGAGCTTCCCACCGGAGAGTCCCTTGCCCACGTAGTCGTTCGCGGTTCCGGTCAGCGTCATCGTCACGCCGGAGGCGAGGAAGGCACCGAAACTCTGGCCCGCCGTGCCGTCGAAGTCCACGGTGATGGTGTCCTCGGCGAGACCCGCGCCGCCGTGTTCGCGGGAGACGTGATGGGAAAGCAGCGCCCCGACCGCGCGGTCGGCGTTCGTGATGTTCGTGCTGAGCGAGATGGGTGTACCGTCCTCGATGGCTGCCTCGGCGTCCTCGACCAGTTCGTGGTCCAACTGGTCGTCGATTTCGTGGGTCTGTTCGCGGGTTTTCGTCCGCTCGGTACCCGCTTCGCCGTCGCTGCGCGGTTCGGCCAGCACCGACGAGAGGTCGATTTTCCTCGCCTTCTCGTGGGTGACGTCCTCGCGTTGGGCGAGGAACGCGGGGCGGCCGACCATCTCCTCGACCGTCTCGAAGCCGAGGTCGGCCATGATTTCACGGAGTTCCTGCGCGATGAACGTCATGTAGTTGATGACGTGTTCGGGTTCACCGGGGAATCGCTCCCTGAGTTCCTCGCGCTGGGTCGCCACGCCGACTGGACAGGTGTTCTCGTGGCACTGCCGGGCCATCACGCAGCCCGAGGTGACCAAGGAGGCGGTTCCGAAGACGTACTCCTCGGCCCCCAGGAGCGCGGCCACAGCCACGTCACGGCCGGTCTTCATCCCACCGTCGGCCGAGACCCGGATGCGCGAGCGGAGCCGCGTGTCCCGAAGCAGCTGGTTCGCCTCGGCGAGTCCCAACTCCCACGGCAGTCCGGCGTTCTTGATGGACGTTCGTGGACTCGCGCCAGTTCCTCCGGAGTGGCCCGAGATGTGGACCACGTCGGCGTTGGCCTTCGCGACCCCGGCGGCGATGGTGCCGATACCCGCCTCCGAGACGAGTTTGACGTTGATGTCGGCTGCGGGATTGGCGGCTTTGAGGTCGTGAATCAGCTGCTTCAGGTCCTCGATGGAGTAGATGTCGTGCAGCGGCGGCGGCGAGATGAGACCCACGCCGGGCGTTGCGTACCGCACGTGGGCAATCATCTCGTTGACCTTCTTGCCGGGGAGATGGCCGCCCTCGCCGGGTTTCGAGCCTTGAGCCATCTTGATTTGTATCTCCTCTGCCGACGTGAGATATTCCGACGTGACGCCGAAGCGGCCCGACGCGACCTGCTTGACCGGACATTCCTTTGCAGTATGGAAGCGCTCCGGTGGCTCGCCACCCTCGCCGGTGTTGGACTTCGCGCCCAGCCGATTCATCGCCACGGCGTTCGTCTCGTGCATCTCCGGCGAGAGACTGCCCAGACTCATCGCCGCCGTCGAGAACCGCGTCACGATTTCCGTGACGGGTTCGACTTCCTCCACTGGAATCGACTCGCGCTCGCTGTCGAATTCGAGCAGGCCGCGAAGCGTCTGTAACTGTTCGTTCTGTTCGTTCATCATGCGGGCGAACTCCTCGTACTGTTCGTAATCACCCTGCCGGACGGCCTGTTGGAGCGCGCCGACAGTCTGAGGGTTCCACTCGTGGAAGATGCCATCCGAGCGGTGTTCGTACTCGCCCTGTCGTTCGATGTCCGGGTCGTCGTCGAAGGCGACCGCGTGGCGGCTTTCGAGGTCGCCCTCGATCTCCTCGATACCGATGCCCTCGGTGCGGGCGGTCGTCCCCTCGAAATACTCGGCGACGAACCGGGAATCCAATCCGACTGCCTCGAAGATCTGAGCACCCTGATAGCTTTGGACTGTGGAGATGCCCATCTTCGACATCGTCTTCAAGAGTCCGTCTTCGAGCGCTCTCCGGTAGGCCCCGATGGCTGCATCGCGATCCGCACCATCCGCGCCCCGCGTGAGGTCCGCGATGGTCCGGTAGGCGAGATAGGGGTTCACCGCGCCGGCACCGTAGCCGACGAGTGCCGCGACGTGATGCACGGTACGAGGATCGGCCGATTCGACGACGAGACCGACGCGGTTGCGGCGACCGTTGCGCACGAGGTGATGGTGGACGGCCCCGGTCGCCAGCAGCGACGGAATCGGCACCCGCTCGTCGCTCGCCGCCCGGTCCGAAAGCACGAGGACGTCGCTCCCGTCGGCGGCCGCGGTCGCCTCGCGGCGCACGCGCTCGACGGCCGTTTCGAGGTCGCCGTCGGCGTCGTAGGTGATATCGACGACCTGACTCTCCATCCCGTTCGCGTCCTCACCATCCATCCCTCTGATGCCTGTCACCTCGTCGTCGGCGAGGACCGGGGACTCGGCGACGAGCTGGCGGGCGTGTGCCGGTGATTCGGCGAGCAGGTTTCGCTGGGTGCCGAGTCGGGTTTCGAGCGAGGTGACGAGTTCCTCGCGGATGTAATCGAGCGGCGGGTTCGTCACCTGCGCGAACAGCTGCTTGAAGTAGCTGAACAGCGGGCGGTTGAACTGCGAGAGAACTGATAGAGGAGTGTCGTCGCCCATCGAGCCGACCGGGTCCTTGCCCTTGTTCGCCATCGGTTCGAGCAGGTTGTCGAGTTCGTCGTGGGTGTAGCCGTACAACGCCTGCCGAGTGCGGAGGTCGGCGTCGCTCTCGCGCTCCGGGCGGTCGTCCGCTGCATCGACGAGGTCCGCGAGACTGACCTGCTCCTCGTCGACCCATTCGGCGTACTTCTCGTCGGTTAGCTCCGCGAACACCTCCTCGTCGGGGAGGACGCGACCCTCCTCGGGATCGGCGAGGAACAACTGGCCGGGTTCGAGCCGGCCGCGCTCGGCGACGTTCGCCGGGTCGAGGTCGAGCGCCCCGGTCTCGGAGGCCATCACGAGCCGTCCGTCCGTGGTCACGTCGTAGCGACAGGGCCGAAATCCGTTGCGGTCCAATACTGCGCCGACACGCTTGCCATCGGTGGCCGCCACCAGCGCCGGGCCGTCCCACGGCTCCGACAGTGATGCATGAAAATCGTAGAAGGCGCGGCGCTCGTCGCTCATTGCGTGTTCGTCTCCGCGGAAGGCCTCGGGAATCAGCAGTCTGAGCGCGTGCGGAAGCTCGCGACCCGATTCCAGGAGGAGTTCGAGCGCGTTGTCGACGCTCGCGGTGTCGGACTGCTCGGCGTCGGCGATCACTGGCTTTACTGCATCGACGTCGAACTCCTCGGTGCCGATATCGGTCTCGCGGGCGCGCATCCAGTTGACGTTGCCCTGGATGGTGTTGATCTCGCCGTTGTGGATAACTCTCCGATAGGGATGGGCGAGATGCCACGCGCCGAGCGTGTTGGTCGAAAAGCGCGCGTGGACCATGACGAACGTCGAGGCGACCCGCGAATCGTGGAGGTCGGGATAGTAGCCGCCGAGCTGGTCGCCCTTCAGCAGTCCTTTGTAGACGAGGGTCTGGCGGTCGAGCGAGCAGACGTAAAAGCGCTCGTGACCCGTCGGCGCGCGCTCGGCGACGCGCTTTTCGACCGCTCGACGGCCGACGTAGAGCCGACTGTCGAATTCTTCAGTATCGAGGCTCTCCTCGGGTGCGACGAACGCCTGATAGACCGCGGGCTCGGAGTCGAGCGCCGTTTGCCCCAAATCGCCGTTGTCCGTCGGGACCGCCCGCCAGTGGACGACCGAGAGACCGTGTTCTGCGAGGGCGTCCGTGACGAGTTCCTGCAACCGTTCGCGCGCGGCGTCGGCTTGCGGGAAGAACAGCGACCCGACGGCGTAGGTTTCCGGTAGCGAGATGTCGAGTTCGTCGGCGAAAAACGTGTGAGGCGTCCGGAGCATGATGCCCGCGCCGTCACCGGTCGACTCCTCCGCGCCGGTCGTCCCCCGATGTTCGAGGTTCGAGAGGACTTCGAGACCGTCGGCCACGATTGAATGGTCTCCCTTCCCGTTGAGGTCCATGACGACCCCGACGCCGCAGTTCGCGCGCTGCTCGGACGGGTCTGCCAACCCCGTGGCCGTCGAGTGCCCTCCAGAGGGATGCGTGTCAACCATATGCACTCGGTTCCCCCTGTCACGGATAAGAGTCTGACCCTGAAAGGCTAAGTGTGTGCTAATACCAAATAAGGGTGTGGGTACGTCACGCCTTCCGGTCGTCAGTCTGGGAGGGTTCTCAGTACGACTTGGCGAAGTACGCCGTCTCCGTCGCGCTCTCGCCACAAATCGCACACGTGTCGTCGATGGGGTCCTCTTCTTCATCGAGAGGAACCATCACGATCTCGGCGGCGATCTCGTCTTTGATCTCGGTCTCACAGCTCTCCTCGCCACACCACGCGGCCTTGACGTAGCCGCCGTGCTGACCGATGGTTCCCAGCAGCTCGTTGCGACTCTCGGCCTCACGGACGTTTTCGTCTAGCTGCTCCTCGGCGGTGGCGTACAGCTTCGCATAGACGGTATCGAGATGGTCGTCGGCCGTTTCAGCGATACTCTCGCGACTCTCGACGACCGATTCGCCGTCCGGCCGATGGACGAGCGTCGCTTCCTCACTTTCGACTTCGTTCGGTCCGACCTCGATGCGCAGAGGAACCCCTTTGAGTTCCCACTCGTTGAACTTGAAGCCGGGATTGCGCCCGTCGCGGTCGTCGAGTTCGACCCGCAGACCGGCCTCGTCGAGGTCCGCCGCGAGGCCGGCGGCGTACTCAAGCACTTCCTCTTGGGTTTCCTCCTGCCAGATGGGCACGACGACGACCTGCTCGGGCGCGAGTGCCGGGGGCAAGACGAGTCCCTGGTCGTCCGAATGGGTCATGACCATCCCGCCGAGTGCACGCCACGACAGTCCCCACGAGGCGGTGTGGGCGACGTGTTCCTGTTCGTCCTCGTCGACGTACGTGACGTCGAACGCCTCGGCGAAGCCATCGCCCAGATAGTGACTCGTCGCCGCCTGCAATGACTTGCCGTCGGGCATCAGCGCCTGTACCGCGGTCGTCGTATCGGCCCCGGGGAACTTGTCGTGTTCGGGCTTGCGCCCCTCCAGAACGGGGACGGCGAGCACCTCCTCGTGGAGGCGGCGGTACTGCTCCAGTCGGAGCATCGTCTCCTCCCACGCGCCCTCCCCGTCGCGGTGGGCGGTGTGGCCCTCCTGCCAGAGGAACTCCTTGGTGCGGAAGAACGGTTTCGTGTCCGTTGCCTCCCACCGGACCACGGAACACCACTGGTTCAGCCGGAGCGGGAGGTCCCGATGGCTCCGAATCCATTGGCTCATGAAGGGCGTGATGATCGACTCGCTCGTGGGTCGGACCGCGAGGCGTTCGTCGAGTTCGTCGTTACCCGCCTGCGTCACCCACGCCACCTCGGGATCGAACCCCTCGACGATGTCCTTTTCGCGTTCGAGGTAGCTCTCGGGGATGAACAGCGGGAAGTAGGCGTTCTGCACTCCGGTCTCTTTGAACCACCCATCCAGATGGTCCTGAATCCCCTCCCAGAGGGCATAGCCCCGGGGGCGGGTGACGATGAACCCGCCCATCGGCGCGTAGTCCGCGAGACCGGCTTTCTGGACGACTTCGGCGTACCACTCGCCGGGGCTGTGCTCCTTCGACTCGGTGATGCCGAGTTCCTGTTGTCGGTCGCTCATAGATAGTGCTGTCAGCGGTGGGTTAAACACGGTGCGATTCGGGCGAACGTCACGGCCGTTCGAGCCGGCGCTTGGTCTCGCGGTGGCGATAGCGAAACATCGGCTCGAAACCGACGTCACCGAACGGTTCGGCGAGGCGACCGAACTCACCACAGGGAAGGCGATACTCCACGCGGTCGCGGAGTATCGTGCCGCCGGCGTCGGCGTAGAAACTGTGGGTGTGGACCCAGCGCTCGAACGGGCCGTCGCGCATCTCGTCGCGGAACAACCCTGCATCGCCGTCGCGCCGGCGCTCGACGATGCGGGAGGTCCAACTCTGTCGTGGGCCGACGCCGAACGGCCGCATCGAGAGGTCGACTTCCGCCCCTTCTTCGAGGACGTCGGGATCGGTCTCGCCGTTCGGACCGCGGGCGGCCTCCACGCGGAGGTTCATGAACCGCGGCGTGACCGCCGTCAGGCCCGTGATTGCCGAATGGAACTCCCAGACGTCCTCGAAGGGCGCGCGCAGGTACGTCTCGCGCTCGTAGGTGGCCATACCTCCATCTGGCTCCGGGCGGGCAAAACTCCCGCGGACCGGGGCGAAAAAGCGGCACGCATATATCCCACGGCTGAGAATCGGCAAGTATGGCCCGGACCTGCAGGAACTGCAAACGAACCTTCGGGAGCGACCTCGAACTCGAACTCCACCGCGACGTCTGCTCGGACGCACAGTTGGTCTGTGAGGTATGCGGCGAGCGCTTCGCCGAGCGGTATGCGACCACCGACGGCTGGCGATATACCTGTGCGAACGACGACTGCGACGGCACAGGGTTGAAAGGGGACCTCCGGCCCGTCAGCGACGTACTCCTCACCCAGTAGCGTCGCGGACGATGCGCCCGATGGCGACGAGCGCCCGCCGACAGACGGGTGCGTACGCCGCCGCAGGCAGCGGGATTTCGAACGCCACCCGACAGTTTTCTCCCCGAGACTCGACCCGGTGACCGGTCGCCGGGACGCCGGCGACGCGCCACGTCCACCGGTAGTCGGCACAGGTGGTGATACGAAAGGGAACCCGCAATCCACTCCGGTCGGGACCGAGAAACGTGCCGGGACCCACGGTTTCGATGTATCCACGCGACCCCGATTGGATGAACCGCTCGGGACAGTCGACGGCCGCTACCGAGGGACCCCACTCCGGCCAGCGAGCGGTGTCGGTCAGTATCGACCAGACGGTCTCGGCGGGGGCGTCGACGGTGCGGGCAACCACGAGTCGGCGGCCGTCGGGCGTGCGTTCGATAGCGACTGTCATGGTCCATTTCGGAGTTCGAGGCGAATATACTGTCGGCGTCGTTCGGCGAGGACGGTTCCGGGCCGAATCCTGCCGATAGCGCCGTCCTCGATGGCAAGGGTGTGACTTTTCCCGGCGGCCGGCGAGTGGCAGACATGGAGTATACGACCCTCGGTGACACGGGGATGGAGGTCAGTCGCATCTGTCTCGGCTGTATGAGTTTCGGCAGTTCGGAGTGGCGTGACTGGGTACTCGAAGAGGAGGCGAGCCACGAAATCATCGAGCGCGCAATCGACCTCGGCATCAACTTCTTCGATACGGCGAACATGTACTCGCTCGGCGAGTCCGAACGCGTGCTCGGCAACGCCTTGGCGGGCTACGACCGCGATTGGCCCGTCGTCGCCACGAAGGTCTATCACCCGATGGACGACGAGAACCCCAACGCCGGCGGTCTCTCTCGAAAGGCCATCGAGCAGGAACTCGATAACAGCCTCGACAGGCTGGGCATGGACACCATCGACCTCTATCAGACCCATCGCTGGGACGACGACACGCCAATCGACGAGACTCTCGGCGCGCTCGACGACGCGGTGCGCCGCGGCAAGGTCCGCTACATCGGCGGCTCGTCGATGTGGGCACACCAGTTCGCCGACGCGCTACACACGAGCCGGATGGAGAGCCTCGAACGGTTCGTAACGATGCAGAACCACTACAATCTCGTCTACCGCGAGGAGGAACGTGAGATGCTGCCGTTCTGTGGGAACGAGGGCATCGGCGTTATGCCGTGGAGTCCGCTCGCGCGCGGCTATCTCACCCGTCCACACGAGGACATCGACGCGACCGACCGCGGTGCGAGCGAGGAACACCTCTACGAGCATCCCTACCGCGCGGACGGCGGCCGGGAAATCAACGAGCGTGTCCAGGAGCTTGCCGACGAGAAGGACGTCACGATGGCCCAAATCTCGCTGTCGTGGCTGCTGCACAAGGAGTGGGTCGATGCGCCCATCGTCGGCACGACGAGCGTCGAGCACCTCGAACAGGCCGTCGCGGCGCTCGACATCTCGCTATCCGACAGCGACATGGAATATCTCGAAGAACCCTACGGGCCAGTGCCCGTCTCCGGTCACGAGTAGGCACGGCCGACCGTCCACGCGATGGGTTCCAGTCGCTTTATCCACCTGTCGACCGTACGAACCGCCGTGAATACCGACCGTGCCACGCTCGCGGCGATGATCTTCGCCGTGCTGTTCGGACAGGTGGCGCTCTATCCGGGCGTCCCGGAACTCGTGGCGGCCCTCGGTGCGGACACGACCCTCGACGCGAGCACGTGGTTTCTCGCGGCCGAATATGCGGGATTCGTGCTCTTCGCGGGCGTCTGGGGTGCGCTGAGCGATGCCGCCGGCCGCCGCGTCCCCTTCATCGTCGTGGGCGCGCTCGGCGGCGTGGCGAGCTACGCGCTCCTGGTCGCGCTCGCGTGGTTCACCGACATCGGTTTCACGGCGATGCTCGCGCTCAGATTCATCGAGGGGAGCTTCACCATCGGGGCGTTTTCACTTTCGATAACGATGCTGATGGATTTGGGGGGCGGACACGGCCGGAACATGGGCGCGGCGGGCATCGCCATCGGCTCGGGGACGGCACTGGGCGCGCCGCTCGGCGGCCAGCTCTCGTCGGTGGGTCCGCTCGTCCCGCTGGTGGTCGCCGCCGGCCTGCTCTGTCTCGTCGCGCTGCTCGCGGCCCGACTGCAAGACCGCGCCGTGGAGAGCCGACGGGGCGGCATCGGGGCGGCGCTCTCGGGACTCGCCGACCGACCGGCGCTCGGGCTTCCCTACCTGTTCGGCTTCGCCGACCGGTTCACGGCGGGCTTTTTCGCGCTCGTCGGCACGCTCTACTTCAGGGAGACGTTCGACCTCGATGCGGGCATGGCGGGTCTCGTGCTCGGACTCTTTTTCGCGCCGTTCGCGCTCGGCCAGTACCCGATGGGGCGGCTGTCGGACCGCATCGGCCGGCTCGTGCCCGTGGTCGCCGGGTCGGTGCTCTACGGCGGCGCGGTGCTCGCGGTCTATCTCGCCCCCACAATCGAGATCGCTGGCGCGACGATGGTTCTGTTGGGCATCGCGGGCGCGCTCGTCGCCCCCGCGACGATGGCGCTCGTGACCGACCTCGCAACCGACCGGGGCACGGCGATGGGTGGGTTCAACGTCTTCGGCAGTCTCGGCTTTCTCGTCGGGACCGTTGGCGGCGGCGCGATTGCCGACAGCCTCGGCTTCGGCGCGGCCTTTCTCGCCGCAGCGCTGCTCGAAGCCGGCGTCGTGGTCGTGACGCTGCCGCTGCTCGTCCGTCTCGATATTCCCCGGACAACGCTCTTCGGCGACCGCGAGTCGGCCTGAATCGGCGTCGCCCCGAGAAGGTTTTCCGTTGGAGACGGTAGTCCTCTCCATGGACGACCCCGAATCGGTGGTGCGGCGGTACTACGACCTCGTCGATGCCGAACGGTACGATGACCTCGTGGCGCTGTTCGCCGAGGACGTGAGCTACGAGCGCCCCGGGCAGGACCCAATCGACGGCCGCGACGCGCTCCGAACCTTCTACGAGGAGGGCCGCCCGCTCGACGAGGGGTCCCACGAGGTACATGACGTCGTTGTCGACGGTGAGACGATAGCGGTCCGGGGCACGTTCAGCGGCCGGCAGGGCGGCGAGCGGGTCGGGTTCGGGTTCGCCGACATCCACGAGTTCGAGGACGGGGCGATTGTGCGGCGCTATTCCTTCACCGACCGCGACGAGGTCTGAGAACGACCGCGCCGACGGGAACCACGATGCCGAGGCCCGGGATCATGGGAGCGTCGCGACAGTACCCACGACTCGGCGGTCGAACGCGAGCGAGGCCGTTGCGAACCTGCGCCGCGACGTGGGTATCGCCGACGGTCTCGCCGAGTTCGGCGTGACCGAGGACCGCATCGACGAACTGGCCGAGCGGACGCTGGGCATGGAGCGGTTGCTCTCGCGAAACGCCCGGCGTATGACTCGCGACGACGTCGAACAGCTCCTCCAGCGGGCGCTCTGAGCGGCGCGAATCGGCGTTCCGGCCCCATACGACGCACGACCCACCAGTCATCCGCCGCCCCGACCGACTGGAATATCCGAGCCGCGACGAATCAACTCTCGACGCAAACAACCCCACTATATCCAATCTGGAGCATTTTATTGTAGATTCTTCCGATAGATTTCCAAAATCCAGAAGTTATAAGTCATTTCGAGATATGGCTGCAAGTGGGTCGAACGCAATGTCACGACAGCAAGAACCACCCGTACCCGAGAACGCACCGCTGCACGAGGGAGAGACGATGACGCCGAGCGAGGCGCTGCTCGAACAGTTCGTCGCCGAGGACGCCGACGTGATGTTCGGCATCGTCGGCTCGGCGTTCATGGACTTCCTCGACATCATGCCGCAGGCGGGCATCCGCTACCTGCCCGTGCGCCACGAACAGAACGCCGCCCACATGGCCGACGGTTACGCCGAAGCGCTCTGTGGCCGCGAACCCGGCATTTGCGTCGCCCAGAACGGTCCCGGCGTCACCAACATGGTCACGGGCATCAAGGCCGCCCAGCTCAACCATTCCCCTGTCATCATGCTCTCGCCGGCAGCCACCACCGGCTCGATTGGCACCGACGGGTTCCAGGAGGCGGACACCATGTCGATCTTCGACGAGTGCGTCGACTGGCAGGGTCGCCTCGAAGACAACAGCCGCATCGCCGAGTACGTTCGGACGGCCTACCGCGAGTCGCTGACCGAGATGGGTCCCACCCAGATCGACTTCGCCCGCGACCAGTTGTATGGGGAGATCGAGACCGATGTCCTTCAGCCGAACCAGTACCGCCAGGAGAGCATCGGCGCGGCCGACGACGACAAGGTGAGCGACGCCGCGGCCATGCTCTCGGAAGCCGACAGCCCGGCCATCATCTCGGGTCTCGGCACCATCTATTCGGACGCCATCGACGAGATCGCCGACCTCGCCGAGGCGTTGAACGCCCCGGTAGCGAATTCGTACCTGCACAACGATAGCTTCCCCATCAGCCATCCGCTTGCCGTGGGCGCGCTCGGCTACGGCGGCTCGAAGGCCGCGATGGAGTCGCTCTCCGAAGCGGACTGCGTGCTCGCCGTGGGCAGCCGCCTCAGTGGCTTCGGTCTCCTGCCCCAGTACGGGATGGACTGGTTCCCCGAGGATGCGGACGTCATCCAGATCGACGCCGACGCCTCCCAGATCGGCCGCACCACCCGCGTCGAACTCGGTCTCGTTGGCGATGCCGCCGAAACCGTTCGCGGTCTCGCCAGTGGTCTCGATGCCTCTGCGGGCGCGGACGAGGGCCGCGTCGAGGAGATCGAACAGGCCTACGCCGACTGGAAGGGCGAACTCGAAGAGATGTCCCAGTCCGACCAAACCCCGATTCACCCCCGGCGCGCGCTCTGGGACGTCGCACAGGCCCTGCCCGAGAACACGATGGTGGCAACGGACATCGGCAACACCTGTTCGATGGCCAACGCCTACCTCGAGTTCGACAACCCAGGTAACTTCCTCGCCGCCGGCACCTACGGCAACTGCGGGTTCGCCTACCCCGCGGCCATCGGCGCGAAGGTCGCCCGGCCCGACGATCCCGCGGTCGCGCTCGTCGGCGACGGCGCGTGGGGCATGCAGTCGCTCAACGAGGTCATGACCGCCGTCCGCGAGGACATTCCGGCCGTCGCGGTCGTGTTCAACAACATGGAGTGGGGTGCCGAAAAGCAGAACCAGTACTGGTTCTACAACGACCGCTTCGTCGGCACCGACCTGCCCGAAAACCCCGACTTCGCCGAAATCGCCCGCGACATGGGTGCACACGGCACGCGCGTCGAACAGCCCGAGAACGTCCGGTCGGCGATGACCGACGCGCTCCAGTCGGGCGAGCCCGCCGTCATCGAGATCATGACCGACGGGACAGAGTTGCTCGAACCGTTCCGCCGCGACGCGCTCGACGACCCCGAGCGTGTCCTCGAAAAGTACCGCCAGCCCGGCGACGCCAACTACGAGGGCTGAACCACACCGGCGGTCACCGACCGTTGCTGATACCAGACACCACCGATGAGCCTCCTTTCACGACTCCGCGAGCAAGCCCGGACGGCGACGCCGCGCATCGTCCTCCCCGAAGCCCACGACGCTCGGGTCCTCGAAGCGGCCGTCAGGGCCGCACGCGACGGCATCGCCGAGCCAGTCTTGCTGGGTCCCGACGCCGAAACCGAGCGACTGTGTGCCGAGCACGGACTGTCGATGGAGCCGCTCACGTTCGTCGAGCGCCCGAACGAGACGGAAATCGAGAAGTACGCTGCCGAATATGCCACGCTACGAGACGTTTCTATATCGGCTGCGAAACGGGTTCTCGATGATGACCTGGTATTTGGGGCGTGGCTCGCGCGCACCGGCGAGGCCGAGGGGTTGGTCGCGGGCGCGACCCATCCGACAGCCGAGGTGGTCGCGACGGCGAACGGTATCGTCGGATTGGACCCGCTGGTCGATACCGCGTCGAGTTACTTCCTGATGGCGTTCGAGGACAGTACTGTCGGCGAGAACGGAGCCCTGCTGTATGCTGACTGCGGGGTAAACATCGACCCTGACGACGAGCAGTTGGCGGACATCGCGCTCGCGACCGCCGCGACCGCCGAGGAGCTCCTCGGCTGGGAGCCGCGAGTCGCCATGCTCTCGTTTTCGACGAAGGGAAGCGCGAGCCACGAGACCGTCGACAAAGTTAGGCGGGCGACCGAAATCGCCCGCGAGCGGATGGACGGGCTCTGCATCGACGGCGAGTTACAGACCGACGCGGCACTCATGCCGAGCGTCGCCAAGCGCAAGAGCGCCGATGGGCTTGTCGAGGGCGATGCGAACGTGCTTATCTTTCCGGATTTGAATGCCGGCAACATCGCCTACAAGCTCACCGAGCGGCTCGCCGGCGCGACGGCACTCGGCCCGGTCTTACAGGGCTACGCCCGGCCGCTGAGCGACCTCTCACGTGGGGCAAGTGCCGACGATATATACGACATCGTCACGATTACCGCCGCCCGCGCCGCAGTGAGCGACCCCTCGGCGAAGGGGACGGTCCTCACACGCGGGCTGTTGGCCCGGCGTGAACAGGAACCGCTACACCCTGAATGAATCTCCGAAATCCATGACAGAGACATCGACACATGTGGACGGCGAGACGTGCACGAACGACCGAGGGCTGCGGGCGACGCTACTCAGCCGCTGGACGGCGCTCGACCGTGGCTGGAAGGCCGCGCTGTTCGGGGTGCTTCTGGTGGCCGTTCAGTTCATACCGGTGGTCCCGCTCTGAGATGGCCATTCGAAGCCACCTCAGCGACACCGTCCCCGGCATCGAGTACGTGCCGGGACTGCTCGCTCTCGGCGCGGTTGCGATTGCCGCCACGGGCGTCGCAGCAGTAGTGGGCATCAACGCACTCATCGTTGCCATCGCCTGTGGCGTACTGCTCGGCAACACGCTCGGAACGCCGGCGGTCGTCGCACCGGGCATCCGTCTGCACAAGCTGCTGCTCGAAACGGGCATCGTCCTGTTGGGTGCGGAGCTGACGTTCGCACAGGTGGTCCGAGCCGGACCGACGATCATCCTCTTGGTGACGTGCACGGTCGCGTTCGGACTGGTCTATCTCGAAACGCTTGCGCGGGTCGTGTTCGGCCTGCGCGAGAAGACGGGGTCGCTGCTCGCGGCGGGGTCGAGCATTTGTGGCGTCTCGGCGGCGGTCGCCGTCGCCGGTACCATCGACGCCGACGAGGAACAGATCGCCTACGCCGCCGCGACGATTTTGCTGTTCGATGCGGTGACCATCGCCGTCTTCCCGGTCGTCGGTGACCTGCTGGGAATGGGGAGCAAGGCCTTCGGCGTCTGGGCCGGACTGAGCATGTTCAGCACGGGACCGGTGGCCGCGGCCGGCTTCGCCCACTCGGCGGTCGCTGGCCAGTGGGCGACCATCACGAAACTCGTTCGCAACGCCTTCATCGGCGTCGTGGCGCTGGCCTATTCGGTCTGGTACGCACGGCGTCGGAGCGACACGGGAGAGTTCGCGGCGACCTCGCGGGTCGGGTATCTCTGGGCGGAGTTCCCGAAGTTCCTCGTTGGCTTTCTCCTCGTGGTGGCAATCGCCAACGTCGGCGTGCTCTCGGGCGCACAGTTGGACTCCATCGGCCGCTTTTCGGACTGGCTGTTTCTACTGGCGTTCGCCGGTCTCGGCTTCGATATCCGGTTGGCCGAGATGCGCGCTACGGGTGTCCGCCCGATTCTGGTCGTTCTCGTCCATCTCGTGACTGTGAGTGCGGTGATGTTCACCCTCGTCTCCGTCGTGTTTTGAGGGCGGTCGATTCGGTCGAACCGCAATCGGCAGCCACGCATTCGGGAGCGACCATCCGAGAGTCGAGGGACTCCGCGGTCCACTTCCGGTCGATTACGCGTTACGTCCGCACTTCGCAGAACAGGTATCGATGCTATCGGTCCGAAGAGGGCTGTCCCGCCTCCTCGATGGTGGTCTCAGTCGTCGTCCGTCTGGAGAGACCGAACAGCACCGCCCCGAGGACGACCCACGCGAGGACGATCATCCACTCGCGCGGCCAGAGCAGCGCCGAGGGCGCGCCGGGCATGTAGAGCGCGATGAAAAACAGCGTCACGGCCATCGCGGCGATGCCGAACGCGTAGCCGCCGGGGAGTTTGAACGGCCGCTCCAGCTCCGGTTCGTTGTACCGAAGCGCCACGAACGACAGCGCGACGGTGAACCACGCGAGCACGATGCCGAACATCACGTCGGCGTTGATTATCGAACTGACGAAGTTCGCGCCGAACCACGGGGCCGCCATCGAGAGCACGCCGATGAGGACGATTGCCCGCGAGGGCGTGTTGTACTCGGGATGGACCGTCGCGAGCGATTCCGGCAGGAGTCCCGAGTCGGCCATCGCGAAGACGACGCGGCTCGCGCCGATGACGAACGCGCTCCAACTGGTGAGCAGCGCGCCGATGCCGACGAGCGTCATCAGCTTGCCCGCGACGGTGCTGCTGAACACCGCGCTCATCGCGGTCGCCGCCGGCACGAGACTGTCGCCGAGTGCGCCCGCCGGCACGGCCTGGCCGGCCGCCCAGATGCTCACGATGTAGAACAACCCAACAGTAGCGACGACGGCGAGCAACACCAGCGCGAGCGAGCGCGAGGACATGTCGGCCTCCTCGGCGGCCTGTGGTATCACGTCGAAACCGACGAACAGCATCGGGACCTGGATGGCGACGGTCGTGATACCGAGGACCGGTGCGCCGCCGAAGGCCGCGTTCGACACCGACGGTCCGACCGTGAGCGCACCCGTCACGAGCGCGATGCCCGAGATACCGACGACCGTGGCGAGGATGAGCTGTACCTGGGCGGTAATCTCCACGCCACGATAGTTCATATAGGTGATGGCGATGATGCCGACGAACCCGACCGCGACCCACGAGCCATAGACCGTCTGGCCTGCGAACGTCCAGAGTTTCAGGACATCGAAGCCCGGGATGAGATACGAGAAACCGATGCCGATGGCGATGGATTGGAAACCGACGACGCCCATGTAGCCGAGCAACAGCGACCAGCTACAGATGAAGGAGACGACCGGCCCGAACGCCCGATGCGTGTAGACGTGTTCGCCGCCCGCGAAGGGCATCGCCGAGACGAGTTCGCCGTAGATGAGCGCGACGAGCAATACCAAGACTCCGCCGATGGCGAAGGCGACCATCGCCCCGTAGGGACCCGCCTCGTCTATCCAGTACCCCATCTGGATGATCCAGCCCCAGCCGACGATTGCGCCGAACCCGATGGCGAACAGCTGCCATCGCGAGAGGACCCGTTCCAGGGACCCATCCGTGGTACTTCTCGACATGCTACCGAAGAACATTCGCAACTACTTCAAAGCTTCGGGAGAGAATTGAAATAAATTTCAACACCAAGGGTTGTCATTGGATATGTACGAACTCCATCGCAATCGACCGATGCGGCCGCCGTGGGTCGTCGCCGAACGTTCATGAACCGTGTGCTTGCGGGATGAATCGACCAGCGTGTTTCACAGTCGACAAGCCTCCGAGGGGCACGAGACAGGACCGCCGACGAATATGCAATAATATGAGGATATATCGATTTGAGTTTCGATAGAGATTTTTTATAGATAGAAAGATTTAAGATACACTCGAAGAGTTAGATAAATGCGCATGAGCATACTCACGACCGAGGAGGACGTGACCGAGCGGGGAACGCTGATGATAGACCGCGACGAACTCGACGAGTGCGTCGAGATGGATGGCGTCATCGACGCCATCGAGGACGCCTTCGTCGCCTACGAATCCGGCGATGCGGTGATGCCGCCGAAAACGTACGTCGACCTCCCCGAGACGAATGGCGACTTCCGGGCGATGCCGGCGTACGTCGACGACGCGGCCGGTATCAAGTGGGTGAACGTCCACCCGGACAACCCCGAGAAACACGACCTGCCGACGGTGATGGGCGTCGTCATCTACTCCGACCCGGAGACGGCCTACCCGCTGGCCATCATGGACGGCACGAAACTCACCCGCTATCGGACCGGCGCGGTCGGCGGCGTCGCCAGCCGCCATCTCGCCCCGTCGGACGCGAGCACGCTGGGACTACTCGGGGCGGGCGAACAGGCGCGCGCACAATTAGAAGCGATTGCGAGCATCGTCGACCTTGACCGCGTTGTCGTCACCGACCTCGATGAACAGGCGGTCACGGACCTCTGTGAGCAGGAGGCCGACCGCGCCGACGAGGTGGTCGGGGGGACACCCGAAGAGGTCGCTGGCTGTGACGTGATCTCGACCACCACTCCCTCGACTGAACCGATCCTGCAACGCGAATGGCTCGACGACGGGACGCACATCAACGCGATGGGGGCCGATGCGGAAGGTAAACAGGAACTCGACCCGCGCATCGTCGAGGACGCCGCCGTCGTCGTCGACGACTGGGAGCAATGTTCTCACAGTGGCGAGATAAACGTCGCCGTCGCCGAGGGCCGCCTCGCTCGCGAGGATGTCCACGCCGACCTGAGCGAAGTCGTCAGCAGGACGTGCGACGCGCCGACCGACGGACTCACCGTCTTCGATTCCACAGGCCTGGCGATTCAGGACGTCGCGACCGCCCGCCTGATCTACGAGACCGCCGAGGAGCAGGGAGCCGGCTACGCCTTCGACCTCGTCGGCACGTAGCGAACGCACAGCCCCCGCGACTTTTCGAAGCGATGTCAGCGAGCGGTTCGACGAAGCGAGGGAGTGCCCGTTTCGATACGTAATGGGGGAGATTAAGTACATGTGTCGAGTATCTCCCAACCGCATTCAAGTATGGACGAACGTGACATCAAAATCCTCTCGGCGATTGCGAACCTCGGCACGGGCAGCCCGGACCGCCTTCACGAGGAGACGGACATTCCGAAATCCACGATTTACTACCGCCTGAACAACCTCCGCGAGGAGGGCGTCATCGAGAACGACCTCTACGACATCGACTACGAAAAAGTTGGACTCGGCGTCACCATCATCGCCGAGGTCATCGCCGAATACGACGAGGAGTATCACGAGCGCGTCGGCGAGAAACTCTCGGCCATCGAGGGTGCGGATCAGGTCTACTTCACGATGGGCGAGACGGATTTCGTCGTCATCGCCAGACTGGGCAATCAGGGGATGGTCGAGGACCTCATCGCGCAGTTCGAGGCAATCGACGAGGTGATGCGCACCCGCTCGATGTTCGTCATCTCGACCATCAAAAACGAGCCGCGATTGCTCAAGAACTTCGAGTTCGACACGCTCAAATCGATTGCCGAAACCGAGGAGTGATTACTCGAAGACCTCCTCGATTGACTCTTCGAGCGCCCCGACGGCCTTCTCGATGTCGTTCTCGTCGATGCAAAACGGCGGCGAGAGCATGACCTGAATCAGCGGGCGACCGCCGCCGATGAGGACGCCCTTCTCGCGCGTGCGGGTGAGGACGTCCGCGACGGGGTTGTAGCCGTCCTCGACGCGCGGGTCGACCACCGGCTCACCAGTTTCCGGGTCGGCGAACTCGACGGCCCAGTGGAAGCCGCGGCCGCGCACGTCACAGACGACATCGTGCTCGGCGAGGCTCTCGACGCGCTCTTCGAGCGCGGGCGAGAGTTCTCGCACGTTGTCGATGAGGTGGTCGTCGTACTCTTCGAGGGCGGCGCTGCCGGCCGCACACGCGACGGGGTTGCCGGCGAAGGTCTGGCCGATGTCCATCGCGTCCTCGCGGAGGGAATCGCCGAGTGTCGAGCGCATCAGCACGCCCGCCAGCGGCGCGTACGCGCTCGTCACGCCCTTGGCGAACGTTATCATGTCCGGTTCGAGGTCCTCGGTATGGCTGCCGAACCACTCGCCACACCGGCCGAAGCCGGTGATGACCTCGTCGGCAATCAGGAGAATATCGTATTCATCACAGAGGTCGCGCACGCCCTCGAAGTAGCCCGGTGGCGCGGTGAACGCCCCGCTGGACCCGCCGACGATTTCGGTGACGAGCGCGGCTATCGAGTCCGGTCCCTGATTGCGGATGACGTATTCGAGGTGGTCGAGCGATTGCTCGGTGAGGTCCTCGGGCGAATCGGCGTCGAAGGCGGCGTCGGCACCCCCGAAGGGAGGCAGGAACTTCACATTGCCGCTGGTCGAGGCGTGCGATTCGACCGGGAGGCGAATCGCGGGGTCGCCCGTGACGCCGGCGGTCGCGTACGTGCCACCGTGATACGAGCGCCAGCGGGTCAGTACTGTGGAGGCGTCCTGATACTCACGGGCGATCTGCATCGCCGCTTCGTTCGCCTCGCTGCCCGAAATCGAGAAGAACACGTCCGTGAGCGGCTGTGGGGCGACCTCGGTCAAATCGTCGGCGAGCTGGGTGCGTGCGTCGTTGTTCTTCGCCGAGGACACGTACTGTACGCGGTCGAGTTGCTCGGCCATCGCCTCGGTGATGGCGTCGTTGCTGTGGCCCGCGTTCACACAGTACAGCTGTGAGGTGAAATCGAGGTACTCCTCGCCCTGCTGGTCACGGACGTACGCGCCGTCGCCGTCGGTTATCGTCATCGGTTCCTCGTCCATATGCCCGAAGTGGGCGAGCACGCCACTTTCGCCCGTGCTGATCTGTTCGTGTTGGGCCATACTCATTCATTGGCCGCTAGGTATTTATAGATACTGGTTTATTTGAACTTCGATTCGATTTTCGGGATTTAATAGGATAGAAAGACAACCTAAACGAGAATAGCGGTATAGAACGACAATATAATGAAGCGACGCGAACACCGTCGGGACGGCGCGGGCGGGAGCGTGATGCTCCATCGCTCGCAGTTGGACCACCGACCGGGTACACGTGGGACGTCGAGATGGTCGAGCCGGGCGTTCCACGGCTGTGAGGCGGGCCAGCGCTGCGACGACGGCGCGACGCTTTGGCACACAGCACAGCATCTCACGACAGTTCGACAGACGAATATCACGAGATTCGAAATTTATAACCGTCTCGGCCAGCAACCCCGCCGACAATGATCGTCGCTGCAGTGGGCGAATCCGAACAGAGCGAACGGGTCGTCCGGGAAGCGCAGTCGCTCGCGGACGCCTTCGACGGGGAGGTCCACGTCGTTCACGTGCTCAGTCGCATGGAAGCGAAGAAGGTCAGACAGGACGCCGTCGCCGAAACGGCTACCGCACGGGAGGCCGACGACGGCGAGGAGGCCGCACGGGGGGTCGCGGCGACGGCCGCCGCCGGAACCGACGCGACGGCCATCGGTCTCATCGGCAAGGCGAGCGAGGCGATTATCCGGTACGCGAACGAACACGACGCTCGCTACATCGTCGTCGGCAAGCGCAAACGCTCGCCGACCGGGAAGGCGGTCTTCGGCAGCGTCACGCAATCGGTGTTGCTGAACGCCGACCAGCCCGTCGTAAGTATCATGTAATCATCACCGTCTGCCGCCGAGTCAGTGCTAGCGGGAGGGCTTTCGAACCCCATCGGTGCTATCGAGCGCGATGATGAGCGGCCGCCGCTTGCGTCAGGACTTCCACAAACCGTTTGGTCACGCCCGTCGATGGCGAACACATGGAGTACGTCACCGTCGACGGTGTGGACGTCCCCGCGCTCGGGTTCGGAACTGCCGGCATGGACTCCGAGGAGGAACGGCGGCGGGCCATCACGGCCGCGCTCGCGGCCGGCTATCGACACATCGATACCGCACAGATGTACGACAGCGAGTCCGCGGTCGGGGATGCAGTCGACGACGCCGACGTCGCGCGCGAGGAGCTGTTCGTGACGACGAAGCTATCGCGGAACAATCGTCACGAGACGGCGGTCGTCGAGTCCACCCACGACAGCCTCGACCGACTCGGCATGGAGTACGTCGACCTGTTGCTCATCCATTCGCCCGAGCAGGACGTTCCCCACGAGGAGACCCTCGACGCCATGAACGACCTCGTCGATGACGGGACAGTCCGTCACATCGGCGTCTCGAACTTCTCGGTCGAGCAGACACGGAACGCCATCGAACACTCGCCGGCACCGATTCTCACCAATCAAGTCGAGTACAGCCTCGCCACCCACCAGCCCGACCTCCTCCCCGTGTGCATCGAGGAGGACGTGCTGCTCACCGCCTACAGCCCGCTCAAACTCGGCGCGGCCCTCGACGACGACTCCCTCGAAGCCATCGCCGACACTCACGGAAAGACGGCTCGACAGGTCGCGATTCGATGGCTGCTCCAGCAGCCGATGGTCGCGACGATTCCCCGGTCGTCGAACCCCGACCACATCGAGCGAAACGCCGACGTCTTCGATTTCGAACTCTCCGACGAGGAGATGACTCGCCTCTTCGAAATCGGCGGTGGCATCGATGAGGACCTCGCGGCGCGAATCGGCCTCTGAGCTGCGTTTCGGACGCATGTCAACAGCGCGCTCGCTGCACGCTTCGGGCAACGCTGTTCGAGTGTGAGCGGACGGTGATTTCAGTCCTCGATTTGTTCCACGATGGCCGAACAGAGGCGGCTGTCCGCGTCGAGGAACCCCTCGATGGCCGTGTAGTGGTTGGCTCCCGGCTGTGGGAGTCGAGCGCCGTTGAGACCGTGCTCCTGCCACGCGGTCAGGAAATCCTCCGACTGGCGGCACAGTTCGGCTGGCTCGTCCGCGCCGTAGCTGACCAGCAGTGGCGGCGCGTCGTCGGGCAGGTGGCGAATCGGGCTGTTGCGCCGGACCTCGTCCCACGTCAGCTGGAGTTTCGGCTGGAGCCACGTGTACGGAAACGGTTCGAGGTCGAATAGACCACTTATCGTGCAGGCCCCCTCGATGACGTCGGCCGACCGTCCATATTTCCCCGCCCAGTCGGTCGTCAGCAGCATCCCCGTCAGGTGGCCGCCCGCCGAGTGGCCGGCGACGTGGATGCGGTCGCCGTCGGCACCGAACTCGCTGGCGTGGTCGGCGAGCCAGACGACGGCGGCGCGGGTCTGGCGGACGATTTCGTCGATTGAGACCTCTGGACAGAGCGCGTAGTTCATGACGACGGTCGTCACGCCAGCCGAGACGGGACCGCGGGCGACGAAGTCGAACTCCTCGGCGCTGCGGCTGTGCCAGTAGCCGCCGTGGACGAACAGGAGGATGGGAGCGTTCGGCCGGTCGGCGGGGAAGACGTCGAGACGCTCGGCCACCGTCGGACCGAAGGACACGTCGAGACGGCAGTCGAGGTCCCCACGAGCTTCGCGGCTCTTCTCGGTGTAGAACTCGGCGTACTCCGTCGCGTCCGCGACGCTCTCGCTGACGTCGTACTGGGCGTCCAACTCCTCTTGGGTTGCGAACTCCCGGTAGAGCACGGCGAGAGGTTCCGGCGGTCGGTATTTATCGGTTGGCACCGCGCGGCGGTCTGCCGAGGGCTACGTGACGGTTCCATCGGGGTCGAAACCCTCGTGCGCGCCCGATTCGGCGATGTCGGAAAGCGTCGCCACGAACTCCCAGACGTCGCCGTAGCTCGTGTACAGCGGTGCCGGACAGACGCGGACGACGTTCGGCGGGCGGAAGTCGACCACGGCACCGTGGGCGGCGAGTGCCGCGACGATTCGCTCCGCCGCGGGATGTTCGATGGCGACGTGGCCGCCCCGCCGGGACTGTTCGCGCGGCGTGCCGACGGCGAACGCCTCGCCGAGGCGCTCGTCGACGAGTGCAATCAGGTACTCGGTGAGGGCGAGCGATTTCTCGCGAATGGCGTCGATGCCGGCCTCGGTCGTGACGTCGAGTGCGCCCTCCAGTGGGGCGGCGCTCAGCATCGGAACCGTCCCGATTTGCCACGCGCCCGCGGTCCCAGCCGGCGTATATGTCGAACGCATCTCGAACTGAGTGTCCTTCTCGTGGCCCCACCAGCCGGCGAGTGCGGGCTGGGTGCCGAAGTGGCGTTCGTTCACGTAGCAACCGGCGATGGCTCCGGGACCCGCATTCAGGTACTTGTAGCTACACCAGACGGCGAAATCGATGTTCGAGAGGTCGTGCGGGACGACGCCGATTGAGTGCGCGAGGTCGAACCCACAGAGCGTTTCGTACTCATTGGCAGCCGCCGCGATACGCTCGATATCGAGCAGCTGGCCGCTGCGATAGAGCACCGACGGGAGCAGGAGGAGGTCCACATCGCTCTCCTCCAGTGTCGCAACGACGTCGCCTTCGCCAATCGTCCGTCCGTCGTCGCTTTCGACGACGACGAGTCGGTCGTCGGGGTCGAACCCACGCTGGCGGAGCTGGGCGCGGACGGCGTAGCCGTCGGTCGGGAAGTTGAGTTCGTCGATTAAAACTGTCGGCCGGCCATCGAGTGTATCGAGGAAGGTGCCGACGAGCGTGTGGATGTTCACCGTCGTAGAGTTTGCAGCGACGACTTCGTCGCCATCGACGCCGAGCAACGGCGCGAGGCGGTCGCCGAGGTACTCGCCGTATCGAAACCACGGCGGCTCGCCGTCGGTCCAGCCGTGGATCCCATACTCGCGCCACTCCTCGATGACGCGGTCGAGCGTCCGCTCGGCGTCCGTCGAGAGCGGTCCGAGCGAGTTACCGTCGAGATACAGCCCGTCGGCGGTGTGAAACCGCTCGGCGAACTCGGCAAGCGGGTCCCGCTCGTCGCGCGCGAGGGCTCCCTCGCGCGTCGCGTCGAAGGTCATATTGGTGGGACTCGTCGGATGTACAGTATTCTTTCGCTCACTCGCCTTCGAGGAACGCGAACGGCAGCCGTGTGGGGAGTTCGCCGTCGGTCGAGAGTCGGTAGCCCGCATAGACCACGAGACCGACGGCGAGCCAGATACCCAACAGAAGGAGGCTGCTCGAAAGCAGCGCCTCACCGACGTTTCCGGCGAGCAACTGTCCGAGAGCCGGTCCGAACGTCTCCGGCGAGAGCGTCTGCGAGAGGAAGACGAGCATCGAACCGGCGCTCACCAGCCCGATGACGGCGAGCGTCGCCGGGGTGAACTGCAGCCCGCTCTCCTCGTACAGTTCGGGGTTCACGTGAGGCAGGGAGACGAGCGAGAGCGCGTGGGCCGTGTACATGAACAGGAGTGCGGCCAGCGAGATGTTCAGTGCATAGGAGAACGTCGAGGTGAGCACGAACGCGACGGCAATCGCCCACGTGAGGGCGAGACCGATGTCGGGCGTGCCGAAGCGGTCGTTGACGTGCGTGAGCGTATCGGGGAGCAGCTGGTCACGCCCGAGCGCGTAGAGAACCCGACTCGGGGCCATGTAGCCGGCGTTGGCGGTCGTCGCGTACGCGAGCAGGCTGCCAACGGCGACGACTCCTGCTGTTCCGACCGGGAAGTACGTCGCGGCGGCGTCGGTGAGCGGCGTCTCACTTTGCGCGACCGCCTCCCACGGGAGGATGCCGAGGACGACGACACTCACGAGCAGGTAGAGCAAGCCGATGAAGAGGACGCTGCCCGCGAACACGCGCGGCAGGGTCTCGCGGGGATTTTCGGTCTCGCCGGCGGTCTGGGCGAGCGATTCGAAGCCGATGTACGAGAAGAAGAGTGCGCTCGTGCCGGCGACGAACGGGCCGACGATGCCGTCGGCGTACAACTGAGCGGGAAACAGCGGCGAGAAGTTCCCGGGGTCGATGTGGAGCAGACCGGGCAGACCGAGCAACAGGAGGACCGCGACGAGGAGACCAGTCATCAGCGCCTGCACACGCCCGAAGACGTCGACGCCGACGAGATGGAGGACGAAGAGGACTGTGAGAAAGGCGATTGCCCACCATTCGGCCGAGAGGAATCGAAGCGCGGGCCAGTAGCGGACCGCGTTGCCGAAACCGATGGCGAAGACCGCCTGTGCGCCGATGAACGCGACGACCTTCAGCCAGATGAAGACGTAGCCGGCGAGCGTCGAGTTCCACGTCCGCGAGATGTGCATGTAGGCTCCGCCGGGATGCTCGCCGAGCGGCCCGCTCATGTAGACCGCGTAGACGAGCGCGGTCGCGAAGACGACGGGAAGTCCCGCGAGAAAGCCGAGCGGGACTGCGGGACCCATGAGTTCGGCCGCCGTGCCGGTGACGACGAAGATGCCCGCGCCGACCATCGTGCCGACGATGACCGCGACGCTGTGTATCCACGAGAGGTTGCGACTGAGACGTCCTGCTGTACTCATCGATGTGCAGACAACGAAGCCGCCGCCCATCACCCTTGCTTTCCGGAGGCGCGGAGGTACCCGTCGCGCGAGTTACTGGACACGGTCGTATCGAGCGACCCGACGCGGGACGGTGAACTGACCGACACAACCGATAGCGGCGATGCGAATCGTCCCGATAGCGGTGTTTATAAACTTCTCCGAGTCGGCATGACAGTAGTGAGAGCAAACGCAGCTGACGGCCGGAACACTCGGGACAGGATTTCGACTACGTGGCCGGCAACGGCGCGCTAAGACGATGGCGTCGTCCGCCGAGGATGGTTCCGTCGACTACAGCGCCCGCGCACGCGAGGCGCTCGGCTACTCGCGGTGGTGGCAGATCGTCGCCGCGGCGGTGATGATGGCACTCATCAGCCCCTATCAATACGTGTGGTCGTCCATCGAGGGACCACTCGCGGCCGACCTCAATATCCAGCTGTCGGCGCTCGGACTCGTCTTCACCCTCTTCGTTGCCTTCCAGTCGCTCTCGCAGTTCCCCGTCGGGACGTGGCGCGACAGCCACGGCCCGCGCCGCATCAGCCTGCTCGCCGGCGTGCTTGCCGGCGGCGGCTATCTCGGGCTGGCTTACGCAACCAGCCTCTGGCAAGTATACGTGCTCTACTCGCTCGGGGCCATCGGCGTCGGCATCGTCTACACCGTCGCCGTCAACACGGCACTCAAGTGGTTTCCCGACCGGCGCGGTCTCACCACCGGCGTCGGCACGATGGCCTTCGCCGCCGGCAGCGCCGCGTTCATCCCCTACGTCCGTGCGAACGCGACCGTCGGCAGCTACTCCGCGGTGCTCCGCAACATGGGTCTCCTGATTGGCGTCGGCGTCCTCGTCGGCGCGGTCGTGCTCCGGGACCCGCCGACCGACTGGCTGGGCGGACGCACCGACGGCGGGCAGGCGACGGCATCCGCCCGTTCCGATAGTGACTACACGTGGCGCGAGATGCTGCGCACATGGCAGTTCTGGGACTTACTCACGATGTTCGCCTTCGTCAACACCGCCGGGTTGATGCTGACGGCGAAGGTGGTTTCGTTCGCCCAGCAGTTCGGTCTCGCGGCGACGGTCGCCACCGCCTCGGCGACGATTCTCGCACTCGTCGGCGGGCTGAGTCGCATCGTCGTCGGCGGCGTCTCCGACCGCTTCTCGCGCAGACGGTTCATCCTCGCGTCGGCGGTTCTCACCGGCTGTGGACTGTTCGCACTCGTCTGGTTCGCCCGCATCGGTTCGGGTATCGGCTTCGTCGCTGCCGTCATCATCACGACCTTCTTCTGGAGTCCGCAGTTCGCGCTCTTTCCCAGCATCGTCGGCGACTACTACGGCCAAGCCAACTCCTCCAGTAACTACGCGCTGGTCTATATGGGCAAGGTCGGCGGCGGCGTGCTCGGCGGCGTCGTCGCCGGCTGGCTCATCACGCTCGTGGGGTGGTCGACGACCTTCCTCATCGGCGGCGGCCTCTCGCTGCTCGCGGCCGTCGGCGCGTTCGCGCTCAGACCGCCCGAGCGGGCGACTCGCGGCGAGTGAGGGTTTCAGTAGCCAGCGACCGTGCCGTCCTTTCGGGGTTCGGTCGCGCCCGAGAGCACACCATCACTGATTCTGGCGAGTTGTGCGCCGCCGAACTGCGTCGGCGTGAGAACCCGGGTGTCATGGCCCATCCGGGCGAGTTTCGTCGCCAGATGCCCGCCGATGCGGCCCTCGATGGCGAGCGAGCCGTCCTCGCGGTAGCGCCAGCGCGGGCGGTCGAGCGCCGCCTGTAATGGAAGGTCGTAATCGACGAGGTTCGAAATCACTTGCACGTGGCCCTGTGGCTGCATGAACCCGCCCATGACGCCGAAGGCCGCCCAGTCCTCCCGGCTCTGGTCGGGTGCGAAATCCACGACGCCGGGAATGAGCGTGTGGAACGGGCGCTTGCCCGGTGCGAGGCTGTTCGGGTGGTCGGGGTCGAGCGAGAAGGATGCGCCACGGTTCTGGAGCGCGATGCCCGTATCGCCAGCGACGAGTCCCGAGCCGAAGCCGGCGAACCGTGAGTTGATGAACGATACGACGTTCCCTTCGCCGTCGGCGACGCACAGGAGCACTGTGTCGGCGTCCTCGGCACGGCTGTTGGGTACTCCGAAGCTCACGTCGCTCGCGGTCTGGCCAATATCGCTCGCACGCCGTGCGGCCCACTCGTCGGCAGCGAGCGCCGGCACGTCCTCGTATGATGGGTCGGTGATATGGCGGTGGCCGTCGTGGAAGGCGCGCTTGGTCGCCTCGGCGAAATAATGAACGCGCTCCGGCGATTCGAGGGGGTGGTCGCCGGCATCGATCTCGTCGGCGATGTTCAGCGCTTCGAGCGCGATGAGACCCTGATTGTTCGGTGGGAGTTCGTACACCTCCGCGCCGTGATAGTGCGTCGAGACCGGTTCGGGAAACTCGACTTCGAAGCCCGCGAGGTCGTCTTCGGCGAGGAAGCCACCCTTCTCCTGCACTTCGTTGACGATTTGTTCGCCGATTTCGCCCTCGTAGACCGCGTCCGCACCCTGTTCGGCAATCGTTTCGAGACTCTCGCCGAGTCGCGGCAGGCGAATCCGCTCGCCGGTCGCGGGGGCAGCGCCGTCGTCGAGATACGCCTCGGCAGCGTGTGGGTCGGTGAACAGTTCTTCGGCAGCCTGCCAGTGGTGGGCGATGACCTCCGAGACGGGATAGCCCTCGGTCGCGTAGCGAATCGCCGGCCCGAGCGCTGCGCCGAGCGAGCGCCGGCCGTACCGCTCGACGGTCGCCTCCCAGCCGCGTGCAGTTCCGGGCACCGTGACGGCATGGGGACCGAGAAACGGCATCCCGAGGACGTCGGTGTCGTCGCCACCATCGACCGCGGAGCCGCGATTTTCGGGGTACCACTCGGCGGACCTCTCGTGGTCGCGCACGGATTGCCGGACGTTCTCGATTGTCGCGTCGGCGGGCGCGCCGCCGCAGGCGGACATTGCACCGACCTCGCCGTCGGCGGTGCGATAGAGCGCGAATGCGTCGCCACCGAGTCCCGTACTGGTGGGTTCGACGACGTTGAGCGCGGCCGCAGTGGCGACGGCGGCGTCGAAGGCGTTGCCGCCCTCCCGGAGGAGTTCGACGCCGGCCTCGGCGGCGAGCGGCTGGCTGGTGGCGACGATGCCCTCGTTCGCGTAGACGGTCGAACGGCGCGAGGTGAAGCGGTCCAAATCCGGTGTACTCATGTGTTCGTTCGTGGTCTCTACCCTCCTAAAGCTGGCTACCCGAGGGTGACCTGATTGAACTTCTGTTTGTAGTCGCCCGCGATGCCGAACGGCGGGATGTCGACCGAGTTATACCAAAAGCGTGGCGTGACCTCGTGATAGACGGGTAGACTGGCCATCGTCTCCCAGTTGGCCTCCTCCATCGTCACGTACGCCTCGTTGCGGGCCTGTTTGGCCCGTTTCGTCGGTGCGGTGTTGTTCTGGATTTTCTTCCACGCCGAGATGGCGCGCTGGGCGGCCTGCGTGTCGGTCGGGCGGTTGGTGTACGACTCCGGCGACCGTGCACTCGTGTCGGAGGTCGCGGGGTTGAGGTGTTTGACGAACGCGTCCGGCGCGGCCCACGGGACGATCCAGCCCAGCGTGAACGCATCGACGCTGCCCTTTTGAACCTGTTCGAGCAGCGAGGCGAACTGCGTCTGCTGTATCTCCATGTTGATGTGGGCGCTCGCGAGCTTGTCCCGCAGCAGCCGTGCGGTTTCGAGCCATGTCTCGGACTGGTAGATGGTCATCCCGAGCGTGAACTGGTTGTTCGGCCCATAACCAGCGTCCTCCATCACCTGCTTTGCCTTCCCGAGCCGCGTTTTGTTGTAGCCGTATGGGTAGTTCCGTTTGGCATGCTTCTCGTAGGCATCCGGTCCACCGGGATAGACGCTCGGAATCGTGTAGTGGTAGGCCGGCAGCCCGCGGCCCTTGAACACCTGGTCGACGACGGTACCCTGATTGAGTGCGTACGCGGTGGCCTTCCGGACGGGTGTCGGGACGTTCGGCACGTTGAACCCGATGTAGAAGACCGATAGCGATGGGACTTCGAGGTAGTTCACCGTCGCACCGTTGCGCAGCGGCCCATAGGTGCCGAATCGACGCCCCTTGTCGTCGGTTCGCTCGATGGTCGCCTTGTTCTGGCTGTACTGGGCGGTCGGGACGTTGAAGACGTCGGCGTTGCGCTCCATCACGTAGTTGTAGATGGCGCTGGTGTCCTCGATTATCTGCCAGCGAACGCCCGCGATCTTCGGTCCCGTCCCGTGGTAGTTCCCGAAGCGCTCGACGCTGACGCTCGTGCCGGATTGGTAGCTACCGAACCGGAACGGGCCGGCCCCGATTGGGTCGTTGGCGAACTCGCCCTGTTTCATCCGTCCCTGATAGCCCTCGATGTCGCCGACGATACCCTCGGGGACGGCCGCGAACTGGTTGTTCGAGAGGACCTGCAACGCGGCGTGAAACGGTCGCTCGATGTCGAACCGAAAGGTATACTTGTCGACCGCCTCGGTGGCGAGGGTGTTCGGTTTGTAGGAGCCATCGCTGTTCGTCTCGTGGACGATGCCGACCGAATCGAGGATGTCCGCGACCGCCTGTGAGTTCGGCGACCCCGCCAGCCGCTCGTAGCTGTAGACGAAATCGCTCGCGGTCACCTCCGTGCCGTTGTGGAACTGGACGCCCTCCTTGAGAGTGAAGGTGTAGGTCGTGTAATCCTCGGAGACCTCGTAGCCCGAAGCGATGAGTTTCGTGACCGGGACCTCGCCGTTCGGATACGTCATCAGCCCGTCGAACAGCTGCGTGGTCACTTCCCCCGAGGCGGTGTCCGACGCCGCAATCGGGTCGAACGACGAGACCGTCGAGTTGATGAGGTCGAGTTGGTCGTTGGTGGTCCTGCCGCCGCCCCCGCCGTCGCTGGCGTTCCGACTGCCGGAGCCGTTCCCGGCGGTGGCGTTACCGCTGGAACCGTTGTCCTGACCATCACCGCTCCCGCCCGTACAGCCGGCGAGCGCAGCGCCGCCGGCGACCGCACCGGTCGCCTTGAGGAATCGCCGTCGTGTCTGTGTGCTGGTTGTTGACGATGTATCAGTTGCCATTGTACCACTCGCCACGCAGTGGTTCATCCATTAGAGCCTTTTGCCGAGAAAACCACATGCTGTCATGCGTTTTGCATCGATACCGAACACGAATACTGAACGATTGGTTTCGGTTTTACCATCCACAAGGCGGAGCTGTCAAATCGGTTTTGGCAGCGCGAAACCGATACGGAAAACCGTCGGATATGAATGTCTCACGCCTCAATCGGAAACGGCGAACTAACGGACGAACCCGAGCAGTTCGTAGTCCTCGTCCGGCGTGTACCGCCGAAGCGCCAGCGGCGTTTCGAGGCACACGCCTCCTCGGACTATCGCCAGTTGTACAGCAGGCGATAGTCCTCGTCCGGCGTGTACCGGCGGAACAGGAGGCTGTTCGACAGGACTGAGACGCTCGAAAACGCCATCGCCGCCGCGGCGAGCGCCGGCTGGAGCAACCCCAACGAGGCGAGCGGAATCATCGCGGTGTTGTACCCGAGCGCCCAGAAGAGGTTCTGTTTGACCTTCCGGAGCGTACCGTCGCTGATGCGAATCGCCTTCACCACGTCGAGCGGGTCGTCGCGCATCAGCGTGACGTCGGCTGCCTCGATGGCCACATCAGTACCGGAGCCGATGGCAGTACCCACATAAGCGGTCGCGAGCGCCGGCGCGTCGTTCACGCCGTCGCCGACCATCATCGCCTTCGTGCCATCGGACTGGATGTCGTCGAGGGCATCGGATTTGTCCTCGGGGAGGACCGCCGCGCGGACGTTTTCGGGGTCGATGCCGACTGCCTCGGCGACCGCGCGGGCCGTGCGCTCGTTGTCGCCGGTAATCATGTGCACATCGATATCCCGCTCGCGGAGCGCCGCAACCGCCTCTTTGGCGCTCTCCTTGACCGTATCGGCATCGGCCACCACTCCAAGCAGGGTGTCCCCGCGGGCGACCACCATTGCGGTCTTGCCCTCGTCTTCGAGCCGTTCGAGGTCCTCGGTCGCGGGCGTGGGGTCGATGCCGTTGTCGCGCATGAGCGTGCGGTTGCCGACGAGCACCTCATCACCCTCAACCGTCGCGCGCACGCCGTGACCGGGGACGTTCTCGAACTCGGTCGGGTCGACGCGGTCGATGCCGCGCTCGTCGGCCCCCTCCACGATTGCCTGTGCGAGCGGGTGTTCGCTGCCGGATTCGGCGCTCGCTGCGGCGCGGAGCACGGTCTCCTCGTCGATTTCCGAGCGCTCTTCGAGTACCGCGCCGCCGTCGGCTGCCGGTTCGCCGCCGTCAGTCATCCGTTCGTCGAGCGGAACGACGTCGGTCAGTTCCATTGCGCCCTCGGTGAGCGTTCCAGTCTTGTCGAACACCACGGTATCGACGTCCTTGGCGCGTTCGAGCACGTCACCACCCTTGAACAGGATGCCGCTTTTCGCGCCGATGGAGGTGCCGACCATCGTCGCCGCCGGCGTCGCAAGCCCGAGCGCACAGGGGCAGGCGATGAGCACGGCGGAGGCGAACACGACGACTGCAAATTCGAAGACCGAGACCGTGCCGCCGACCACCACTGGGCCGCCAGCGACCAGTCCCCATAGCGGCAGCCAGTTCACGAAGCCCGCGAGCGCCTCGGGGAACAGATACCAGACGACGCCCCACAGCAGCGCGTTCGCAATGACGATGGGCACGAAGTACGACGAGATGCGGTCGGCGAGATTCTGGATGTCGGGCTGGCGCGACTGGGCCTCCTTCACAGTCTGAACGATCTGCTGGAGTGCCGTGTCGGAGCCGACCTTGGTGGCCTCGACAGTCAGAACGCCGTTCTCGTTGATGGTCGAGCCGACCACCTCGTTGCCTGCCTCCTTCTCGACGGGCACCGACTCGCCGGTGACCATCGACTCGTCGACCGCGCTCCGGCCGGAAATCACCACGCCATCGGTCGGAACCTGCTCACCCGGCCGGACTTTCATCCGGTCGCCGACGGTGACGTCTTCGAGCGGGATTTCCTCCTCGTTGCCCTCGCCGTCCACGACGGTTGCGGTGTCGGCCTCCATCTCCAGCAGCTGCTGGAGTGCCTCGCCAGCCTGCCCTTTCGAGCGCGCTTCGAGGTAATTTCCAAAGGTGATGAACACGAGGATGAGCGCGGCGGTGTCGAAGTAGAGACTCCCCGCGAGCACACCGAGGAGAACGACGACTGAGTAGATGTAGGCCGTCGAGGAGCCGAGTGCGATGAGGACGTCCATGTTCGCCGTCCGGTTTTTCACGACCGATTTGTAGGCGTTCTCGTAGAACGGCCGCCCGAGCACCAACTGTACTGGGGTCGCAAGCAGGAACTCCACCCAGCCGAATTCGACGCCGAAAACCGTCTCGGGAAGCGCTCCGCCACCCAGCAGCAGCTTCTCGACCATGAACGCTATCAGGGGAAGCGACAGCGCCGCACCGAACAGCGTGAGTCGGAGTTGGCGGCGGATTTCGCCCTCGCGGGCGGCGTCGCGCTGGTCCTGTTCGTGTTCGTCGCCGTCGTCGCGCACGGGCGAGTACCCCGCGTCCTCGATTGCGCCGTAGAGCTGTTCGTGGTCGGTGTCGGCGGGGTTGAACTCGACGGTCGCCTCGTCGGTCGCGTAGTTGACCTCCGCCGCAAGCACGCCCGGTACGTCTTCGAGCGCTCCTCGATTGGTTTCGGCGCAGTTCGCACACGTCATGTCGGTGATGGCGATGGTGGTCGCGGCGCTCACCGCCTCGTAGCCGGCGTCGTCGACCGCGGCGTAGACCTCGGCAAGCGACACTTCGTCGGGGTCGTATTCGACGGTTCCCTCGTCGGTCGCGTCGTTGACGGTCGCCTCGCTCACCCCCGCGAGTCCCTCGATGGAGTCCGTTATCGACTGGGAGCACGTCGCACAGGTCATGCCCCGGATGTCGAGCTGGACAGTTCGGTTACTCATCGGTTGTACCTACGTGACCTACGTTTAACGCGGTTTCTGTTACGATTATCGCGCCATGCCCCATCAAAACCTGTGATTCGAAAGCCACTAGACGGGGCTCGACCTATCCCGTGGCTCCGTCCTCCATCCGCTCGTACTGCTCCGCAAAGCGCGTCTCGCAGGAGGGACAGCAGAACTGATAGAGGTCGCCACCGATGCGGGTCACAACGCCCTCGCTGGTCACGGTGTTGCCACATTCCGCACACGAGAGCGCGAACTCGGTCCCCTCGATGGACGGCATCCACTCGGCGTCGGTGAGGAGTTCGACGCCGTAGTCGGCGACGTGTTCGGTCTCCACCGTCCGGGAAAGCCACGCCGGGACGTCGCCGTCGGCGACGCGCGCGTAACAGAGGAGGTCGCCCTCGGCGGTCGTGAACACGTACTCGACGGCGTCGGCGTTCGAAAGCGCCGCACGAACGGCGTCGAACACCGCCGGTTCGACCGTAAGCGTGAGGAGCACGGGCACGCCACCGCCGAGCTGCGAGCGGTCGACATCGACCGTAAACCGCCGGATGACGCCTTGCTCCTGCAACCGTTCGACGCGGTCGGCGACGGCCGGCGGCGAGAGGTCGACCACCGCCGCGAGTTCGCTCCACGGCCGGCGTGCGTCGCTCAGCAACAGTTCGAGGAGTTCGAGGTCGGTCTCGTCGAGGTCGCGCACACTCACGCGAGGGCATGGGTAAATAAATATCCTTGCGCACACCGCTTTGGAATCGATTGTTCTCGGACGGTCGGACATGGCTATCGAAACGAAAACCCGATTGCGTTCGGACGCGTTAGAGCGGCTGTTCGGTGCCGACGCCGGCACTTTCCGCGGCTTCGTAGAGTTCGGCGGCCGTCGCGGCGTCGAGGACCGCGGTCCCGACGCTCTCGACGACCAGAACCTCCTCCGCGGACGCGCGGTCCGCCTCGCCGTCGAGCACCGCCGAGAGCGCCACGAAGTCCTCGGCCGAGAGGTCGGTCGCACGGACGTCGCCGGTCTCGGCGACTTCCTCGGGGACGTCCGCGAACAGGCGGGCGGCGCGCTCGAAGGTCGCGGCTTCGAGTTCCTGCGAGCGCTCGTCGTATGCACCGACCGCGATCACGAGCGCCCCCGGTGAGAGCGCGCCCGCGGGAAACACCGGCTCTGCGCTCGTGGTCGCCGTCACGACGACCGATGCCCCCGCGACTGCGGCTGCCGGCGCGTCGACGGCGGTCGCGTCGATACCCTCGGCGCGGAGGTCGGCGGCACACTCCTCGCGGGAGTCGCTCGGCGAGTACACGCACACCGAATCGAGGTCGGTGAGTGCGTCGATGGCGCGGGTCTGCCAGCGTGCCTGCGCGCCAGCGCCGAGGACCCCGAGCGTGACCGGTTCGGTTGCGAGGTCGCGGGCCGCGAGGCCGCCGATACAGCCGGTGCGGGCGTTCGTGATGGTGCCGCCGTTCATGAACGAGACGGGCCGGCCGGTGCGGGCGTCCGCGAGGACGACCTGGGCGTGAATCGTCGGGAGGTCGCGCTCGGGGTTGTCCTCGTGAACGCCGACGAGCTTCGTGGCGAAGTACGGGTCGCCGTGGACGGACGCGGGCATGACGAGACCCGTCCCGAGCGGGTCGGGACCGTCGAGACCGATACCGACTGGGTAGTGCGGGCGCTCCGGGCGCTCGACCTCGCCGCGGCCCTGTTTCACGAGCGCGCGTTCGACGACCGACGCGAGCGATTCGAGAGTGAGTACGTCCTCGATATCGTCGTCGGAGAGTACCAGAACCATATGCGGAACGTCGGCGGTCTTCGGGTTAGGTGTTGCTCCGCGGTGGCGGAGACGTGAGCGTCCTCGACAGCTCTTTCGACCGAAAGCTTACTCCGTTGACGCTCGATGGGTCCGGAATGGGCATGAACGGAGACCGTTCGGCGGACAGCGTACCGCACGGAAGACGAAAACGGGTAGGTGGCGATGTCGATGACCGGCCCGAAACGACACGAACCGGTCGGTGAGCCGGATGGACGAATCAGTCACGTTCACGGACGTCGAGGCAGCCCGCGACCGTCTCGACGACGAGTCGGTCGTCAAACGCACCCCGGTCGAACGGAGCACCTCGCTCGACGAGCTGACCGGCGGCGAGGTCTCCCTCAAGATGGAACACCTCCAGTGGACCGGCTCGTTCAAGACCCGCGGCGCGTACAACAAGATTTCACAGCTCGTTGCCGATGGCACTGTCGAGCGGGTGGTCGCGGCGAGCGCCGGCAACCACGCCCAAGGGGTGGCGCTGGCGGCGACGAAACTCGGCATCGACGCGACCATCGTCATGCCGACGGCCGCCCCGCAGGCGAAGGTCGATGCGACCCGGGGCTACGGCGCACGGGTCGAACTCGTCGGCCAGGACTTCCAGGCGGCGATGGACCACGCACGGGGGTTGGTCGAGGACGATGCGACCGCGTTCGTCCACGCCTACGACGACCCCGCCATCGTCGCCGGGCAGGGAACGCTGGGCATCGAGATGTGCGAGGATTGTGACGCCGATACCGTCGTCGTGCCAATCGGCGGTGGCGGACTGATTTCGGGCATCGGGACGGCCGTGAGCGAACTCGCCCCGGAGACGCGCGTCGTCGGCGTGCAAGCCGAGGGGGCTGCGACGGTGCCGGACAGCCTCGACAAGGGGATGCCCGTCACGCTCGATTCGGTCAACACCATCGCCGACGGCATCGCTACCGGCGGGGTTTCGGAACTCACCCTTTCGCTCATCGACGAACACGTCGACGAGGTCATTACTGTGACCGACGGCGAAATCACCCGTGCGGTGCTCCTGCTCATGGAGCGGGCAAAGCAGGTCGTCGAGGGGGCCGGCGCGGCGTCGGTCGCAGCCCTGCTGAGCGAGGACCTCGACGTCGAGGGCGAGCGGGTGCTGGCGCTGCTCTGTGGTGGCAACCTCGACATGACGATGCTACGCACGGTACTGATTCACGCGCTCACCGACCGCGAGCAGATACTCAGGCTGCGCGTGCGCATCACCGACCGTCCCGGCGAGATGGGCGAGCTGTCGAGCCTCATCGCCGACCACGACGCCAACATCCGGCACGTCCGCCACGACCGCTCGGTGCCGGAACTCGCCGTCGGCGAGGCGTATCTCGTCTTCGAGATCGAGACCAGCGGTGCCGGCCACGCCCGCACCGTCATCCGGTCGATACGCGACCACGGCTACGAGGTCAGTCACGAGAACGCCTGACGCCACCCATCCAAAACGCTATATGGGCTGCTGGCGACGATTGGGATAGCGATGTACGACCGCATCCTCATCCCCACTGACGGCAGCGACGAGGCGCGGAAGGCGGCCCGACACGGCATCGACCTCGCGAGCGCGCTCGGCGGGTCGGTCCACGCGCTGTACGTCATGGACCTGCCGGGCGTCCCGCGTGCGCTCTCGCTGCGTGACGACGAGGAAGCGGTCCGCGAACAGTACGAACAGTACGGCGAGCGCGTCACCGCGGCGGTCGACGACATGGCCGCCGAGGCCGGCGTCGAGTGTACGACCGCCATCAAGAGCGGGACCGTCCACGAGGAGATCGTCAGATACGCCGCCGACGAGGACCTCGACGTCATCGTGATGGGGACGGGCTATCAGGGACGTTTCGGCGCGCTGCTCGGCACCGTCGCCGAGAAGGTCGTTCGGGCGGCGACCGTGCCGGTGATCTCGACCAAGATGACCGAATTCGAATCACGGCCGTAGCGCGCTCAGGACAGCGCCACGTCGGTCGCGTCTTTGTTATACCCGAGCCAAACGCTGAGGAGGCAGGCCGCAAACAGCGCCGCGAGCGGCAGTCCCACCAGGAGACTGGCGAACGCACCGGCCAGCGTCAGCATATCGAGCCAGACGAGCGCGACGACGACGGCGAGCACACCGGTCAGGGTCGTTGCGATGCCGAAGGTGAACGCTTCCGCCGCGGTAGGGCCGGGTGAGCGACGAATGGCGGACATCGATGAGGTGTACGAAGACCGACGACATGAAAGTCGGGGTCGCGTTCCGGGCTGTCGACGGTCGGCTACGTGAACCGCCCGCGGAGGTAGATGACAATACTCGCGCTCACGAACAGCGCGCCGGCGACGCCGAGCCTGTCTGCGCTCATCAAGGCCACCGCGAGCATCATCGCGGCGGCCGCGAGGAGCGCCAACACCGCTGCCGGCGCGTTCATCGGTGTGGCTCGCTCCAGCAGCAACGTTCCCGTGCAGCGACGGCGCGAGTGCCGGTCGGCGTACGGGTCAGTCGTCGGATGTCGTCTCACCCTCCGAGATGTCGGTGACGACGTCCCCGCCGGAAGAGGTCACCGCGACCTCCTCGCGGTCGGTGATCTCCTCGATGTGGTCGGCGAACTCCTCGGATTCGAGGATGTCGTACTCGTTTCGCAGGCCGAGATAGACGGTATAACACATCACCAAGAGGATGACGGCGAAGGGAAGCCCGGTCGAGACCGCGGCGGTCTGAAGGGCGTCGAGACCGCCACCGAGGAGGAGAAGTGCGGCGACGCCTCCTTCCGTGAGCGCCCAGAAAACCCGCTGAATCTTCGGCACGTCGTGTTTCCCGCCGGAGGTCAGGTGGTCGACCACCAGCGACCCCGAGTCCGAGGAGGTGACGAAGAAGGTTATCACGAGGACGGTGGCGATGATCGACGAGAGCGCGCCGAGGGGATACTGCGAGAGCATCGAGAACATGGCGATGGTCTGGCCCTGATTCGACAGCGCCGCGAGGATGCCGGCACCGCCGAGCTGGGCCGACAGCGCCGACCCGCCGAAGGTCGCCAGCCAGACGAACGAAAACAGCGAGGGGAGCACGAGCACGCCGAAGACGAACTCGCGGATGGTTCTCCCTTTGGAGATGCGTGCAATGAACATGCCTACAAATGGTGACCACGATATCCACCAGCCCCAGTAGAAAATCGTCCACGAGCCGAGAAACTCCTTCGCGCCCTCGCCGGCGGCGAACGCGGCGGTGAAGAGGCTCAGGCCGGGCAGGTTGACGAGGTAAGTGCCGAGGCCGCCGACGAGCGCGTCGAGAATATAGATGGTCGGGCCGACGACGAGCAGGAAGCCGAGCATCGCGAACATGAGATAGAGGTTGAGGGTGCTCAGGCGCTTGACGCCGCCTTCGAGACCCGCGGCCACCGACGCGGTGGCGACGAGCGTGATACCGGCGATGAGCGCCACCTGTGGCCACGTCCCGACCGGGACGCTCGCACCGAACAGTTGGCCGGCGACGACGTCGAGGCCCGTGTTCACCTGTGCGACGCCCAGCCCGAGCGAGGTCGACAGACCGAACAGGGTGGCGAAGACCGTGACGAGGTCGATGACGTGGCCCGGCCAGCCGTAGATGCGTTCGCCGAGCAGCGGCCAGAAGATCGACCGGAAGGTGAGGGGCAGGCCGCGGTTGAACGAGAAGAAGGCGAGTCCGAGACCGACGAGCGCGTAGACCGCCCACGGGTGAATACCCCAGTGGAAGAAGGTCTGGGCCAGCGCCGGCCCGGCCGCGGCGGCGGTGTTCGCCTGTGCGCTGCCAGCGCCGGCGAAGAAGGGCGGGATGTCGTCGAAGAAGTACATCGGCTCGGCGACGCTGAAGAACATGAGACCGATACCCATGCCGGCGCTGAACAGCATCGCCATCCACGAGAACGTGCTGAACTCCGTTTCGGCCTCGACGCCGCCGATGCGTATCTGGCCGTACTTGCTCACCGCGAAGTACAGGACTGTGACGATGAAGACGTTCGCCGCGAGGATGTAAAACCAGCCGAAATACTTGTTGATAGCGTTGAAAACGTTCGTGTAGACGGTGGCCGCTTGGTCGCCGAGCAGTATCGTCGCGGCGACGAACAGCGCGATGAGTGCCAGCGCGACCGGAAAGACGACGGGGTGGATGTCGAAACCGAATCCCTGATAGTTCGTATCGCCCGGCTCGCGGTCGGAGTCGGGGTGAAACAGTTCGACCTGCAACCCTTCGGACATCTCGCCGGTGGTCTCCTCGGAGTCAGCCATCGCCGTGCTCCGTGTGAAGGCCGCGCTCGGTGTCGTGTGGGAAGTCCATCACTCGTGTCATATTTTTGACTTTTGAGTGGTGCATGCTCTGGTATGTCGTCGTTTCAGTGAGTGTTCGGCCAGCGAATCGTCGGTTGATGGGCGTGCGCGTGACGCATCGGACCAATGTCCAACCAGCCGTATAACCCTTCCGCTCGCGTCGAGGCTGACGGTCGAACGTCCGTGACGGCCCACCGGTGGAGGGTGACCATAGCGCCGCCGACCGTGAGGGCGACGGCGATGAGCGCCGTCCCGGGTTCGATGGGAACGGTACGATGCAACAGGGTTATATGAACTGAATGTTCAGTTAGTGTAATCGATGGACGCGATACGAGTCGACGGACTGACCAAGGAGTTCGGGACGGTCACGGCGGTCGACGACCTGTCCTTCGGCGTCGAGAGCGGCGAGATATTCGGGCTGCTCGGGCCGAACGGCGCGGGCAAATCGACGCTCATCAACATGCTCGTGACGCTGTTGGACGCGACGTCGGGCACCGCGTACGTCAACGGCCACGACATCAACGACGAGACCGGGGCCGTGCGCGACAGTTTGGGAATCGTCTTCCAGGAGCCGGCGGTCGACGAGGAACTCACGGGTGCCGAGAACCTCGCCTTTCACGCCAGAATGTATGGGAAAGGAAGGGCCGAGCGCGAGCGACGCATCCCGGACGTGCTCGACCTCGTCGACCTCGCCGAGGAGGCCGACGATCCCGTCGAGAGCTATTCGGGCGGGATGCAGCGTCGCCTCGAAATCGGTCGCGGACTGATGCACGAACCGGAGGTACTCTTCCTCGACGAACCCACCACCGGACTCGACGCGCGCACCCGCCGGGACACCTGGGAGTACATCCAACGGCTCAACGAACAGTCGAACGTGACCATCGTTATCACGACCCACTACATGGACGAGGCGGACTTCCTCTGCGAACGGGTCGCCATCATGGACCACGGTGAAATCGTCGCGGTCGATACCCCCGAGGCGCTCAAGGATTCCCTCGGGGGCGACGTCGTCACGCTCGGGCTGGAGAACGCGGGTCGAGAACTGTTCGCTCGCCTCGACGAGCAGCCGTGGGTGCGCGAGTACACCGAGACCGACGACGGCGTCGCGGTCACGATGGCCCACGGCGACAGGCGGGTCGCCGACCTCGTTCGCCTCGCCGACGAGGCGGGTGCGGCCATCGCCTCGGTGGACCTTCGGAAACCGAGCCTCGAAAACGTCTTCCTCTCGCTGACCGGGAGCACCTTCACCGAGCGCGAAGCCGACGATGCCGACCGGCAAGCGGACGACGCCGGGAACCGGGCGGCCGAAGCCGCGGAGGTCGCCGAATGAGCCTCGTCGACCCGCTCGGGGTCTACGGGCTGTGGCTCCGGGACGTCAAACGGTTCCTGCGGACGCCCTCCCAGATAATCGGTTCGTTGACGTTTCCGCTGATGTTTCTGGTCTTTCTCGGTTTCGGCTTCAGCGGCGCAGCCATCCCCGGTCTCCCGGCCGGCGTCGACTATCTCCAGTACCTCGTGCCCGGCATCATGGGCTTCACCATGCTTCTTGGGGCGTCGTTCGCCGGATTGGCGATACTCTCCGACCAGGACGTGGGATTTCTGAAGGAAATCCTCGTCGCACCGGTGAGTCGCACCTCCATCGTGCTGGGTCGCATCGCCGGCGGCTCGACGACGGCCATCGTCCAGGCCGTGCTCATCCTCGCCCTCTCGATTCCGCTCGGTTTCGAGCTTGCCGGCTGGCTGTCGATACCGCTGGCGGCGGTCTTTCTCGTCCTCATCGCGGTCACGTTCGTCGGGTTCGGCATCGCGCTGGCCTCGCAGTTCTCCGACAGCGAGGGCTTTTCGCTCATCGTCCAGTTCATCGTCTTTCCCCTGTTCTTCCTCTCGGGGGCGATCTACCCCATCTCGGGCCTGCCGCAAGTCGTGCAGTACATCGCGCTCATCAACCCGCTGACCTACGGTGTCGACGGGCTTCGCGCCGCGCTGGTGGGCGCATCCACGTACCCGGTAGTGGTCGATTTCGGCGCGCTCGTGGTCTCCTCGGTCGTGATGGTCTCGCTCGGTGCATACCTCTTCGAGCGCGTCGAGGCCGTCTGACTCGTTGAAAGACCGATGTCGCCCCTCTCGTCGCGGTCGAGAGCCTACTAGATGGCCGTCTCGGTCGACGCACTCCCCCCTGTCGCCATCATCGGTCAGACCACGGCAATATCCGGGATTGAGGACACACAGTTATGTAACCAGTGGCTCATCGACTGCGCATGGTCGAGCTGCTCGTCGAGAACGGCCGTATCGTGACGATGAACCCGACTCGCGAAACCATCGACGACGGCGCAGTCGCCATCGATGACGGCGAAATCGTCGATGTCGGGTCGACGACGGACGTCACTGACCGATACGACGGTGACCGAGTCGTCGACGCGACCGGTCATGCGGTCCTTCCCGGATTCATCGACCCACCATCCGTGTTCGGTTAAGGAGTGAAACACGTAGACAGCGCTGGCGTGATGGGCTTATCGTCAGAAACCGCGTAGAGA
>NZ_JBNTJU010000007.1:0-154506 GCF_051195015.1 Halococcus sp. AFM35
ACAGAAGATCTGTGATTGGCAGCATCGTCCGCTACCCTCGCCTACAACGCGGCGCTACTTAACGTGCAAAGCTGAGTCAAGAGATGCACTCGTGGCTCGACCGTCCGGATTTCACCGACCAGCTATCGAGCATCGACGTCCCTGTGCTCTCGGTTCACGGCGAGGAAGACATCTCGCTCGAACCCGAACGCACCGAATCGATGCTCGACGAACTCCCGGACGCCCGTCAGGAGCTGATTCCCGAGGCCGGCCACAGCTCGAATACGGAGAACCCCGAGGCGGCGACCGCGGCCATCCGGGAGTTCCTCGACGAGGTGTACTGAGAGTCAGTCGCTCACTACTGGGCGGCTGACGTCGCGGTCGGTCGTCTCGCCATCGATATCGTAGGGGTATTTTCCGGTCACACAACCCATACAGAGGTCATCGGAAGCGGTGTCGAGCGCGTCGGCAATCGATGCCGGCGAGAGGTAGCCGAGGCTGTCGGCTCCCACCGCGTCCCGAACCTCTTCGATACTCTTCCCGGCGGCGATGAGTTCCTCGCGGCTTGCCATGTCGATACCCATATAGCAGGGCGCGACGATTGGCGGCGACCCGATTCGAAGGTGGACTTCCTCGGCGCCCACGTCGTGGAGGAGTTCGACCAGTTGGGTCGAAGTCGTTCCCCGAACGATGGAATCGTCGATGAGCGTGACGGTTTTGCCCTCGACGGTGGAGGTGATGGGATTGAGCTTGAGCCGGACGGCGCGCTCGCGTTCGTCCTGACTCGGCATGATGAAGGTCCGCCCCACATATCGATTTTTCATCAGCCCTTCGGCGAACTCGACGCCCTCTCCTGATTCGTTCGCGGCCTCCGCATATCCGGAAGCGAAGGCTCGCCCCGAGTCAGGAACGGGCATCACCACATCACTATTGATGCCGCTTTCGGCCCAGAGCTTCCGTCCGAGTTCGCGGCGGGCCTCGTAGACCAGCTTGCCGTCGATGGTCGAGTCCGGTCTGGCGAAGTAGACGTGTTCGAAGAAGCAGCGCGCGGTGTTGTCGAGGTCGGTGAGTCGGTAGCTCTCGTAGCCCGCACCGTCCGGTTCGAGCACGACGAGTTCGCCCGGCCGCACGTCCCTGATGAGCTGCCCGTCGAGCGCGTCGACCGCCGCGCTCTCGCTGGCGAGCACGTAGCCGTCCTCGAGCTCGCCGAGGCACAGGGGTCGGTTGCCCTCGGGGTCGCGCAGGCCGAGCACGCGGTCGTCGTGCATCACCGCCAGCGAGTACGAGCCATGCACCTTGCCCATCGTCTCCTCGACGGCCGTCACGAGGTCCGCATCGAGGAGGTTGCGTGCGAGGTCGTGGGCGATGACCTCCGTGTCGCCGTCGGAGGTGAAGGCGTGACCCAGCCCGGCGAGTTCGTCCCGGAGCGCGCCCGCGTTGACGAGGTTTCCGTTGTGGGAGAGTCCCAGCGAGCCGCTCTTGAACGACACCGAGAAGGGTTGGGCACAGGACGCATCGACGCTCCCCGAGGTCGGATAGCGAACGTGGCCGATACCATTCGAACCGTTGAGTTCGGCGATGTCCCCGGGGTCGAACGCATCGCCGACCAGTCCCATCTCGACATGACTGTGCTGTTGAAAGCCGTCGTGAGTGATGATGCCCGCCGACTCCTGACCGCGGTGCTGGAGGGCATAGAGCGCGTAGTAAAGCGGTCTCGCGGCGGCGCGGCCGGCGAGCGAGACGCCGACGACGCCGCACTTTTCGTGCATCTACTCGCCGGCTTTGTCCTGCCACTCGTAGTCGCGCCGTTTGGCGGACTTGCCGAACCCGCAGGACGCACAGACCTTCTTCGTCTTGTGGTATGAGGCCTCACCGCAGCGGCGGCATTTCACGTGGACGGTTTTGTTCTTCTTTCCTTGGCTCGGCGTTCCGGACCCGGTCATGGTGTTATCGAGACGACGTTGTCCCCGCGGATAATCGTTGTGCTCTCGACCGTCTCCGCCGCCTCGTCCTCGACCGCCGACGCGCCGCTTGCGGGGTCGAGCACGACGTTCAGATGCTGGTCGTAGCCACTCAACTCCCCGGTGTAGGTCGCACCGTCTTTCAGCCGGACGGTGACGCTGTCGCCGAGGGTCGCTTCGAGCACGTCGAGGGGGCGTCCACTCATACAGCCACTCGCCGGTTTTTACCCTTAAGCGTGCCGGCCGAGTGGTCAAATATCGACCGCGAACGTCTCCTCGACGCCGACGTTCGCCACGAACGCCCCGAGCAGGTCGGCGAGCGCATCGAGGTCGGTCGTATCGATGACCTCGACGGGCGTGTGCATGTAGCGGTTCGGCAGGCCCAGATTCAGCGATGGAATCCCGCCGCGCTCGGTGAAGATGGCGTCGGCGTCCGTGCCCGTCCGCGACCCAGTTGCCTGGAGCTGGATTGGAATGTCGGCCGCGGCGGCGCTCTCGCGCATCGACTCCACGAGTACGGGATGATTCGCCCCGCCGCGGGCGATTGCCGGCCCGTCACCGAGTTCGACGCCCGTGCTGCGGTTCGTCGGGGTCTCGGGGTCGTCGGTCGCGTGGGTCACGTCGACGACGATTGCCGCATCCGGCGCGAGGTCGAAGCCGACCATCTTCGCACCCTGCAAGCCGACCTCCTCCTGGACGGTGCTCACGGCGTATATCGTCGCGTCGACACCGGCCTCGCTCGCACGGCGCAACCCCTCGGCGGCGGCCCACGTGCCGATGCGGTTGTCCATCCCGCGGGCGGCGAGCCGGCTTCCGTCGAGTTCTCTTACTCTTCCCTCGACGGTCATCGGGTCGCCGACCGCGACCAGTTCTCGCGCTCGCTCCTCGCTTTCGACACCGATATCGACGTGTTGCTCGTCGATGTCGGCGGTCTCGTGCTCGTCGCGGAGGTGAATCGCCGTCTGGCCGATGACACCCTGTACCGGGCCATCGGCGGCGTGTACCGTGACGTGCTGGCCGCGCGACACAGTTTTGTCCGCGCCGCCGATGCGGCCGAGCCTCAAGAATCCATTACTGTCGATGTCGCGCACCGCGAACCCGATTTCGTCGGCGTGGCCGGTCAGCGCCACGCTTGGGGCGTCATCTGCTCCCTCGTGGACGGCGATTGCGTTCCCGTACGAATCGGTGCGTACCTCGTCGGCGAACTCGCTCACGTAGTCGGCCCAGACGCGTTGGCCGCGGATTTCGAAGCCGGAGGGACTCGGCGTTTCGAGCAGGTCGTCGAGAAACGCGCGTTGGCGTTCGTTCACGCTCGCTGGTCGTGGTTCCGGCGTGATGAACCCCGCGAACAGGACCGGCACTCGAAGCCCAAACGAATAAGGTGACTCGAAGCGAACCCGGCGGCATGGCAGACAAACTGACCCTGCTCGAACTCCACCTGCACGCCGAAGACAACGAGTTCACGAGCGACATGGAACTCAGCTCGGACGTCGGTGGCATCGTCCGCGACCGGCTCGGTCTCGGCGACGAGGACGAACAGTCGACCTTCGGCGAGACCGACTTCGGCGAGTCGAGCGATTCGGAAGCGAGCGCCGACGGCGGCAACACGGTACAGGTCGGCGAGAACGACGAGGACGACGAGGACCATGGCGCTGTCGTCGAGATCGACGAGGCCGCCGACGAGGACGAACCCAGCGACTCCGGCGGCCGAAGCAAGACCAAGGCGCTGTTCATGCTGGTGTTGCTGGTCGGCTTCACGCTGCTCGCCCGTCATTATCTCGGCGATGACGACGAGTTCGAAGACGAGTTCGAGGAACTGTAAGGCCAAAGCGCTTTGGCCGGTCGGCGCTACTTCTTCGTGTGACCCTCTCCGATAGCGTTCGTGCGATCACGGCGGCCTCCGGCGACGGTCTCATCGACTGGGCGGCCGTCACCGAGGCCGCCAAGGCCGCCGTCGACCCCGGCGAACTGTCCCTTTCCGAGACGGCGCGCGCCGGCTATGCCCGCGATGTCCGCGACGCGCGAACGCGCGTCCGTGAGGTCGCCGGCGTCGACTTCGACGTGCCGGACACCATCGAGGTGCAGAACCGCCATCACTGGATAGATGCCAACGTGGCGACCTTCGAGCGCGTGATGGGTACGCTTGAGGTGAGTGGTCTCGGACTGACGGGTCTCGCGCGCGTGCTCAACACCGGCTCGATGAGCGTCGCGCTCGCCTTCCTCGCCAACAACGTCCTCGGGCAGTACGACCCGCTGTTGCTCGCCGAATCGCCCGACGAGGCGCACGCGCTGTATTTCGTCCAGCCGAACATCGCCCGCGTCGCCGACGAACTCGACGTTGCCGAAGAACGCTTTCGGCGCTGGATAGCGTTCCACGAGGTGACCCACGCCGCCGAGTTCGGCGCGGCCCCGTGGCTGCCCGAGCACCTCGAAGCCCGGATGGAGCGAAGCGTCGACGCGCTCGGCGACGGCCGGCTCGACCGCCAGTCGTTCCGCGAACTCGACGCCGCGATGACCGCCGTCGAGGGCTACGCCGAACTGCTGATGGACCGCGCGTTCGACGACGAGTACGAAGACCTACGCGAGAAAGTCGAGGCCCGCCGGCGCGGTCGCGGACCCGTTGCCCAACTGCTCCGCCGACTGCTCGGTCTCGGAATGAAGCGCCGCCAGTACGAGCGCGGCAAGGCCTTCTTCGAACACGTCGTCGAGGCACGCGACATCGAGACGGCGAGTGCCGTCTGGGACCGTCCCGAAAACCTGCCGAGCGATGCCGAACTCGACGCGCCCGAGACGTGGCTCGCCCGTATCGACTAATTCCCACGGAGACCGCTCGGGAAGGCGAGCGCGACGATGACGACACCGACGAGCAGGCCGACGAGCACCGCGAGAAGGGTGAGGAGGAGCGGGACGTCGCCCTGTAGCGTGATGAGACCGCCGGAAATCCCGACGAGGGCGACGAAGCCGAGTTTGAGCCGGCGGGAAGCGCTGCGACGCTCCTCGCGCGTGGTCGGCCCGACCATCAGGGCTCCTCGGGAACGCTGACGTGCATGCCGACGAATTCCCAGTCTTCCTCGCGGCGGAGCGCGCCGCTCCACCGCGTCCGGTGGTCGTGGCGTTCGCTTTCTCCTGTCCACGCCATCCGCACGTCGTCGACGAACCACGCGAAATCACCCTCTTCTGTGACTCGCAGGTCGTGGCTCTCGACCGTCCACTCCTCGGTCGTTTGGGTCTGCTCGCGGAGACCCTCGGCGATGTCGTCATAGCCCACTAAGCGCTCGCCGATGCCGAACTTGGCGAGCGCGTCGGCGGCGAAAAACGGGGCGAGCGGCTCGCCAGCCCGGAGTGCGTCGTAGTAGGCTTCGATGGTGGCTTCTGCGCTCATACCCGGTGGAGGAAACGGGCCGGTTTACGCTTACTGGAAGCCGCGATTCGTTTCGTCCTCCGCGACGAGGTCGTCGAGTTCGGTGTTCAGCAGGCGTTCGGCCTCCTCGAACTCCCCCGAGAGGTCATCGAGCCCATTGGGTCGACCATACCCATCGTGTTCGATTGGCCCGTAGGCGGGGCTGTCGAGCGCGCCCATCACGTCCTCGAAGAGGTCGTTCGAGTTCGTCGGGGCCTCCGAGTGGGCTTCGAGCACACCCTCCAGTCGGTTTGCGGCGGCCTCGGCCTCCCGTTCGTCCTCGACGGGCGACTGGACGCCGAAGCGGCCCGCCTCCTCGTCGGGAAAGAGCGGGTCAAGGTCGTCGTCGATGCGGCGGGCGACTTGCGTCCCGACGCCATGCACCTCGAAGGGGTTCTTCGCGTAGGTCTTGAGCTGGAAGACGCCGGCGGCGGGGTGACCGATGTACATGTCCTCACCGATTCCCTGTTGGCGGTTGCCCGCGACCGCCCGCCAGTCGCCCGCGTCGGCTCCCGAATCGACGACTTCTTCCAGAATGTCCTGCCAGTCACGAACGCGCATACCAACCATACCGGTGCGGTCGTCATCAACCCACCGCTCGCGGCGCTCGGCGTCTCCCGTCCATGTGTGCCGAACGGTTGCTACAACGGTCGGTCCTCGCCGGCCGCAAAGCGAGAGCGAAGACGTAGCGGGATTTTACGCCGCGACGGCCGCCTCGACTTCCCGTACTGTGCGTTCGACGAGCGCGTCGACCCGCTCGCTTTCCGCATAGACCCTGACTTTGGGTTCGGTCCCGCTGGGCCGGACGAGCACCCACCCCTCGTCGAGTTCGACGCGCACCCCGTGAGCGGTCGAGCGCTCGCCGTCGGGAAACGCCTCGCCGAGAGTCGCTTCCAACTCCGCCATCACCACCTCCTTTTGGTCGTCGGGACAGTCGACGCTCACCTTCCGGTAGGGGCGTTCGCTCACGGGTTCGCGGAGCGCGTCGAGACCCCTGTCGGCGACCAGTCGGGCGAGGACGGCGGCGCTCGTCACACCGTCGATCCACGGGCCGAGGTCGGGATGGATGTGTTTCCACGGCTCGGCCGCAAAGACGACCTCCGTGTCCTCCTCGCCGCTCTCGCGTGCCGCACGGATGCCCTCGTGGAGCGCGCCGAGTCGCACCCGCTCGACACGGCCGCCGGCCGCGGCCACGCGCTCGTCGATGCGCGAGGAGGCGTTCGGCGTCGTCACCACCACGGGGTCGCCGGCATCGCTCGCACGGACGTAGTGTTCGGCGAGCACCGCCACGACCGTGTCCTCGTGGACGATTTTCCCCTCATCATCGAGAAATACCACCCGGTCGGCGTCGCCGTCGTGGGCAATCCCGAGTTCCGTCTCACTATCCGCGGCGAACTCCCGGAACTCCGCGAGCGTCTCCGGGGTCGGCTTCGACCCGCGGGCGGGGAAGTATCCGTCGACGTTCGCGTTGACTCCCGTGACGTCGGCTCCGAGCGCCGAGAGCACCTGCGGGGTCGCCCGGCTCGCCATGCCGTTGCCGCAGTCCACACTCATGTTCATGCCGGCGAGCGCGTCGCCGTGCTCGCGGGCGTACGCCGCCACTCGTTTGCGGTAGGCCGCGAGCGGCTCGATGCGCTCGGCGCTGCCCCATTCGTCCCAGTCCGCCAGCGCGCTTTCGGCTTCGACGCGCTCGGCGATGCGTGTCTCGTCGTCGTCGCCGTACTCCTGTCCGTCGACGAACAGTTTGAGACCGTTGTCCGTCGGCGGGTTGTGACTCGCCGTGACCATGATGCCATGCCGGCCGCGCGAGGCGAAGGCCAGCGCCGGCGTCGGGAGCACCCCGGCACGGCGAACGTCCGCGCCGACGCTTTCGAGACCGGCTTCGAGCGCCGCGAGGAGTGCGGGACCCGTCTCGCGACCGTCACGGGCGATGACGAACTCGGTAGTCAAGGCGTCCGCGCCGGCCGCACGACCGACCGCGAGCGCGAGGCTCGGGGTCACGCGCTCGGTGGCACTGCCGCGGATGCCCGCGGTGCCGAAGAGGTTCATGGGCGACCCTCGGGTAGCGCCCTATTTAGTGCGGACGGTTCAGAGTTCGACGCCGCCGGGAATCAGGCTGTGCTGGCGGACGAGGTTGCCCTCGTCGTTGTAGACGAGAAACGTCGATTTCTCGTGGGCGAGCAGCTGCTCGCCGTCCTGTCCGACCGTGATGCGATACCGGCCGTCCTCGTCGGTGTGGTCGCCGTAGGCCCGCGCCGCACGGATGAATTCGAGGACGCCCTCGCCGTCGGCGTTCAGTTCGAGCACGAAATCGCCGGTGATGCGGTTGGTGACCGAGAGCACGCCGTCGCCATCGGGTCCATCGGAGTGAAAGCGGTAGTTGACGTCGGTCTCGTCGGCATCGATGACGGTTCCCTCCGTGCCGGCGAGGCGCGACCGAAGTCGTTCGCTCGGCCCGTCGAACTCGATGGCGACCGTCGGCTTGCTGGGTTCGCCCCCGGCCGCGACCCACTCGGTGTTGCTGACGTGAATGTCGAAGTTCTCGCGCCTCATTCGGTTCTACCCCGCCTATGTCCCCTGCCGTCATGAACGTAACGCCGGTCCGCGCTCGTGGCCCGATACGGATTCGAGTACTGCACTCACCGATAGGTTTTACCGGTCGCCGCCGATACCCCCAGTGAGTTTCGATATCATGGACCGCGCACCCGAAGTCGCCGCGTTCGCGGCGTTCGTCGCCGCGCTGGTCCCGTGGTCGGTGTCGTTTTCCGGCGGCGGGTTCGCCGAGTCGGTCATCCTCCGCTTCGTCTTCGGCTCGCTCGAACTCTCCTTCGGCGCGCGCTCAACCGACATGACCCACACGGCGCTTTCGATCACCGACGTCGGCTCGCAGTACGGTGGCGACCTCGCCCAGGTAGGGACGCTCTGGCTCGTCGCCGCGGCGTTGCTCGCCGTCGCGCTGGCGTTGGCGCTCGCGCTCGTCGTGGCCGGCGAACGGCTGGTGGTGGGCGGGTTCGATCCGGTGCGAGCGATGGGCGCGCTCTGTCTCGGGATGGCGCTGTGTCTCTCGGGGGCGGCGTGGCTGCTGTGGCGGAACACCCCCGAAGTGCCGGTTCCGGTCGGGCTGGTCGTGTGCTATCTCTTCGGGGCGGGACTGCTCACCATCGACCGCGCCCGCGCGGGTCGCGCAAGCACCGAGGCGAGCGGGTAGCGACAGGTTCAATCCACCGGCGGCGAACCATTCCGGGATGGGTGACCCGACCCGGCGCGACGTGCGCGAGACCTACGACCGCATCGGCGGCCATTTCGCCAAGACGCGCGCACACCCGTGGCCGGCCGTCGAGCGCTTCGTCGAAAACAGCGAGCGGGTGGCGCTCGGACTCGATCTCGGCTGTGGCAACGCTCGCCACGCCACAGTGCTCGCAACCCGTACCGAGCAGGTGGTTGGAATCGACGCGAGCCGGACGGTGCTCGATGCGGCCCGCGAGCGCCGCGCGGAGAGCGATTTCTCGGTGGCGCTCTGTCAGGCCGACGCGACCCACCTCCCGCTCGCTTCTCGTACTGTGGACCTCGCAGTGTATGTCGCCACCATCCATCACCTCCCCTCCCGTGCGACACGCGTCGACAGCCTCGACGAACTCGCGCGCGTCCTCGCACCGGGTGGGCGGGCGCTCGTGAGCGCGTGGAGCGTGACCCACGACCGATTCGAGGCGGACGACGGGTTCGATACGACTGTCGATTGGACGCTGCCCGGCGGCGAGATCGTTCCTCGCTACTACCACATCTACGACCCGACGGAGTTCGCGTCCGACCTGCGAGCGAGTGCGTTGGCCGTCGAGCGAGTCTTCGAGGAGCGGGGCAACTGCTACGGCGTGGTCGGCATCGAAGGGAAACGGACTTAATCGACGCGAAGATACGGACGTGTGAGCGCCAGTGGTCTAATGGTAGGACAAGGGCCTTCCAAGCCCTCGGTCGGGGTTCGATTCCCCGCTGGCGCATCGCAAGCCTACTCGTACTCAGCGCTTGACCCTCTCTTCTGGGAGCCATCGCAGCTCGATGCCGACGCCCGTCGCATCGACTCCGTCCCCTTCGTCGGTCTCGACCGTCGTGCGATGGGGTGCCGGCAGGTGAATCTCCGAGCCATCGCTCGTGAGAAGGAGTTCGGTCCCGCTATCGGCGCTTGCGGCTACCTTTTCGAGCTCCACCACGAGCCGATTGTGGTCTATCGTCTCGGTGTACGTTCCGACGACCGGGGCGATGTCGATGTCCCGGCTCCGATTCGAGAGGACGGCGTTGACCGCCGCCCCGACGAGGACGATGAGACCGCTGAAATACAGCCACGTGAGCAACACGAGGATGCCGACGATGACGCTGCCGCCGTCGCCAGCCTTGTAGGCGGCGTAGAACTGGAAGACCGAGACGAACGCCACGAGTCCGACGGCGGCCACCCCCAGTCCGGGGAGGGTTTCCCGAACCGAGACGTCGGCGTCGGGGAAGATGTAGTACATCGGAAAGAGCGTGACCGAAAGCCCACAGACCAACACCACGCGCTCGACGAGCCACGCGGCCGGACCGCCACCGAGGGCGGTGAGGAGACCCTCGATGCCCCACGCCGCCCCGATGGCCAGCCCGAAGGTGACGAAGACGACGGCGGCGTCGCCGAACTGGTCGCCGATGCTGTTCCGCGACTCGGTGTCGTAGATGGCCGAAAACGCCGTGTCGAGACCACGGAAGATGCGGAGCGCACCCCAGACGAGGACGACGCCACCGAGCAGCGAGACGCCGCTGGTCGCCTCGGCGGCGGTGAGCTGGGTGAGCAACGCCTCGCTCGCGTTCTCGGTGAGCACTGCCCCAGCGAGGTCGACGAAAACTTCCTCGGGTGGGTTGCCAACGGTCGAGAGGACTGCGAGCACCAACACCAAAAGCGGCAACAGCGAGACGAAGGCGTGATAGGCGATGCTGCCGGCGATGAACGTCACCTTCTCAGTCCTGAGTTCGTGAACGAGCGCGCGGGCCACCGAGACGGCGCGCTTTCGAGTCGGTCCCATGCGACGCCCATCGCTCGCGGCTGCAAAAACCATGCGACAGGCCTGTGCCTTCGAGAGCGACCATATGCATCGAGTGTCGCGGTGACTCCATCGCCCGACAGCGCCGTGGCCCGCTCGCATCAGCCGTTCCACAATACTTATGGCCGCCGCTGGCACTGGTTTATCCGACTCGCTCGTTCAGCATGGAACCCAACACAGGACGGCGGTATCGCGTCACGAGCAGCCTCGGCGCGAGCGTTCTCGTCGCCTGTTCGGTTCTGCTGGCGAACCACCCGTTCGCACAGGCCGTGCTGACGATTTTCCCGCCGTTCGACCGCCTCAGCCCGACGGTTCTCACGAACGGGCGGCTGGTGGTGGCGATGTTGACGGCGCTCGTGGTGATGCTCGCCGCGCTGCTGGCGCTGTTCAAGCCCCATCCGCGGCGGATTCTCGATACAGTGTCGCTCACGCTCCGGCGCGTGTTCGGTGGCGCGCTCGCGCTCGCCGCAATCGGCTACTTCGATTACACCTATCGGCTCCCACGGACGACCCTGTTGCTGACGACGCTGTTTCTCGCCATCGCGCTACCGACGTGGTTCGTCGTCATCCGTCGTCGGCCGGCGGCGACGGTCGAACGGGCGGTGTTGGTCGGCGACGATCCGGCGTCGATGGCCGAACTGCTCGGCACGACCGACCTGCCAATCATCGGCTACATCGCCCCGGCGATCCGCTACGACGCCGCCGAAGCGCCAGCGGGGTTAGAGGTCGCCGACGGCGGGACGCACGTCCACACACGACTCGACGACATCGAGCGGCTGGGCGGCCTCTCGCGGCTCGACGAACTGCTCGTCGAGAACGACATCGACACGGCGGTACTCACCTTCGAGCGCTCGGACCGTGCGGAGTTCTTCGGCGCGCTCGCCACCTGTAGCAGCCACGGCGTCACCGCGAAGGTCCACCGCAAACACGCAGACAGCGTACTCACGAGCGGGACGGCCGTCGGCGACCTCATCGACACCGAACTCGAACCGTGGGACTGGCAGGACCGCCTCATCAAACGGGGATTCGACATCGCCTTCGCGCTCGCGGGACTGGTGGTGCTCTCACCGATCATCCTCGTCATCGCGGTAGCCATCAAACTCGATGACGGCGGCCCGCTGCTGTACGGACAGGAACGGACCGCCGAGTTCGGCCGGACGTTTCGAGTGTTCAAGTTCCGCAGCATGATACCCGACGCGGAGGCGGCGACCGGCGCGACGCTCAGCGAGGAGGACGCCGGCGGCGTCGATTCGCGCGTCACGCGCGTCGGGCGGCTCCTTCGACGGACGCACCTCGACGAAATCCCGCAGCTGTGGTCGATTCTGGCCGGGAACATGAGCGTCGTCGGTCCGCGACCGGAACGACCCGAACTCGACGACGATATCGAGACGAACCTCATCGAGTGGCGGCGGCGCTGGTTCGTGAAACCGGGATTGACGGGACTCGCACAGATACACGAGGTCACCGGCTACGACCCGGAACGAAAACTCCAGTACGACGTACAGTACATCAACGAACAGTCGTTCTGGTTCGACCTCCGGATCGTCGTCCGGCAGGTGTGGCTCGTGCTGAGTGACCTCTACGAGACGGTCGGCACTCGTTGACCGCTGGCTCGTGGTCTTCGATGTCGAACCGCACTAACCTGGTCTCGACATCGTTCGAACCGTCATCATCGATTGGGAATATATACCAAACCCACATGATAGACTAGTATTGATACACCGGAAACCCTTTTATAACGGCCTCACGAAGCCGGAGTAGGCGGTTCGTCTAAGCCATGACAGAACACGAACTCATCTGGCGGATCGCAGGCGGTTCCGGCGACGGAATCGACTCGACCAGCCAGAACTTCACCAAGGCACTGATGCGCACGGGACTCGACGTCTTCACACACAGACACTATCCGTCACGGATTCGCGGTGGCCATACCTACGTCGAGGTGCGCGCCGCCGACCACGCGGTGAAATCCCGCGGCGACGGCTACAACTTTCTGCTCGCGCTCGGGGACAGTTTCGCGCGCAACCCACAGGAAAGCGGCGAGGCTTATTATGGCAACGAGGAGGTCAAACCGCTCACCGAGAACTTGGACGAGCTTCGAGAGGGCGGGGTCATCGTCTACGACAAGGGCCTGCTCGACACCGACGAAATCGACGAGTTCGACGAGCGCGTCGCGGAAAACGACTGGCACGTCTATCCGCTCGACCTCAGAGGGCTGGCCCGCGAGCACGGCCGCGAAATCATGCGCAACACGGCCGGTGTGGCGGCGACGGCCGCGCTCATCGGGATGAGCACTGATATATTCGAGGAGTTGATGGGCGAGTCGATGAGCGGCGAGATGTTCGACACCAACGTCGAGGTGCTCGAACAGGCCTACGAGCAGGTGGACGACATGGAGTTCACCCACGACATCGAAGTCCCGACGGGCAGCCACGACGAGGAGCAGGTCCTGCTCAACGGGAGCCACGCGGTCGCCTACGGCGCGCTCGACGAGGGCTGTCGGTTCATCGCGGGCTATCCGATGACGCCGTGGACGGACGTGTTTACCATCATGACCCAGCACCTCCCCGCGGTGGGCGGCATCTCCGAGCAGGTCGAAGACGAGATCGCGGCGGCGTCGCTCGCCATCGGCGCTTCTCACGCCGGCGTCAAAGCCATGTCCGGTTCCTCGGGCGGTGGCTTCGCGCTCATGTCCGAACCGCTCGGACTCGCCGAGATGACCGAAACGCCGCTGGTGCTCGTCGAGGCGATGCGAGCAGGTCCCTCGACGGGGATGCCGACCAAGCCAGAGCAGGCGGACTTGGAGCACATCCTCTATACGAGTCAGGGCGACTCGAACAGAGTGGTCTTTGCGCCCGGCACAGTACGGGAGGCCTACGAACAGTCCCGCGAAGCGTTCAGGGTCGCCTACGAGTACCAAATCCCCACCGTCATCGTCATCGACCAGAAGCTCTCGGGGGAGTTGGCGAGCCTGCCCGCAAGTCACTTCGACCGCGAGCCGAACGCCGACCTCGGGAGCGTCCTCACCGAAGAGGAAATCCAGGAGGCCGCCCACCACGCCTCGGGGACGTTCAACCGCTTCCAGCACGACTCCGAAAACGGCGTCAGCCCGCGCACGATTCCGGGCCAGAAGGACGGACGCTTCCTCGCCTCGGGCAACGAACACACCCCACAAGGCCACATCGAGGAGGACCCCGACAACCGGGTCGCGCAGGTCGACCGCCGCACCCGCAAACTCGACGCCATCCGCGAGGACCTCGATGAAAGCGACCGCTCCAACCAGACCCCGTATGGCCCGGAGGAGGCCGACGATGGGATTTTGGTCTGGGGTAGCCAACAGGGGACCGTCGAGGAGGCCGTCGACAGGCTGAACGACCAGGGATATTCGGTGAAGGCCCTCGGCGTGAGCGACCTCATGCCGTACCCGAAAGCCGACGTGACCGAATTCCTCGAATCGGTCGACGACTGTCTGGTGGTCGAGATGAACATCACCGCACAGTTCCGCGGGCTGACACAGAAGGAACTGGGACGGTTCGGCGAGAAGCTGTCGAGCCTCCTCAAATACAACGGCAACCCCTTCGAACCCGCAGAAATCGTCGAGGGGTTCGAGATTCAGGTCAACGGCGGCGACGAACCACCGACCGCACAGACGCGCATCGAACCGGCGGCAGGTGATTAATCCATGAGCAAATCATTCAGTGCAATCGGCGCGGCGGCACAGGACGACGACATCGACCGCGAGGCGTTCACGCCGGGCATCGAGCCACAGGCGACGTGGTGTCCGGGCTGTGGCGACTTCGGCGTTCTCAAGGCGCTCAAGGGCGCGATGCCCGAAGTCGGCCGAACGCCCGATGAAACCCTCTTGGTGACGGGCATCGGCTGCTCGGGCAAGCTGTCGAGTTACTTCGAATCCTATGGGTTCCACTCGATTCACGGGCGCTCGCTGCCCGTGGCACGGGCGGCGAAACTCGCCAACCCAGGATTGGAGGTCATCGCGGCGGGCGGCGACGGTGATGGCTACGGAATCGGTGGCAATCACTTCATGCACACCGCCCGCGAGAACCACGACATGACCTACATCGTCTTCAACAACGAAATCTTCGGGCTGACGAAAGGGCAGACCTCCCCGACCAGCCCGAAAGGTCACGAGTCGAAGACCCAGCCCCACGGCTCGGCCAAAGACCCCGTGCGGCCGCTCTCGATGGCGCTTTCCGCGGGAGCCTCCTATATCGCCCGCACCGCGGCAGTGAATCCCCGACAGGCGACCGAAATCCTGACCGAAGCGATGGAACACGACGGGTTCGCCCACGTCGATTTCCTCACGCAGTGTCCGACGTGGAACAAGGACGCCAAACAGTACGTCCCCTACACCGACGTGCAGGACTCCGAGGACTTCGACTTCGACATTCACGACCGCCGGGAGGCAGCGGAGATAATGCACGAAACCGAGGACAAACTCTACGAGGGTGAGGTGCTCACAGGCCGGTTCTACGTCGACGAGGACCGTCGTTCCTACGGCGAGGAGAAGCGTGCGACGGGCGAGATGCCAGAGGAGCCGCTGGCCGAGCGCTACTTCGACGACGACTACGACTGGAAGCGCAGCTACGACCTCCTCGACGCCCACAAGTAGGCCCCCTGACTGGGGCAACGAGGGTTTTCCGATTCGGAAGATATTTTTTCACCGACGCCAACTAGTCGACATGAGCGCGGACTCCACCGAGGACCGCATTCTCGCCGTCTTGGAGGAGGATGCGCAGGCCTCGTATGCCGACATCGCCAACCGGGCGGAGGTATCGAAACCAACAGTTCGCAAGTACATCGACAAACTCGAACGCGACGGCGTCATCACCGGATATTCGGCCGACATCGACCCGAAGAAGCTCTCCGGACGCTCGATAGCGCTCGTCGGCATCGAGGTCGAGAGCGGCCGCTACGTCGAGGCGACGCGTGCCATCGGGGACCTCGACGAGATCGAGACGCTCTACAGTTCGAGTGGCGACCACATGCTGATGGCCGAACTCCGTGCCGAAGACGGCAACGCCGTCGGTACCGTCATCGCCGACGACATCCTCTCCATCGAGGGTGTCACCGCCGCCCATCCCTCCTTTCTGCAAGAACGGCTCAAATAGTAGCTTTTTACTGTGCTACGGGACGGCGAAGCCGTCCCGGCATCCTCAAAAGAGCCGACGGCTCTTTTGGACGGGGCGATTCCGAAGGAATCGCTTGCAGTCGGCGCGACGCGCCGACGACCTCGCGGGACCTTCGGTCCCGCTCAGTGACGAAAGACGCTTCGCGTCTTTCGAACCACGTCGGGTGGTCTCCCTGCGGTCGGCCACCGCTCTCTGCTCGCGGGCCGAAGACCCGCTCGCACGGTACGAGGGACCGGAGGTCCCTCGCTACTTGCAAAAAGCTACGCTAAAAACTTCCCGCTCACTCACTCGCTCCGCTCGTTCGCTCACGGAGAACCGCGCTCGTTTCGCTCGCGCGGATGGCTACGTCAACCGCCCGCACAACACCGCACCGCAGAAGCCCTCACTCCCCTCCGGTCGTTCGCCCTTCATCCGCCGAGGGACCGCGACCGCCAACCACCGCAACCACACCGCCGGCGGCCGCCGGCCACAACCGCCCTCTCAGCGCTGGGTCGTCACTTCACACCCATTTTCGGTGACGATGACGGTGTGTTCTTTCTGGCTGACGAGATTTCCCGCGTCCTCCTTGAGTACGGGGTAGCTGTGAACGACGTTCTGGCGTTCGAGCCGGCGCAGCGCCATCTCCGGCCTGTCGACATCGAGCCAGCGGGTAGCGAAGGGCAGCGTGCGGAACTGCTCGGTTATCTGGTCGAGCGCTTCGCGCGCGTCACGGTTTCTGACCGAGCGCTCGTTTTCGAGCGCGAAGATTTCGGTCTCGTTGCCCTCGCCGACCTTGCCGCTGCCATCGGTTGCGAACGGCTCGATAGCCACGACATCACCGGCTTCGAGTTCGACGCTCTGACTCACCGCGCGATTCGGGATGTTTGGCGGGGTGTGCTGCTCCCAGCGTGCCAGCCCGTGACCGGTGAGATTCACCACCGGGTTGTAACCGTAGTCGTCGATGACCTCTTCGATGCGCGCGCCGATATCGCCCGTGCTGACGCCCGCCTCGACGAGTTCGAGTGCGGCATCCAGCGCTGCTTCGGGCGCTTCGGCGAGGTCCGGGGTGTCCGAAAGGTCGACGGTGATGGCGGTATCGGCCAGCCAGCCGTCGACGTGGACGCCGATGTCGAGGTTCACCATCTCCTCGCCGAAGGTGGTCTCGTCGTCGATGCTCGGCGTGGCGTGGGCGGCCTCCTCGTCGATAGAGATATTGACGGGGAAGGCCGGCTCGCCGCCCAGCTCCCGCGTGCGCTGTTCGGCCCATTCGGCTATCTCCAGATGGCTCGCACCGACCTCGACGCGCTCGGCGGTCTCCTCGCGCACCTGTGCGAGGATTTCGCCCGCCTCACGACAGTTCTCGTACTGCTCCTCGGAGAGGTCCACGTCGCTCATAGGGAGCGTTAGGCGGATAGTGCAAAGCGCTTGCGACTACGGACTCCCACTCGGTCTGGTGGAACACGGATCGAGCGGTAGTGATGCGTCTCATACTTTCTTCCTTTTTTCTTTTTTAATAACGAACAAAACGATATGATACGCCGAAACGGCCACGAAAATGGGAGCTTCGGCGTGTCGAACGACAGCGCAAGCAATCGAACGACGGACGCCAATCTCGGTGATGCGACGATGAATAGGTCCTATCGGCCTGTACGGTGGGAGAAAATGTTACAATTTGCACAGTGGGATTGAAGACCCCGGACATATTGGACGGGATGTAGAAGAATGATATTCAAACTGAGCCGGTCAAGGTTGGTTCCATCGAGACGCACAGCTATGGTGGCGCTCGTCAGCCTCATGCTACTGTTCGCCGGTTGCTCCGGTGGTGGTAATGGTGGCGATAACGGCACTGGAACCGCCGGAGGGGCGCAGACGACTGACAGCGATATGCAGATGACGACTGCCGGTGATGCTGCCGAGATGCAGGAGACGACAATGGCCGATGGCATGCAGGAGACGACAATGATTGGAGGCATGCAGGGCACAACGATGGTGGGCAATCAAACCACGGAGACGAACGCAAGCGCGGGTGTTCGCGGCACTAACACCGGTCCCATCATCGGAAGTGGCGGCACTCCCCTCGGTACTGTTGGGTCACTACTTCCTAACGGAAGCGTCGTCACCGACAATGGAACGAACCTCGGGAATGGAACCATGCTTGAGAACGGAACGATACAGCTCAACGAGACCACCGCCGGAAATATGACGACAGCGATGAGCGGCTGAAGGACTCTACATCGAGGGGACGTACTATCGGGAAACCACCGCACGGCGCTACCGAATCGAGTCCTCCAGTCATTCGACGCGCGGTCGACCATCCAGCGCGTGATGCGCGCGATAGTGAGTGTGAGCGCTCAAGGGTCGTATTCCGGCAGAGGAGACTCAACCGAGCGTCGTGTTTCCTCCACTCGTCTGCATCGCCGCCGAGTTGTACGCGCTGCCCGCCCGTCCTGATTCGTCGAGAACGATGATGCCAGCCGTTGAGGCGGTCTGCTCCTCGAACGCTTCGAGGACGTTTTCTGCGGCCTCGGTGGGTCCCTCGCCGTCTTCGAGCCGTCGCACCGCCTCGCGGGCGAGCGTCGAACGGGCGATGTCCTCGCCGGCACCGGTCGCGCTCGCACCGCCAGCGGGTGATGCGTAGAACCCACAGCCGACTTGTGGTACGTCGCCGACCCGCCCGGCGAGGGCGTACCACCGCCCGCCGGTCGAGGTCGCGGCCGCGACGCTCCCCTCCTCGACCGCGACCGCACCGACCGTATCCGCCCCCGAAAAGTGCTCGCGAACCCACTCGATGCGCTCGTGGACATTCGTCGTTTCGGGCGGGTCGGCATCCCCGAACCGTTCGCGCGTCCGTTCAGTCGTGAGGTCCTCTCGTTCGATACCGAACCCCTCGGCGAGCGCGACGGCGTGCTCGCCCGAAACGAGGACGTGCGGCGTGTCTGCCATGACGTGGCGAGCGACGCCGACGGCGTGGCGGACGCCGGGCATCGAACAGGCCGCGCCCACCCTGCGCTCGTCGGTCATCATCCCGGCGTCGGTTCTGACGATTCCATCCGATTGAATCGCCCCGCCGACGCCGGCGTTGAATCGCCGGTCGGATTCGAGGACATCGATTGCATTGACGACCGCTTCGACGGGCGTCGCCGCGTCCGCGCCGCTCGCGGCGGCTTCGTCGAGGACTGCCTGTCGTTTTCCGGGGTGGTCCGGCTCGTCGCCCGCACCGCCGTGAACGATGAGCTGCATGGCGGTGCTGCGACAGCAATCGGCATAACCCTCCCGAACGGCTCCGTCACTGGTCGTTTGCGAAAGACAGGCCTTTTAGCGCGGCCGGGTGAACTTCGGGTATGTCTTATGAACGGGTCGAAGTTCCGAGTGCGGGTGAGCAAATAACCAGCGACAACGGCGAACTCGCCGTCCCGGACGACCCAATCGTCCCCATCATCCACGGCGACGGTATCGGTGTCGATGTCGCTCCGGCCGCCCAGCGGGTCCTCGGTGCGGCCGCCGAAGCAGTGGGAAAGGAGATTCACTGGATGCGGATCTACGCCGGCGAATCCGCCCGCGAGCAGTACGACGAAAACCTGCCCGACGACACCCTCGACGCGCTGCGTGAGTTCAAAGTCGGCATCAAGGGACCGCTGACGACCCCCGTCGGCGCGGGCTATCGCAGCCTCAACGTCGCACTGCGCAAACGGCTCGACCTCTATACGAACATGCGGCCGACCTACCACATCGAGGGAGTACCCTCACCGGTCAAGGACCCCGACGCGATGGACATGGTGAACTTCCGGGAGAACACCGAGGACGTCTATGCGGGCATCGAGTGGGAGGCCGGCAGCGACGAGGCAGAGCGAGTCAGGGAGTTCGTCGAGGAGGAGATGGGCTTCACCGAGTCGATTCACGATGGACCTGTGGGCATCGGCATCAAACCCATCTCGGAGTTCGGCACGAAACGACTGGTCCGCCAGGCCATCGACTACGCGCTCGCAAACGACCGCGAGTCCGTCACCTTGGTCCACAAGGGCAACATCATGAAGTTCACCGAGGGTACCTTCCGTGACTGGGGTTACGAGGTCGCCCGCGAGGAGTACGACGACAACGTCATCACCGAGGACACCCTCTGGGACGAGCGCGACGGCGAAGCACCCGACGCCGACGTGGTGGTCAACGACCGCATCGCCGACAACATGCTCCAGCAGATCCTCACCCGCACCGACGAGTACAGCGTCCTCGCCATGCCGAATCTGAATGGGGACTACCTCTCGGATGCCGCTGGCGCACAGATCGGTGGGTTGGGAATCGCCCCCGGCGCGAACATCGGCGACGGCCGCCTCCTCGCCGAACCCGTCCACGGCAGCGCACCGAAATACGCCGGTCAGGACAAGGTGAACCCCACGGCGATGATTCTCTCGGGACGCATCATGCTCGACCAGCTCGGTTGGAGCGACGCCGCCGACCTGATCTACGACGGCGTCGAGGACGCCATCTCATCGAAGAAAGTCACCTACGACATCCACAGACAGATCGAGGGCGGCGAGAAACTCGCCACCAGCGAGTTCGCCGATGTCGTCGTCGACAGCATCGAAGACAACGCCTGAATACCACGCAAAATTTATTTCGGCGGTCGTCGATAATCGGTCGTGACGGGACGTTCGGCCCACGGCGCGGTTGAGCCGCGAAGCGTTCTCGTCGTTCTCGTTGCCTTCGTCTTCGCAGCTGTGGTGATCTCGGTCGTGGTTCCCAACTCCCCGTACGATGCGGACATCGCCGTCGAACGGGATCCGTTCGCTCCAGAGCGACCGGTCGAGTTGAACCGAACGATGGCGAGTTCACATGCTGTGGCATACGAAGAGCAGGTGCTTCGGAACCACGTCCTCGGCTCGCGCGGGTTCTCTCTCGACAAGCACGACGAGGTTCGAACGCGTTGTGCCGCAGCCAGCGTCCAACGACGCCGCGGTACTGACGAAAGATTTCGCGTTCGCCTCCAGTGTCGTGGTGACATCGCCGACGTGAATCGACCAGTACAGCCATCAGGTTTCGAGTACGTGGCAACGTACGCCGTCACCACGAACGAAACACGACGGGTTAGCGTCGACGGGTATCCATACGAAGGCGACGATACCCTCGCCACGGCGATACCCGACGATGCTTATTCACCGGCACCGGAGCAGACGACAAATCACTCCGCCCAGTCGGGATTCTCCCGCGGCGGACTGAAGACGTCGATGCCGCGGACGATATCCTCGCCGCGGTTTTCGACGCCGTGGGACTCCCCACCGGGAATCACATAGCTATCGCCCGTCCGGAGTTCACGCTCCTCGTCATCGAGAACGAATGTCAGGGTTCCCATGACGAGATAGCCGGCCTGTTCGTGAGGATGGCTGTGTGTCGGGACAGTGGCCCCGGGTTCGATCTCGAACCGTTGGACGTTCATTGCCTCGCCGCCGGCCAGCATGGCGAGATGGACGCCCTCGATGGCTTCGGTCGATTCGCTGTCGGTGCCGAGTGATTCCATGCATTACCCACCGTCCGTGGCCACCTAAAGGTTCAACAGGATTCAAGCCCCACATGAGCCATGTACGCGGTGGTCGGCTGTGGCGACTGCGGGAGCTTCTGGGTCGTCGAGGGCCATCCAGAGACGACGACCTGTCCCTCCTGTCGAACGCGCCATCGCTTCGAGAGTCTCAAAAAGTTCGCCGAGACCGACGCCGCAGACGCTGCCCGCGAGGCGCGCACCGCGCTGCTCACAGGGCAAAGCGAGCACGCACCCGATGAACTGGATTCGTTCGCCGAACTCGAATCCCGGGCCGAAGCGAGCGGGATGACTGATGACGAATATCTCGAACGGGCGGGTCTCGATGCCGAGCGCGTGCGCGAGGCGGGCGAGCGCACGACCGGGAGCCAAAGCCGGATGGACGTCGTTCGTGAGGCACTTACCGAACTCGATACACCGACCGAAGACGACGTCGTCACCTACGCACGCGAACGTGACGTTCCGGCGGATTTCACCGAACGTACACTCGAAAAACTCGTTCGGCGGGGTGAGGTGAGCGAACACCGCGGCCGGTATCGCTCGCTCTGAGTATCACTCGACCGTTTCGGCGAGCGCGACCGCCTCGTCGGTCGAGTGCTCAGCCACGACCGCAGCGGAGGTTTTCGTCGGTCCAGACGACCACCCCCTGCATCGTCGCTGCGGTCAGCGTCGACCCTATCGACGCTTTCGCTACGAGTAGCTACGGGTCGTTTTTGGGGTATTCGACCGGCACCACATGTTCGTCGCCCTCACGGTCGGCGTTCAGGTCGATTTCCTCAACGAGTTCCGGGCGGACTTCCGAGCCGAGGCGCTCGGCGAGTTTCTCGATTTCCTCGTCGTCCAACTCCGCGTCGGGGTCGGGCAGGTCGAGGTCGCCGACGAACCGCTCGGGTTTGAGCGAGACGCCCGTTTCTGGCTGTTCGAACCCCTCGTCATAGATAATCATCTCCGCCTCGCCGTCCGGCATGACCCGAATCGCCGGCTCGCCGGGAATCGATTCGACGTACTTCTGCTGAAGTGCCGTGACGACCATGTCCGGGTCGATGACGACGCGCTCGATGTCTGTCATACGTCGTGTTCTCGCTCGCGGTTTATGTCGGCACCGGTAGCGACCCGACCTACCGACCGAGTTCTTCGTGTGCGCTCGACAGATGTCGAGAGGCGAGCGCACCCAGCAGGGAGAGTTCGCCCGCGAGCGCGCCCGCAGCGATGACCTCGGCGAGACGGTCGGCGTTCGCGCCGGGCGGGTCGCCGCCGCCACGCAGGCCGAGCATCGAGAGCGCTTCCGATTGAGTGGGCAGTTTCGTGCCACCGCCCACTGTTCCGACTTCGAGACTCGCAAGCGAGACGCTCGCGTACAACTCATTCTCGCGGACCTCCACGGTCGTGATGGCGTTCGCTCCCTCGACGACCTGCGCGGCGTCCTGTCCGGTGGCGAGGAAGGCAGCGGCGACGACGTTCGCGGCCTGTGCGTTGAAGCCCAGACTGCCGGCCTTGGCCGAGCCGAGGAGGTTCTTTCTTGTGTTGATTTCGGCAATCGCGTCGGGCGTGGCGTGCAGGCGCTCCTCGACCACCTCGTTCGGAATCCGCACGTCGGCGGTGACGCTCCTGCCTCGCCCCTCGATGGCGTTCATCGCGGCGGGTTTCTTGTCGGTACAGAGATTGCCCGAGAGCGCGACGAGTTCGGCGGCAGTCTCGTCTTCGACGACCTCGCAGGCCTCGCCGGTGGCGATGGTCGCCATGTTCATCCCCATCGCGTCCTTGGTGTCGTAGCCAAAGCGGAGGAAGACGGAATCGCCGACGGCATAGGGTGTCACCTCGACGAGTTCGCCGTGGCTCGTGGTCGATTCGGCGGCCGCGGCGAGCGCGTCGCGGTTGTCGCGCACCCACTCGACGACCGCCTCTGCCTCCACCACGTCGGCCACGCGGAAGACCGGCGCGCGCGTCATCGCGCGTTTCAGTACCCTAGAATTCGCGCCGTCGGCCGCTCGAATCACCGCACAGCCGCGATTGACCGAGGCGACGAGCGCGCCCTCGGTGGTGGCAAGCGGCAGGTACGCCTCGCCCTCCGCGCGCTCGCCAGCGACCGGCAGCGGGCCGGCGACGCCCAGCGGAATTTGTACCGTGCCAATCATGTTCTCGATGTTCGGGTCGGCGTCGGCGGCGTCGATGCCGTACTCGCCGACCGTGTCGAGGGTCGCGCCCGTTTCGCCCTCGACGAATCGACGTCGTGCGTCGGCGGCGGTGTCGGCGTCGGCGTGGTCTTCGAGTTCGTGGAGCGCGAGGTCGCCTGCGCGGACGCGCTCGGCGAGGTCCGTGGCGTCGCTCATGGCTCACCCCTCGGCGGGGGTGGCTCTAACCAGTTCCGCTCTCCCGAAGCGTTTTCGCGCCCGCCGTGCCTTGCGAAATCATGACCGAGCCTGCCGACCTCGTGCTCACGAACGCGGAGGTCCATTCCCTCGCCGACCCCGACGAGACCGCCGAAGCACTCGCGGTGCGCGACGGGGAGGTCGCCCGCGTGGACTCAACCTATGAAATCGACTTCCTCGATGGCGTCGATACGACGACTGTAGACCTCGCCGGTCGCGTGCTCCTGCCGGGGTTCATCGACGCCCACACCCACATGGTCGCGGTCGGCAAGCGCCTCGTCCACGCCGACCTCGCCGGGGCCGATTCGCCCGCCGAAGCGATTTCACGACTCACCGCTCGCGCTGACGACACCGACCACGAGTGGATTTTGGGGTATGGCTACGACGAGAGCGAGTGGGACGACTCACGCTATCTCACTCGTGCGGATTTGGACGGTGTGAGTACCGACCGGCCAGTCGTGGCGTTCCGCGAGGACATGCACACCGCCGGCGTCAACAGCGTCGTCCTCGACCGACTCGGCGAGCGGATGCCCGACGGGGACGTCCGATGCGAGAACGGCGACCCCACAGGCGTCATCGTCGAGGATGCACTCGGGCCGGTTCGAGACGCCATCGCACCCGACCGAAGTGAGACGCGCGAGTTGCTACTCGCTGCCCAAGAGCGCGCCCACGAGCTGGGTATCACGGGCGTTCACGACATGGTTCGCCAGTCACACGCCCCCCGGGTCTATCGCGACCTCGATCTGGATGGTGACCTCGCGTTGCGCGTGCGCATCAACTACTGGGCCGACCACCTCGATGCGGTGGCGGAGGCGGGGCTGGCGACCGGCCACGGCAGCGAGTTCGTCCGCACGGGCGGAATCAAGACTTTCACCGATGGGAGCTTCGGCGGCCGGACGGCGAAACTCGGCCAGTCGTACGCCGACGGCGACGAAACCGGCCAGTGGGTCGTCCCGCCGGCCGAACTCCACGACCTCGCCGCGCGCGTCGATGAGGAAGGATTGCAGATGAGCGCCCACGCAATCGGTGACGCGGCCATCGACGCGGTGCTCGACGCGTACGCCGACCTCGACCCGGATATGCGCCATCGCATCGAACACGCCGAACTCCCTTCCAAGGGGGCAATCGAGCACCTCGCAGCGATGGACGTCGTGGCGTCGGTCCAGCCGAACTTCCTCAGATGGGCCGACGAGGGCGGGCTGTACGACACTCGCCTCGGCACCGAGCGCCGAAAGCGGTCGAACCCCTACCGGGAGCTGCTCGATTCGGACGTCCGGCTCGCCTTCGGCAGCGACTGCATGCCGCTCGACCCGCTGTTCGGAATTCACGAGGCGGTGAACGCCCCAGTCGAACGCCAGCGACTGTCGACCACTGAGGCGCTCCGTGCGTACACGTCGGGCGCGGCCTATGCAGGGTTCGACGAGGATCGATTGGGAACCATCGAGCCCGGAAAGGAGGCCGATTTCGTCGTGCTCGACGGCTCGCCGTGGGAGACCTCCGACATCGCCGACATCGATGTGGCGATGACGGTCGTCGATGGCGAGGTCGTCCACGATGCGCGCTGATTACTCCAGCAACGAGCGGCCGGTCATCGCGTCGGGAACGTCGATGCCACAGCGTTCGAGGACGGTCGGCGCGAGGTCCGACAGCTCGCCACCGTCTCGAATCCGTTCGTCGCCATCGTCGTCGGCCGCGAGATAGACGATTGGAACCGGATTCGTGGTGTGGGTCGTATCGGGGTCCGCTTCCGTTCCCATGTCGTCGGCGTTGCCGTGGTCGGCGGTCACGAGCACGTCGCCACCCGCCCCGCGACAGGTCTCGACCAGTCTCGCCAACTGGCTATCGACGGCTTCGACCGCCGCGACGGCCGCCGCGAAATCACCCGTGTGCCCCACCATGTCCGCGTTCGCGTAGTTGCAAACCAGCACGTCCGGGTCCTCGGATTCGATGGTCTCGATGGCCACATCCGTCACTGCCGCGGCGCTCATTGCGGGCTGGTGGTCGTATGTCGGCACGTCGGGACTGTCGACGATTTCCCGATGTTCGCCGTCGAATTCGATTTCGCGGCCACCGTTGAGAAAGTACGTCACGTGGGGGTATTTCTCGGATTCGGCGATGCGAAGCTGGGTCTTCCCGTGGGCTGCGAGCACCTCACCGAGGGTGTTTTCGGGTTCGTGCGAGGCGAACGCCACCGAAAAGTCGAACGTCTCGTCGTATTCGGTCATCGTTGCGAGTTCGATGTCGGGTGGGGTCGTCTCGACGCCCCATGCGGGGCGAGTACCGGTAAGCATGCGGACGAGTTGGCGCGCGCGGTCGGCGCGGAAATTGAAGAAGAGGACGCTGTCGCCCTCGTCGAGCGCCGACCCACCCGCGATGAGTGTCGGTTCGACGAACTCGTCGCTGTCGCCACGCTCGTATGATTCCTCGACGGCTTCGACGGCCGTCGCGGCGGTGTGCTCGCCCTCGTGTCCGACGATGGCGTCGTAGGTACGTTTCGTCCGTTCCCAGTTTTCGTCCCTGTCCATCGCGTAGTAGCGCCCCGACACGGTGGCCACCTCGCCCGTTCCACACCGCTCGACGACCGATTCGAGGTCCGCAAGGTACTCGACGGCGCTTTTCGGAGGGGTGTCCCGCCCGTCGGTGAAGGCGTGTGTGACCGCCTCGACGCCCCGGTCGGCGGCGACCTCGACGAGCGCGTGGAGATGGCGCTGGTCGGAATGGACGCCGCCGTCGCTCACCAGTCCCATGAAATGCACGCGCCCGTCGTTTTCCTCGGCGTGGGCGAACACCGATTCGATGGCCTCGTTCTCGGCAAGCTCGCCGTTCTCGACCGCCCGCATGATGCGGGTATAGCTCTGGTCGATAACTCTCCCTGCGCCGATGGTGAGGTGGCCGACCTCGCTGTTGCCCATCTGACCCGCCGGGAGACCGACCGCCCGCCCCGAGGTATCGAGGGTGCCGCTCGCGCCGCGTTCGGTGAGGTCGTCCATCGTCGGCGTGTCGGCCTCTCGAACTGCATCTAACCGGTCGTGGTCGCCGAGTCCCCAGCCGTCGAGCACGACGAGTGCCGCCTGCATGCCCCGATTTTCGCCAGCGATGCGTAACTACCCTTCGCACTCGCCGGTCGCTCGCTCGGCCGTCGAGTCGGCCTTTTGCACCTCGATATCCACCTCGGATTCGGCGACGCCGACGCGGGCGAACTGCGTGCGGAGGTGTTCTTTCGCGCCCGCGACGGCCTGCTCGCGCGTCTCGAAGCCGTGGGCGACAGGCGACTCGAAGGCGACGTTCACGGTCGCGCCGTCTATCTGCTGGCGCTGGCCACCGGACTCGACCTCGTAGAAGGAATCACAGACCCAGATATAGGGTGCATCCTCGTCGGGCGCGCCGCTGAAGGAGGGCGCACTCTCCCCGCGCTCGTAGAGCGTGCCGGTGAGTCCAGTGCCGCCGGCACGCCCTCGAATCAGGAGCATACCGTCGATAGCCACCGGGCGACCAAAACGTCGATGTTCAGAGGACGGGCGGAGAGCTTAACCGCCGCTGTGTGGTATGTGTCCATATGGCCAAGCGTGTGCTCGTTCCAATCGACGGCTCCGAGCAGGCCTGGAACGCGCTCGACCACGCCACGGCCGAGCACTCGACGGCCGCGTTCGTCCTGTTGCACGTCATCAACCCCGTGGGGGCCGGGACCGGCGCGCAGGTCGCCGACGTGGGCTACGGCGAGGAGTGGTACGCGGCCGCCGAACGCCGCGCCGAGAGTCTCTTCGAGACCGCCCGCGAGCGCGTCGGCGACCGTCCCGTCGAAACCGAGACGACCGTCGGGCGACCCGCCCGCGCCATCGTGGCCGTCGCCGAGGAGAACGACGTCGACGGCATCGTCATGGGGAGCCACGGCCGCGACGGCGTCTCGCGGGTCGTCCTCGGCAGCGTCGCCGAGACTGTCGTCCGGCGCTCGCCCGTCCCGGTCACGGTCGTCCGCTGACTGCCGTTCACGTTCGTCCGGTGGTCGTCACGGGGTCAGTCGGCGAGCCAGTCGGCGAAGCTACTGTCGCCGATGAAGGTTGCGGACTGGCGGTCGATGTACGCCCGCTGCATGCCGTGGACGGCCTCGGCGAACTCCGCGCCGTCGTCGAGGCGGTCTTTGACTTCGTGGCGCTTCCAGCGCGCGGGCGTCACCTTGCGGCGGGCGCGCTGGCGCAGCGGCCAGAGATATTTGGCGGCCTCGCTCTCGGAGAGGCCGCGCGATTCGAGGCCGTCCTTCGCGTGGGCGAAGATGTCCGCATAGATGTCGTCGTACGAATGGGTCTCACGGCCGTCGTTGGTAATCCAGACGAGGTCGGCGGCGAGACCGTTGTGCATCGCCGCATAGAAGTTCTCGTGGGCGTCCTGCCAGTCGAGGCTCGCCACCGGGTGTTCGCGGCGGGTGAGGCTCTCCATCAGGCCGGCGAAGGTCGCCTGAAACGAGATGGCGTCCCTGACGGTGGGCTGGCCGCCGATGGGGCGGAACTCGATGCGGGCGTTCGCCGAGGACCTGCTCGCACCCTCGAACACAGGTCTCACCCAGCGCCAGTAGGTGCCGTGTTTCACCCGGAAGGTGGCGAAGGCGTCGTCGAAGCGGCTCGTCTCCTCGATTGGCATCGGCACGATGGTGTCGTCGGCCGCGATGCGGTCGACGGCTTGTTCCGTGGAATCGAGGTCGTGGGGGAACCTGACCTTGCCCATGCCGCCGTCGGGATTGAGTATCGCCTCGAAGACGTGGATGCGGTGGCTCATCCACCCATTATTCAGGATTTCTTCGGGGGTGGCGTCGTCGTAGAGGTCCGGCGGGAAGAACGGCGAGTTGACGCCGAGTGCGAGCAGCGGTCCGGCGATGCGTAGCGCGTAGGTGAAGTATTCGGGGAGGTCCGCGGCGTGGGCCACCTGATAGTGGGGTTGTATCGAGGTGATGAGGCTCTCGGGCATCACCGTGTCCGCCGACAGCGAGACGTGTGGCGCGCCGATGTTCATCCCGACGGCGTCCGCACCGGCGGTGTTGGCCATCGCGTGATAGCGCACGGAATCGCTCATGTTCGAGGCGATACGCACCTCGCGGTCGGTGATCGAACCGGTGAGGTACTCCCGGGCCGGCTCGCCCTCGGGCGGGATGGTCCACATCCCGTCGCTGACCAGCCGGAGGTCGGCCGAGGCCACGCAGTCGAGGGCGGTCCGGAGCCGGGCGTTCACCTCGGCCTCCTGAGCGGCGAGTCCGTCGGGGTTGAGCGGCTGTGGGCTGGTGCGCATCTCGGCGTTGTGCAGCCCGAGTTCCTTCTCAAAGCCGATGTATTCGAGCAGGCGGCGCGGCACCCGCGCCAGCGCGCTCGACTCGCGGTCCACGCCATAGAACTCGTATTCGAGACCGATGATGGCCTGTGGGTTGTCGAAGGTGCCGTCGTCGAGTTCGCGCTTTATCACCTCTGCCTCTTCCTCGGCGCGGGCGTGAAAGTCCTCGCCGTCGACGGTGAGCACGTCCTCGACCCGCCCCGCGAGGTCTGAGCCAGACATGAATCGCCGTGTGCGAGCGAACGCCTTTAACCTCGCGGCTGACGGTGAGTCCGGTGTCGCCCGCCCCGTGACTACAGCACGCCCATCGCGGTCAGTCGCTCGGGCAGATAGGTCTCGGTCACGAAGTCCAGCCCGCGCGAGGCGAGCGCCTGCTGTTCGGCCTTCTTCCCGATGTCTAGTTGGAGTTCGATCTGTTCGCGCCAGTACTCCGTCTGGAAGCGGGGGTCGGTGAGTTCGCTTTCGAGGGCGTTGATATCCGAGTCGCCGAGTGGGTCGGTCGGCAGGTCGTATTCGACGATATCGGTCGGCTGAATCCCGATGAATCGCGCTTCGGGCGTGGCGAGATAGTCGGAGAGATGTGCCGATTTGATGGAGCCGTAGGCCACCGAGCCGTAGATGCGATAGGACCACGGGTCACCGTCAGTGAAGACTACCACTGGAAGGTCGAGTTCGTCGTGGAGACGCTTGGTGATGCGCCGTGTCGCACGGGCGGGCTGACCTTTGAGGTGGACGACGATGGTACCGTACTCGTCGTCGAAGCCGTTCTCGACCAGCCTGTCGCGCATCCCGCCGGTCTCGACACAGAGGATGAACTCGGCGTCGTGGTCGAGGAACTCGATGGTGTCGGGATTGTTTGGAATCTGATAGCCGCCCTCGCCGACGTCCTTCTGACAGTGGATATCGCGCTCGCCTCTCCGGGTCTGCTCGCGGAGGTGGAGCGGTCCCATCAGTGTCGCACCCGACTCCTCCGGGCGCATGTGGAAGTCCTCGCGGGTGACTTCCGAGACGATTTCGAGGTCCTCGACGAGCTGGTTCGACTCGTCCTGGTCGGAAAACTGCGCCTCCTCGTTGTCCCAGCTCTCGGAGAGATAGTAGAGTTCACGCAGCGTCGACGAGCGGTCCTCGTCGAGCTGGTCGGCGAGGAAGTCGATGGTGTAGATGGCCTTCAGGAGCTTGCGCGCGCCCCGCACCGAGTTCGCGCTGCGCGTACTCGTCCGGTCGCCGTAGACCCATACATTACTGTCCTCGTCGTATTCGATGTTCGATTTCGTCCGCGTCGGGAGCTGCATTTCGGGTATCTCGCCGCCCGCGAACTGGTCGTAGAAGTCGGCCGCGAGGTCGATGAGTCGCTCGCGCGCCGACGTGTCGAGGTCGGTGTGGTTGTCGGTACTCATTGGGAATCGGCGTTCACGGTGAGTTTTTCCTGCTCGATGCCCGCCACGTCGAGGTCGAAGTCGCTATCGTCGGCGAGTTCGTACTGCAATACTTTGTCGCCATCGCTTTTCACCTCCGGCGACCACTTGATGAACCACTCGCCGTCCATCTCGACGACCCGCGCGCCATCGGAGACGGCCGTGGGTTCGGCGGCGACGATTTCGGTCAACTCCGGCGATTCGTTCGTTCCCGAGTTGTTCTCGACGATGAGTTTCACATGGGAATCCTCGACGTGGCGCTCGACGAGGACGTTGTTCATGATGCGCGCGAGCGAGTCGTCGATTTGCAACTCGTCGCGCTCGGTCACGTCGGCGAGCTTGTCGGCCATCTCCGGGAGAATCGACCCGAGAACGTCCTGTTTCTCTTGGCGCTGTTGCATCGAGCGACGCTTGTTCAGGTAGCTCTTCAGCTCGCGGGCGGCCTCGCGGACGGCGAGTTCGATCTCGTCTTCGATTGCAGGAACGTTGGCGACCGCGTCCTTCGACTCGCTGGTGAAGGGCACGTTCGTCGAGGCGACGTGAATCATGATGACGGCGGGGCCGTTCGGCATGCCCGACCCGCCGGGCTGGTCCAGCCCATAGTTTCGCCAGCCGATTCCCTTCAGCACATCAGTCGTGGCACACGCCCCGCGCTGATAGACCAGCGGAACGCGGTTCGCAAAGCGGAGGAGTTCGACCCCTCCCTCCGCGGGGAGCTCCCCTCCATAAGCGATGCCCGCCTCGACGATGAACGGGTCGCCGCCGTGGACGCCGGCATCTCGCGTTGCGGAGGCGTAGAAATCGGCGTCGAACTCCTTTTCGAGGCCCGAGCGCACGAGGTCAGCGGTGATGGGCGAGAGACAATCGGTCGGCGGCGCGATGATGTCGGTCGCGCGCATTGCATCCAACAGCGCGCTCGCGGTGTCGCGGTCGCCGGCGACGGTCGTGACGTTCGGCGGGTCGTCAGGCACCGGGCGCGCCGTCTCCCAGAGCGCGTCAACGACGTTCTCGCGGGCGGTTTCGCCGAATGAAACCTCCTCGCGCTCTGCAGTCATCTCGGCGGCGCGGTCGACGTAATCGTCGAGCGTTGCCCGTCGCAGTCGGTCGCGCGTTCGGCCCTCGCCGTCGAACTTCACCGCCAGCCGCTCGGCGAACGATTCGATGACGCCGTCGTCCTTCCGCGTGCTCGTTGCCTCCTCGGCCAGCGCATAGAGGTCCGCCGTCCGGTCGGTGCGGACCGTCTCCCACGCCGCGGCGATGGCCTTCTCCTGTACTGTGTCGCCGAAGGTCGTTCCTGTCGCTTCCGTCGTCGCCTCGGCGGCGCGTTCGACGAGCGAAGCGAGTTCGTGGTGGGCGAGACGGTCGCGCTCGGCGATGGCGTCGGCAATGCGGCCGGCGAACTCATCAGTGGCTTCGCGGCCCTTGTTCGCCACCGCTTCCGCGACCGCCTCCTCGATGTCCGTTTCGTGGGGTTGAGGCGCTCGCCACGCCATCTCACGGCCGTAGTGGCGGTCGGTGAACGCCGCGATGACGTTCGTCGCCGTCTTCTGGCCGACGCGGGTGAACTCGTTCTGAAGAAACCCGGAAATGCTGTACGAATCGGTCGATTCGAGCATTTTGAGGAGCGCTCCGAGTTCGACGCCGTGCGGGTGCGGGCGGATTTCCTCGGTCTCTTCGGGGAGTTGGTCGGTCGCTCGTTCGGCTTTGAACTCGCCGTTCGGCTCGCGCAACTCGATACGGGCGTGGGGGTTGACGACCGCAGTGTGTTTGATGTAGTCCCTGAGCTGTGAGCGTGCGCGCATGTTCGCCTCCATCTCCAGTTCGATGCGCGTGCCGTGCGTCCGCTCCCACGTGGTCGACTCCTCGACCGAGACCGCGGGTTCGTTCGTATCGGTGTCGATGATGAGTTCGAAGTATTTCGCCTCACCGCCCTGCGTGCGGCTGGTGATCTTCGCGGGTTTGCCGCTGGTGAGTTGCGAGTAGAGTACCGCCGCCGAGATGCCGATGCCCTGCTGGCCGCGAGCCTGCTCGCGTTTGTGGAATCGGGAGCCATACAGCAGTTTGCCGAACACTTTCGGGAGCTCTTCAGCAGTGATGCCGGGACCGTTGTCCTCGACGACCAGTCGGTAGTAATCACCCGCTTCCTCGATTTCGACGTAGATATCGGGGAGGTGGCCGGCTTCCTCGGTCGCGTCGAGGGCGTTGTCGACGGCCTCTTTGACTGCTGTCACGAGTCCTCGGGCACCGCTGTCGAACCCGAGCATGTGCTTGTTCTTCTCGAAGAACTCGGCGATGGAGATCGCGCGCTGGCCCGCCGCCAGCTCGTCGGCGACCCCCTCGTCGTCGAGCGTCGACTGGAGGGATGGCATTACCCGTGGTATTCAAGCGATGGTTAAAACGAATACGGTAGTAGGGTGGAAGTGGAACTGCAACTGTGCTGAGGGGGAGCGGAAATCGTGGCTTTCAGGCCGCGATTGGCACGAAATCACACGACCTCGGGTACTCGTCTGACGCGCGCGTGCGGGAGACTTATGCCGACGGGAACGCTAGCGATAGATAGCTTATATGCCCCAGGACGAGTACGGAGCCGGACAGATTCAGGTTCTCGAAGGATTGCAGGCCGTCCGCAAACGGCCGGCGATGTATATCGGCTCGACGGACGCTCGCGGTCTCCATCATCTCGTGTACGAGGTCGTCGACAACGCCATCGACGAGGCGCTCGCCGGCCACTGCGATTCGATTTCGGTCACGATTCACGACGGCGAGCACCCCTCGGTGAGCGTGACCGACGACGGCCGGGGAATCCCGGTCGACGAACACGGAGACGGCAAGTCCGCCCTCGAAGTCATCATGACGGTGCTCCACGCCGGCGGGAAGTTCGACAAGGAGTCCTATCAGGTCTCGGGTGGCCTGCACGGAGTGGGCATCTCGGTGGTGAACGCGCTCTCGAAGTGGGTCGAGGTGACGGTGAAACGCGACGGGGCGAAGTGGGTCCAGCGATTCGACCACGGCGAACCTGAAGGCGATATCGAGCGGGTTCGTGACCTCCACGAGGGAGAAGAGACCGGCACGAAGCTCCAATTCTGGCCCGACGAGGCGGTCTTCGCCGACACGACGTTCGACGCCTCGACGCTCGCCAACCGCCTGCGCGAGCTTGCCTTCCTCAACTCCGGCGTCGAGATCGAACTCGACGACGAGCGTGACGGCACCCGCGAGCGATTCCGCTACGACGGCGGCATCCGCGAGTTCGTCGTCTATCTCAACGAGACGAAAAGCGCCCTCCACGAGGACGTCATCTACTTCGAGGACGCCGCAACGGCCGACGACGGCGAGGTCACCGTCGAGATGGCGCTGCAAGCCACCGACGAACTTCAGGGGTCGATTCACGCCTTCGCCAACAACATCAGCACCCGTGAAGGCGGAACCCACCTCACCGGGTTCAAGACCGCCCTGACGCGGGTCGTCAACGACTACGCCAGCGAGAACGGTCTCCTCCAACCGCTCGACGACGAGAACCTCAAAGGGAGCGACATCCGCGAGGGACTCACGGCGGTGATTTCGGTCAAACATCCCGACCCGCAGTTCGAGGGCCAGACCAAGACCAAACTCGGCAACAGCGAGGTCCGCGGCATCGTCGAGAGCGCCGTTCACGAGCAACTCGGCACCTACTTCGAGGAGCATCCCGACACCGCCGAGGCGGTCATCGGCAAGGCCGTCGAGGCCGCGAAGGCCCGCCGCGCCGCGAAGAAGGCAGAAGAACTCACTCGCCGGAAGTCGGCGCTCGAATCCACCGCCCTTCCCGGTAAACTGGCTGACTGCCAGAGCCGCGATCCGAAGGACTCGGAACTGTTCATCGTCGAGGGCGACTCGGCCGGCGGCAGCGCCAAACAGGGCCGCGACCGCGAGTTTCAGGCCATTCTCCCCCTGTTCGGCAAGGTGCTCAACGTCGAGAAACACAGGCTTGACAGGATTCTTGAAAACGAGAAGATTCGCAATCTCATCACCGCCATCGGCGCGGGCGTTGGCGAGGAGTTCGACATCGAGGAGGCGCGCTATCACAAGATCATCATCATGACCGACGCCGACGTCGACGGCGCTCACATCCGGACGCTCTATCTCACCCTGCTCTATCGACATCTCACGCCGCTCATCGAGGCCGGCTACGTCTACGCTGCCCAACCGCCGCTGTATCGCATCCGCAACGGTGGCGAGACCTACGACGCGATGACCGAGGCAGAACGCGACCGCATCGTCGAAGGGCAGTGTGGCGGCACGCCCGACCAAGTCCAGCGGTTCAAAGGGCTGGGCGAGATGAACCCCGAACAGCTCTGGGAGACGACGATGAACCCCGAAAACCGGATTCTGAAGCAGATAACTCTGGAGGACGCCGCCGCCGCGGACAAGATGTTCAGCGTCCTGATGGGCGACGCCGTCGAGCCCCGCCGGGAGTTCATCAAGAGCCACGCGACCGACGCCGACTGGGTCGATATCTAGTGACCCCACCTTTTTTCACCGGGGAATCGCGTTCCCTTCGGTCGCGCTCAACCCCGGCCAAAAAATCTGGACCAAAAAAGGCCGCTCGCTCACTGCGTTCGCTCGCGGTAGAACTGCTGGCGCTACCGCGACCGCCCCGCACAGCACCGCCGAAGCCCTCACGCCTGCGGCGCTCGCCCTTCATCCGCCAGGAACCGTACTGCCACAGCAGCCGCACCGCCACGGCAGCCGTCCCGCAACCGCGCCGCCACAGCGCGGCGACCGCGCCACAACCCCGTTTCAGTACCCAATGAAACCCAATCCATGAGTTCAGACATCCCCCAATCCGGGCCGAACGCGGCCGCGAACGTCGATTCGGTCCGCATCGAAGACGAGATGGAACAGTCCTACATCGACTACGCGATGAGCGTCATCGCCGGGCGCGCGCTGCCGGACGTCCGCGACGGGCTGAAACCCGTCCACCGGCGCATCCTCTACGCGATGCACGAGGAGGGCGTCACCAGCAGCGCGGGCCACCGGAAATCCTCCTCGGTCGTGGGCGACACGATGGGCGACTATCACCCGCACGGCGATTCGGCCATCTACGACGCGCTCGCCCGGCTGGCACAGGACTTCTCGATGCGCGCGCCGCTCGTGGACGGACAGGGCAACTTCGGTTCGGTCGATGGCGACCCGCCGGCCGCGATGCGCTACACCGAGGCCCGAATGAGCGCAATCGCCGGAGAACTGCTCGAAGACATCGAGAAGGACACCGTCGACTTCCAGTCGAACTACGACGACCGCCTCGAAGAGCCGGCGGTCCTCCCGTCGGCCTTCCCGAACCTGCTCGTGAATGGCTCCTCGGGCATCGCCGTCGGGATGAGCACCAACGTTCCACCGCACAATCTCGGCGAGGTCATCGATGCCACCATCCATCTCATCGAGAATCCGAACTGTGCCGTCGAGGACCTGATGGAACACGTCAAGGGCCCGGACTTCCCGACGGGCGCGGAAATCGTCGGCCGCGAGGCCATTCATTCGGCGTACACCACCGGCCGCGGGCGCGTGCGGATGCGCGCGAGCTACGAGACCGAGGAGGCAGGTACCCACGAGCGCATCGTCGTCACCGAACTCCCCTATCAGCAGAACAAGGCCAAACTCGTCGAGCATATCGCCGATTTGGTCAACGACGGCACGCTCGACGGCGTTTCCGACCTCCGGGACGAATCGGACAGGGACGGCATCCGTATCGTCATCGAACTCAAGCAAGGCGCGCTCGTCGATGTGGTCGAGAACCAACTGCTCGAACACTGCCTCGAAAAGACCTTCGGAGTCATCAACCTCGCGCTGGTCGACGGCGAACCGCAGGTGCTCGACCTCAAGGAACTCCTCGGCCATTACCTAGAGCATCGCCGCGAAGTCGTCCGCCGACGCTCCGAACACGACCTCGCCGAAGCCGAGGAGCGCGCCCACATCCTCTCCGGGCGGCTGACGGCGCTCGAAAACGCCGACGACGTGGTCGAGCTGATTCAAGCGGCCGACGACCGCGATGCGGCCAAAAGCGCCCTCAGCGAGACCTACGACTTCTCGGAGCGACAGGCCGACCACATCGTGCGGATGCAACTCGGGAGTCTGACGGCACTCGAAGCCGAGGAAATCGAAGCCGAGTATGGGAATGTGGAACGCGAAATCGAGCGCCTCGAAACCATCCTCGGCAGCGATAGCGAACTCGACCGAGTCATCACCGACGAACTACGGGCGGTCAAGGAGGAATACGCCGACGACCGTCGGACCCGCATCGTCGAGGACTACGGCACCGTGACGCGTGAGGACCTCATCCCCGACGAGGAGGTCGTCGTGGTGATGACCGAAAACGACTACATCAAGCGGATGCCGGCGGCGAACTTCGACCCGCAGGGCCGCGGCGGGAAGGGAATCATCGGCACGAAACTCAAAGACGGCGACCGGGTTTCATCGGTCTTCCGGGCGAACACCCACGATTACCTGCTCGCGTTCACCAACCGGGGCTACGTCCATCGCCTCAAGGTCTACGAGGTGCCCGAAATGGGCCGCACCGCCCGCGGGAAGTCGGCAATAAATCTCGTGAACCTCGACGACGGCGAGGACATCACTGCGGTGGTGGCGACCGACGACCTCACCGAGGAGGAATGTCTCACGATGGTCACGCGCGAGGGCTACGTCAAGCGGACCTGCGCGAGCGACTTCGCAAACATCCACTCGGGCGGACTCATCGCCACCAGATTGGAAGACGGCGACGAACTCGTCGACGTCACGGTAACGAACGACGGCGGCGACCTGCTCATCGGCACCGAGCAAGGGATGGCGATTCGCTTTCCGAAGGACGAAGCCAGAGAGATGGGCCGGAGCGCGCGCGGCGTGAACGCCATCAAACTCGAAGGGGAGGATGCGGTCGCAGGGTTGGTCGCCGCCACGGACGACGCGGACCTGCTGACCGTCACTGAGAACGGCTACGGCAAGCGCACGCCGATGGAGGAGTATCGCACGCAGTCGCGCTACGGGAAGGGACTGAAGGACATCAAGACCAACGAGCGAAACGGCCGTGTCACCGCCATCGAGAGCGCCACCGCAGCGGACGACCTCGTGGTGATGAGCGAGGGCGGTCAGATAATCCGCACGCGCGTCGGCGACATCTCGACCGTGGGCCGGAACACGATGGGTGTGAAAATCATGACCCTCGACGACGACCGCGTGGCCTGTATCGACGTGCTCGGGGACTGATTAGACGATATCGTTGTCACGCAACAAGTCGGCAAGGACGTGCACGTAGAGCACTGCCGCGGTCAGTGTTCCGACCGGACGACTCACGCGCCGTGCGAGCGCGACCAGCACGCCGCCGACGAGGACGTGACTCAGAACCCTGAGGCTGGCCATTCCACCCGTCCCGTCGAAGAGATGCTCCTGGTCGGTGAACACGCGCTTTGGGTTCCGAAGACAACCGACGAGATGTCGCCAGTCGCCGACGCGCAGTCGGGCAAGGACGAAGTGGTCGAGGTCGATGAACACGCCGAGTCCCAGCCCATAGGCCGCGAGTGCTGCCAGCCGACGGGGCGAGCGCTCGTCCAACCGCGCGAGAACACACCCGACGACGGGGACGCTGAGCAGGAAGTGCTCGCCGGATTTCATTCGGTTGCCCCCAAGCGGTAGGTCGGCCCGTCGTCGGTGTCCTGCACTTCGACGCCGAGCGCCTCCAGTTCGGCCCGCAGCTCGTCCGCGCGGTCGTACTCGCCCGCCTCGCGGGCCGACTCGCGCACGTCGAGCAGGAGTTCGACCAGTTCGTCGGCCACGCCGACCTCGCCCGTCGGTTCACCCGCAAAGTTCAGACCGAGCACACCCTCGCCGAATTCCTCGAACGTCTCGACGGCGTTCTTCAGTCCACGATAGTCGTACGTTTCCTGTGCGTCGAGCCGGGAGTTGACGACCGTCGCGAGTTCGAGCAGCGCCGCGAGCGCGCCCCTGGTGTTGAAGTCGTCGTTCATTGCCGTCGTGAACGCCTCGTGCGTGTCTGCGGTCGCATCGCGCAGTCGTTCGTCCTCGACGGTCGTCCGTGCGTCGGGACCATCGAGCGCCGCGACCGCCCGCTCGTGGGTGCGTTCGAGGCGCTTGGCGCGCTCCGTGGCCTCCTCGATGGCCGCCTCGCTGTAGGTCTGAGTGCTGTTGTAGGTGCCCGACAGCAGGAAGGTCCGAATCGGGTTCAGGCCGTATTCGTCGAGGGCCTCGTCGACGGTGATGAAGTTGCCGAGGCTCGAACTCATCTTCTCGTCGTCGAACTCGAAGAGGTCCGCGTGGAGCCAGTAGCGACTGAACTCCTGTCCTGTGGCGGCCTCGCTCTGGGCGATTTCGTTCTCGTGGTGGGGGAAGACGAGGTCGCGCCCACCCACATGAATGTCGATTGTCTCGCCGAGATGGGCCATGCTCATCGCCGAGCACTCGATGTGCCAGCCCGGCCGGCCCTCGCTCCACGGCGACTCCCACGTCTGTCCGGGCGATGGCTCCACGCTCTCGTCGTGGCGGTGTTCGGCGACGGCCTCGGGCGCGACGCCGCCGGCCTTCCAGAGGGCGAAATCCGCTGGACTATGTTTTTCGCTCCGCTCGTCGGGGTCGCCTTGCGCCTCGATGTCGTCGAGACGCTGGTTCGAGAGCGCGCCATACGATTCGAAACTGTCCACGTCGAAATACACGGAGCCGTTCGATTCGTAGGCATAGCCACCTTCGACCAGCCGCTCGATGAGGTCGATGATGTCGGAGATATGCTCCGAGACGCGCGGATAGACTTCCGCACGCTTGAGATTAAGCGCACGCATGTCGTCGAGGGTCTTCCCGATGAACCCGCGCGCGACCGCGCTCTCGGAATCACCGAGGTCGTCCTCGCCCACGCGGGCAACGATCTTCTCGTTCACGTCGGTGAAGTTCTCGACGTGGCGTACATCGTAGCCAAGGTGTTCGAGCCAGCGGTGCATGACGTCCACATGGACCCACGTGCGCGCGTGACCGAGGTGAGCGCGGTCCGAGACCGTCAGCCCACAGTAATAGAGCAAAACTGACTCGGAGTCCTGTGGCTCGAACGGTTCGCGCTCGCCGGTGAGGGTGTTCTCCACGCGCAGCGTCATCGTCCCACCTACGGGAGCCAGCGCTTCAATCCGTCGGAGTCGTCACAACCCCCGCGAGCGCCTCTTCGATGGTGCGCACCGCGTCGGGACCGTCCCGCCGACCCACAGCGACCACGAGTCCGTCGCCCGCGACACCCGCAGCAGCCACCTCGACATCCTCGACGGCCAACCGGTCGAGGACCTGCGCGAGCGCCCGAGCATCGACTTCCCCGGTGGCGAGCACGCCCGTCAGCGACCCTGTGTCGGGAACGAGCGCACGCCCGCCGACCGCGAGCAGCGCGTCGTTTTCGTCGTTTTTGCTGCCCATCTCGTCGGTCTCTCTCGCACCGAGACCGCTCTGCATCGTCACGCGAACGTCGCGCGAATCGGACTCGTAGGCGGACAGTTCGTCGGCGTAGCGCCGGAGTGCGGCGGCCACGGGGTCGAGGTCGCCGACGTCGAGGAACCGTGCGGCGGCGGTGTAGTTGAGCACGCCCGCCCGAAGCGCCTCGAACACGAACGGATTTCGACGCACCGCGCGTCTGGTGTCGGCGGCGAGAGTCATACTCCAGAATGAACTGTCGAGCACGAAAAACTCGACGTACCTAAATGAGGAGCGCTGCATCTCATCGAGACCGCAAACCCTGAGTCAAATGAGTGACCGCCTCCGTACCGCCACCGCCCACATACCTCCCCAGCCGATTCGCTCACTCGCTTCGCTCGTTCGCTCATCCCTCGCGCGAGTCGTGCCTTCGGCACTTCCGCGCGCCGACCGCAACCCCCGTTCGTCGGTCCTGATGCGGTGAGGCCCGTTTCGATAACGGGGAGGCGAAGCCACTAAACCGGTCGCACTCGTCGGTTTCGGTATGCCGGCACTGGTCATCGTCGCCCACGGCTCGCACCTGAATCCCGGCTCGCACGACCCGACGTTCGCCCACGCCGACACCGTGCGCGCGGCGGGGGCCTTCGACGAGGTGCGCGAGGCGTTCTGGAAGGAAGAACCCTCCTTCCGGGAGGTCCTGCGAACCGTCGAGAGCGATGAGGTCTATGTCGTGCCGCTGTTCGTGAGCGAGGGCTACTTCACCGAGCAGGTCATCCCGCGCGAACTCCGCTTGGCAGACTGGGACGTCTCGCTGTGGGATTCGGATGGCACCGACGCAGACACGGCCACCCTGACGCCCACGGACGTCGACAAAACCGTCCACTACTGCGGCCCGGTCGGCACCCATCCTGCGATGTCCGACGTCATCGTCCAGCGCGCCGAATCGGTGACTGGAGACCCGGACGTGGGCGAAGGGGTCGGTCTCGCGGTCGTCGGCCACGGGACCAATCGCAACGAAAACTCCGCGAAGGCGATTCACTACCACGCCGAGCGCGTCCGCGGGATGAACAGGTTCGAAGAGGTTCATGCGCTGTTCATGGACGAAGAACCCGAAGTCGACGACGTGACCGAGTATTTCGACGCCGAGGACATCGTCGTCGTGCCGCTGTTCGTCGCCGACGGCTATCACACCCAAGAGGACATCCCCGAGGACATGGGCCTGACCGACGACTACCGCGAGGGGTACGATATACCAACCGACGTCGATGGCCACCGCATCTGGTACGCCGGCGCGGTCGGGACCGAGCCGCTGTTGGCCGACGTGCTCCTCGAACGCGCCGCCGACGCCGGTGCCGATGTCGACGAGGCGCTCGATATCGTGCGCAAGCGAACCGCCACGCCGGCGGCGGGTGATTGATGAACGACACACAGTTAGGGGCGCTCCGGGAAGCCGCCGCCGACGGCGTGGCCTGCGATGGGCTATCGGCCACGCGGAACGATTCGGGCTACGTCTTCACAACGCCGGAGGTGAGCCACGATGGATTGAGCGAGACCGAGTTCGACGCGCTCGCGACCGAAAACCCGTGGTTCGTCTCGAACTGGCACTACTGGCAGGAGATGAGCGAGACGAACGAATCCTTCCTCCGGTGGGTCGAACACGCCGCCGAACTCGGCGTGCGCGAGCGCTACGAGACGCTCGTCGACGGACTCACGCGCGAGTGGGGCCAACTGCTAATCACTGCGACGCTCGGCACCGATGGCGAGCGCAGCTACGAACTCCGCCATACGGCCGACGCTGGGGCCGAACGTCTCGACACCTACCACGACCCGCGTGAGGCACGCGACATCGCCACCCTCGACGACGACGGCGACTATCGCCCATTGAAGACCGCACCCACGCTTCGGGAGGGGTGGCGCTTCGCCGACCTCGACGGACGTGACCTCACCAGAACTGTGGAATTTTTCTACCCGGCGACGGTCGCGAACTGGTATCGCGAGCGCACCGGCGAATTGGACGTCACCCACTTCCGCGAGACCGCCGAGCGCCAGACCGGAATTTATGACGTGGTCGACGACCTCGATGTCGGTGGCGTCGAAAACCTCGCAGAGGCCTGCTGTGTCGACTCACAGTGTCTCAAACGCCGCGAGTGGGACGAGGACGACGAAACCGACCTCGACGTGCCCCGTGGCGACGGCGAGTTTCCCTGCCGGGAGCCGTGTTCGCTCGTCATCGCCGCCGCCCGACGCTTCGCCATTCTCGAAAGCGAGGAGACCCGGACCTACGAGCTCGAACTGACGCCGAGCGAGCGCTCGCAGTTGGGGGAGCTGGTCGATGCGGTCGCCGATGGGCGCGTCGAGGAGATTCGGGAGGCCGACGTCGGCGACGGTGCGAACCGCTACCGGGCGCGCTATCTCCGGGCGAAACGACTGGACGAAGGGGAGTTCGAGAGCCTGCGCGAAAGGAATCAGTAGAGCAGGAGATAGCCGGCGACGACGAGACCGGCCAGCACGGCGAACGCGCCGATATACAAGGCGATACCCTCGACGAACAGCAGCGCGATACCCAGAATGATGAGGAGTGCCGTGCCGCCGAGCACCACCGAACTGTCGAGACCGTCGACCGTTGCTGCCGTTCGCGTCGTTCCGCCCGTCGTCGACCGCGTCGACGTTCGCGTCCGGCCGGCATCGACAGTGTCGTCCGTGCGCTCGATGAGCGATTCGTCGATGTCGACGCGCTCCTTGCCGGCTGTCGGCTCGACGGTGATTTCGACCGCTTCGGTCTGGCTGCCGTAGGCGGTGGCGACGGTGAGATAGCCCGTGACGGGACCGGTTTCGTGCACCCGTATCGGGACGCGGGTCGTCGCGCCGGGGCGGACGTAGTGGTTGCTCGTCGGTATCGAGGCGATTGCCGAGAGCGCGTCGTCGAGGCGGAGGTGGACGTGGGTCGCCTCGCCGTGGTTGTCGAGTTCGACGACGAACGAGTCCGCACTCGCAAACGTCGTCGGCAGCTCGACGGAATGGAGGTCTTCACGGTTCAGATGAACGGCGAGCGTTCCCGAAGCGGTCGATTCCGCCATACTCAGGCCGGAGCGTCCTCGCGCATGTCCGGCGGGAGCAGGTTCGGAATGCCCTCCTCGATGGGGTACTCCTCGCCACACTCCGTGCAGACGAGTCGGCCTTCGAGCACCTCGTCGTCGGTCCGCTGGATGACCTCAAGGTCGAGTTCCTGCTTGTCCATCGGACACCGAATGATGTCCATCAGCGACTCCTTCATCGGCGCTCACCGCGATTCATGGACGACGTGACGACCGGCGGTGATAAAAGCGTGGCGCTCGCCCGCGGTTGCGGCTGCGGTGGCGCGGTCGCGGGCGGCGGCCGCGCCGCGCGCGCGGCGGCTGCGATGCGGTCGCGTCAGCGGTTGCTGGGCTGTGCAGGCCTGGCGGATGAAGGGCGAGTAAACGAAGTGAGCGAGGGCTTCGGCGGTGCTGTGCAGTGTCGTTTACGCGAACGGGTCTTCCCGGACGACCGTCTGCTCGCGGCCCGGACCGATACCGACGGCGTAGATGGACGTGTCGAGTTCCCCGCTGATGTACTCCAGATACGTGCGTGCGTTCTCCGGGAGCGCGTCGTAGCCCTCGTCGGCGACCGTATCCCAGTCGGCGTCGGCCCAGCCGTCGAAGCTTTCGAGGGTCGCCTCGCAGTCGGTCCAGCGTTCGGTGGTCGCCGGCAGCGTGAACAGCTCTTTGCCATCCAGAGCGTAGGAGTGACCCACCTGCACCGTATCGAGACCGGCGAGCGTGTCGATATGGTTGACGACGAGTCCGGTGAATCCGTTCGCACGCGTCGCGTGCCGCAGCATCGGCATATCGAGCCAGCCGATGCGTCGCGGCCGACCCGTGACGGTGCCATATTCGCCGCCGGCCTCGCGGATGTCCTCGGCGAGACCCTCGTCGCCGCGTTCGGTGTCCTCCTCGTAATCAGGTGTCTGGCCCACGACACCGCCGAGTTCCGTGGGCAGGGGACCGGTGCCGACCCGCGAGAGATATGCCTTGAGGATGCCGACGATTTCGCCGTCGCCGACGATTCCCGGACCGAGTCCGGTGCCGGTGGCCGCCCCGCCGGCGGTGGGATTCGAGGAGGTCACGTAGGGGTAGTTACCGTGGTCGATGTCGAGAATCGTGCCCTGTGCGCCCTCGAACAGTATTTCTTCGCCGTCGTCGATGCGGTCTGCGAGGAAGGTTCCGGCGTCGACGGTCATGTCCTCGCTGGCGAGTCGCTCGCCGAAAGCGGCGTACTGGTCGTACAGCGCGTCGATATCGAACGCCTCACCGGTTTCGACGCCGAAGACCTCCTCGGCGAGCGCGCGCTTCTGCGGAACGACGTATTCCAACCGTTCACGAAGGACCTCTGCGTCAAGGAGGTCGCCGACCCGAATGCCCCGCCGGCCGGCCTTGTCCTCGTAGGTCGGTCCGATGCCTCGTCCCGTCGTGGCGACGTCGAAATCGCTCTCGCTTTTGACGTCTTCTTCGATACCGTCGAGCACGCGATGGTACGGGAGGATGACGTGCGCGCGTCGGGCGACCCGCACGTCGGGGTCGATACCGCGCTCGCGAAGCGCGTCGAGTTCCTCGAAGAGCGTGTCGGGATTGACGACGCAGCCGTTGCCCAACACGTTGACTTTTCCCCGGATGGCACCGCTCGGCACCAACGAGAGTTTGTACTCCTCGCCGTCGTGGACGACGGTGTGGCCGGCGTTGTCGCCGCCCTGATACCGACAGACCACGCTTGCCGATTCGCTCCAGCGGTCGGCCATCCCGCCCTTGCCCTCGTCGCCGAGCTGTGCGCCGACGATGGTGACAGTCATACCTGCGCGTTCCGACCTTCCGGGTAAACCGATTTCGGTGTGCCTGTCGGTACGGTCCCGACAACTATCTCCATTTGATGGTATCCTTCGTCGTTTCATGCCGAAGGCCAGAAAGTATATGTGATACGCCCACCCATATCGGGATGAGCGAAACGGACGACCGAGGACGGTACTGCGGCGAATATAGCGACCACACTCGATACACCGGCAGCCGTGGCCGCTATTTCGGAGCAGTAACGTTTAAATGCCACACCCACGAGTTAACAAATGCCATGATAGACCGACTTGAGAAGGAAGTCGATATGCTCGAACGCCATCTGCAGGTGCTGCGGATGGTCATCGAGAGCGAACCCATCGGCATCGTGAAGATGTCCAACGAGACTGGCTACCCCCATCACAAGGTGCGCTACTCGCTGCGCGTGCTCGAAGAGGAATCGCTCATCGAGCCGTCGAGTCAGGGGGCCATCACGACCGACCATACCCAAGAGTTCGTCGACGAACTCGACGACAAGGTCGACAGCATCGTCGAGAAGCTCACGGGAATGAAGATCGGCGACACCGCCGAAGCCACGTCCTGACTCACTGTTCGTTCCACTCGCGGCGCAACAACCCGTACTGCACCGTATCGCGGTACTCGCCGTCGATAAATCTGGCCTCGCGCCCGCGACCTTCCTCGACGAACCCGAGCGAGTCGAGCAGTCCACGCGAGGCCGCGTTGTAATCGAAGGCATGCGCGCCGATACTGTGGACATCGAACGTCCGGAAGACGTACTTGACGACGAGTGAAACCGCTTCTTTACCGTAGCCCTCGCCGTGGTGGTCGGGCACGAGCCAGTAGGCCAGAGCGGGGCGGTCCCAATCGACGTGTGTGACGTTGACGACACCAATCGGCTCGGTTTCGTCTTCAGCCGGGTGGTCGGGACCCGCATCGTCGAGACAGACGAGGAAGCTGACGTTGTGTTCGTCCTCGATGAACTCCTCGAAGTGATCGTCCATCTGATTGCCGTTCATGTGGGTGACGGTGCCGAGCGGGTAGCGAATCTTCGGGTCGGCGTGGGCGCGCTGGAGGAACTCGCCGTCCGCGCGCTCGACCGTTCGCAGCGTGACCCGCTCGCCCTGCTCGATGCGTGCTCCCGGCATGGTCGACGCTGATTCCCCTCACGTAGTTTTCTTTCGAATCGTGGCCGTGGGCGATTCAAGGCATCGCCGTCGGGTTCACGACGCACGCTTCAGGTGCGTCGCCGCTCGCAACCGCGATGTCGGCGACGGTCCTCGAATCCGGCAGCGCAATGGTTGCGCCCGCGAGCAGCGGGGCGACGACGCCGGTCGCGACGGTCCCCGGCCGGGACAGCGACGCGCGCACTGCGATGGTTTCGCCTTCCTGCATCCCCGTTCGCTCGATAGCTCTCTCGGCGGCCGCAAGCAGCTCGGCGTGGGTACACCGTCCATCGGCAGTGGCGAGCACCGAGTCCGTGGGACCGATACCGGCCGGTGCGAGCGTCGGGTTTTCGCTCCAGACGTCGCGCTCGAAGTGTTCGATGTGGGGGTCCTCCGGCGGGTCACCGTAGGCAATCGCCGTACCGCCTGGCGGGAGGTCGAACGCTTCGATGCTCTCGGTCGGCGCGACGACAGCGCGGGCGTCGGTTGTGGTGGACGACTCGAAGTGGGCGATGGCCCCAAGCGATGCCGCACCGAGAAAACTCAAGAGCGCTTCCGGAGTCTTGCCGACGATGGCGACTTCGTGACCGTTCCGGACGCCGCAGTGGTGCAGGAAGTTGCCCGTCTTCCAGGCGTTCGTGAGGAGTCTGTGGGTGTCGTACTCGCGGCCGGTGGTGGCGTCGTGGAGGACGATTCGCTCGCCGCGGCGTTCGCGCACGAGGAGTCCGCGCAGCGTGTCCATGCCGTCATCTCGCGCTCGCGGTGTGAAAACACCGCCGGCTGGCGGCGGTGGTGAAGGTGGTTGCGGTGCGGTAGCGGGGCTGTTCCTGGCGTCTGCGGTCGCGGAGCGAGCCGAGGCTCAGGAGAGCGTGCTCTCCTGGCGGATGAAGGGCGAGGCGCACCCGTGCGCCGAGGGCTTCGGCGGTGCTGTGCGGTTTGCGGGGTGGTCGTGGCAGGCAGTCGTGTCCGCGCGAGCGAAGTGAGCGCGGTTCACGAGAGACGCTTCGCGTCTCTCTGGCTCTCGCTCACTCTCTGCGGTCGTTCACGAGAACACCGCTCGCGCGGTTTTGCGAGCGGAAGTTTTTAGCGTAGCTTTTTGCAAGCGGGGGTGCGCGACCGAGCGGCACGAGGGAGCGCATCCCCCCGCAGTAAAAAGGTACTATTGGAACATCCGTATCGGTTCGGCTTGGGAACTCTCGTCGTCGGCTTGGTGCATCCGTTCGGCGAGGCGTTCGCGTGCCTCCTGGATCTCTTCGGCCTGTTCGACGAGGTCGGACGTGTCGATGTCGATGCCGGTGAGCGGTTCGATGCCGCCGTCGAGCAGCGCGCGGGCGGCTTCGGGGTCGGGGAACTGCGGGTTGGTTTCGGCGATGAGACCGACGCTCGTGTAGTCCGCCTGCTCGGCGTGGTAGAGCAGCGCGCCGGTCGGCCCGCTCACGAGGCCGCCCTCGGCGGGTGGGACGATGCCGGCCTCGTCGAGCAGGTCGTTGCCCGCGCCCGTCGACACCCCATAGACTTCGGGCACGTCGTCCGACTGGTCGGGCAGACCGCTGAGGTACAGCGGTGTGACGTCATTGTCGGCGAGCCAGCCGGTGATGCAGTCGGCAAAGCCGGTCGCCTCGTTCGGCGAGACCGGGACGTCGCTCTGGAGGACGAGGAGGTTCCGCTCGGCGTCGGCGTGGAGACGGACGGGCGGTCTGAGTGCCGAGCGCTCGCCGCGATAGACACCGACCTGTGGGACGCCGCTGCAGTGAACGCCGGCGTAGTAGTCCATCCCGAAGCTATCGACGAGGTGGTCGGCGACGATCTTGCCCACCAGTCCCAGACCCGGCAACCCCTCGACGAGCATCGGTTCGTCGAGTTTGATATCGTCCGCAACGACGTCGATGTGTGCCATGCTCACGTCTTCGTGGCGAAGCGACTTAATACTCCCCCGACTCCGAAATCGACAAGCGACCCGACGCGAACGGTCTTCAATGGACGTGCTCGAACGATACGAACCGCTCGTCGACGATGTCGCGGCGTTCCGTGCGGCCTGCGAACGCCCCTTGCCGTCGGTCGTCCGGGTCAACTCGATTAAAGCGACGCCCGAGCGGGCAACGGCGGCGCTCGACGAGGATGATGTGGACTACGAACCCACCGAGTGGCATCCGGGTCTCCTCCGGCTCGATTCGCGGAATCCGGGCCGAACGTGGGGGACCTATCACGGCTGGCTGCACGGCCAAGAGGAAGTCTCGGCGCTGCCGGCGCTCGTCTGTGACCCCCAGCCCGGCGAGCGCGTCTGGGCTGCCTGTGCCGCACCCGGCGGGAAGGCCACCCAGCTCGCCGCGCTCGCTGACGACAGAGGGATGGTCGTTGCGAACGACAGAAATCTGGGACGGCTCTCGGCGCTGCGATTCAATGCCGAACGCCTCGGCGTCACCTCGATGGCCGTTACGAACCGCGACGCCAGAAACTACTCGCTCAAGCCCTTCGAGTTCGAGGAATTCGACCGCGCGCTCGTGGACGCGCCGTGTTCGTGTGAGGGCACGATTCGCAAGAACCCGGACGCGCTTGAGAAGTGGTCGCTCGAATACGTCGATTCCGTATCCGACGTCCAGCAGGCCATCCTTCGGCGGGCGGTGCAGGCGACCCGTGCCGGTGGTGTGGTGGTGTATTCGACGTGTACGTTCGCGCCGGAGGAGAACGAGGCGGTGCTCGACAGCGTGCTCGCCGCCGAGGACTGCCGGCTCGTCGACTTCTCCTGTGACCTCGAAACCCGGCCCGGCATCACCGAATGGCAGGGTGAGCGCTTCGACGACAGCGTACGGCGGGCCAAACGCATCTACCCCCACCTGAACGACACGGGTGGCTTCTTCTGTGCGAAAGTGGAGGTCGGCGGATGAGCGAGCGGGCGAACGACGGCTCGCGGTTCGACCGTTTGCCCGCCACCGCCGACGCGCGCGCCGTCGAAGGCCGGGCCACCCGTCGAGAAGTCCTCGATTTCTGGGACGAGCGCTACGGGATTGTCCCCGAAACCTTCGAAGACTGCTCGTTTTGGGAGAAGGGCGCGGGAAAAATCTGGGCGTTCTTTGGCGAGGTCGAGGGTCCGCTCACAATCGAGGCGCTCGGCATCACCTTCCTCCGCACGCGCCAAGAGCACTGGAAGCCCACCACCGATGGGGTCCAGCGATTCGGCCGGCACGCGGGGAAAAACGTCATCGAGTTGGATGACGGCGAGGCGCGGCGGTTCGTCGCTGGCGAGGACCAGCAGGTGGACTGGGACGGCGACTGGGGCTATCTCATCGCGGCTCACGACATCGCCGGCGAGCGCGAACCGCTCGGCGTCGGCCTGTTCATCGACGGCGAACTCCGCTCGCAGGTGCCGAAGGGTCGCCGGCGCGAACTGGTCAATGAGCCGTGAAATTCAATCCGACGACGCCGACGACGATGAGCGTGATGAACCCCACGCGGGCGGCGCTCGATGGCTCGTCGAACAGGACGACGCCGAGGGTGGCCGCGCCGACGGCCCCGATGCCGGTCCAGACCGCGTAGGCGGTGCCGATGGGCAGCGACTGCACCGCCCGCGCGAGCAGGAGCATGCTGATGGCGAGCGAGATGACGGTGAGAATGCTGGGGAGAAGCCTCGTGAACCCCTGTGAGTATTCGAGACCGATGGCCCAGCCCACCTCGAACAGACCGGCGACCGCGAGCGTGAGCCACGCGTTCATACCCGAACGCCAGCCGTGGCGGTGATAGGGGCTGCGATACGTCCCATGACGGCAGTCTTTCTGTCGAAAACCGTTGTCTGTAACAAAATATTTAATACACCTCTTCATGAGATGCTGACATGGGTGCGATATCAGCGGGACGACAGGCAGTCGGCGCAGTCACACGGAACCCGATACTCATCGTCGCCACGGTGTTGCTCGGCGTCATCCAGCTCCCACAGCTGTTCGTCCAGTCGGCCGACTCGGCCGTCATCGTGGTCGCTTCCGGAGTGCTCTCGCTGCTCTTTTTGGTGCTCTATCCGTTCCTCTTCGGCGGTATCATCGGCATGGGCAACGAGGCAGTCGAGGGGAAGACGAGCCTCGGAACGTTCGTGAGCGCCGGCAAGGCGAACTACGTCTCGCTGCTCGGCGCATTCTTCATCCTGCTGGGAATCGGCGTGGTGTACGTCATCGGGATGCTCATCGTCGGCGCTGTCGGTGGGTTCGCCGTCGTCTCGACCGGTGGTGACGCCCTCGGTGGAGCCGCGTTCCTCGGTCTCGTCGCGGTCGTGCTGGTGGCCTTCCTGCTGTATTTCGTGCTCCTCTTTTTCATCCAGTTTTTCGGACAGGCAATCGTGCTCGACGGCGTGGGTGCCGTCGATGGGTTCAGACGGAGTATCGGGGCGGTCCGCGGCCACAAACTCAGTACGCTCGGCTATTCGCTCGTTCTCGCGCTCATCGGCGGCGTCTTCGGCGTGTTCGGGGCGGTGTTCGGACTGCTCGGGACGCCGCAGGCCGCCGGCGGTTTCCCGACGCCGTCGCTGGGTGTAGTAGCCGTGGCCGCCGTCGTGTTCGTTGCGCTCACCGGTGTCGTCGGCGCGTTCTCGATGACCTACGGGGTCGCGTTCTACCGTGACATCCGCCCCGCCGAGCCAAGCGCGCCATAGCTCGCTCACTCCTTTTTCTGAATCGTGCCGCCGCTCAGACCCTCCCACTCGACGCGGTAGCCGAGCTTCGAGAGCACCGCGCTCGTGTCGTCGATGTCTTCGGCGGCGAGTCGTTCTTCGACCGCCGCGAAATCCATGCCCGGCTCGATATCGGCGTCGAGCGCCGAGAGAACGGCTGGACGGACGAGCGTCCGCCCGACCGTCTCGTGGTCGGGAAACGCCTTGTCCTCGATGGCGCTCTCGCTCACGCCGTGTTCGGCGGCGAGCGCCGAAAGTGAAATCACCCGTTCTGCGGGAACGAGTGCGTCGGGCAGCGCAGCCGCACTCGCCTCGTTCAGTCGGGTTTCGTATTCCCGGAGCGCATCACGGACATCGCGGACTCGCACCGTCTTCGAGTACGGAATGGCGCGCGCGTCGCGGGCTTCGAGTTCCTCGCCGACGCCGAGCGATTCGTCGACCGCGACCAGCAGTTCGACGTCTTCCAACTCATCTATCTGGGCGAGTTTCTTCGCGACGTACTCGGGCGTCCAGAAGCCCATGATTTCGAAGAAGACACGGAAACCACGGGAGTGCGCGGTCTTCCCTGCTCCCGAGTCGCCATCGGCGACATCGGGAATCCCATACTGCCACTCGAAGGCGAAATCGGGAATCATCACCCGCGCGCCGGTTTCGAGCGGTTCGGGTTCGCGGGTGAGCGCCCAATCGAGGTCGAGCGCCGCGAATCGCGCGGCGAAGTCCGCCTCGACGTGGCTATCGTACTCGATTTCGACCACCGGTGCGGTCCCCGGCGGCTGGAGGTCATCGTGGGTGAGGTGGAGTTCGCGCTCGGTGCCGCGGTCGTCGATGGTCGCCGTGAGGTCCCACTCGCCCGCCTTTGTGACGGTCCTGAGCAGTCTGGCGAACCGGGTGCCATAGCGTCTGGTTCGGCGAAAGAGACTGTCGGGACCCGTCACCCGCACCTCGCGTTCGGAGAGCGCCGTCCCGGAATCGCCCGTCTTCCGAATCTCGTACAGCAGTCGGAGACGCTTGACCGCCGCGACGAGCGCTTTCGGGTCGGAGCTTCGAATCCTGAGTTCGGTCGCGTCGAAGAGAACTGTTTGCGCCAACGAGAGGTCGTACTGTGCGCAGAGTTCGTCGGGGTCCCACGGTACGGTGAGGTCGGTGAGGACCTGTCGCTCGTCGAGGTCGGCGTACAGCGAGCGTGCAACGGTTTCGGCTGAGGCATCGAGTCGGTCGGCGGCCCGCGACAGCGCGCGCTCGCGGTCGTCTTCGGTCACGACGCCGACCGATTCGGCGGCTGCGAACGCCGCGCTGCGGGCACGTTCGGGGACTATCTCACTACGAGTCTCGAAGGTCGCCTCCCGCTCGACGAGTTTGGCGAACCCGCGAACGAGCTTGAAATCGTCGGCGTCGCGCTCCAGTTCCGCGAGCGCCGCGTCGAGGTCGGCCCGCGACTCGCCGACGTGGCCCTGATAGACCCCGATGACCCGTGCGGCGAGCGGACGGTCCTCGCGGGTCGAAAACTGCGGATGGTATCCTCCACCCGCCCGCGACACTCGGAGGAGGTCCTTCGTGAGCACGATTCGGATTGGGTGCCGACCGCCTAAACGCCCTCGCCCGTCATCGACGGCGCTCGGCGACCCGCTCTTCGGCGGTCCCCTCGGTGACGACCTCGTAGAGCAGTGCTCGTCCCCCACCTTCCGTCGGCCGTAGAATCCGGCCGAGGCGCTGGGTGAACTCCCGTTCGGAGCCGCTGCCCGAGAGCACCACCGCGACGTTCGCGTCCGGGACATCAACGCCCTCGTCGAGGACGTTCGCGGTGACGACCCGCGAATACTCACCCGTCCGGAACTTTTCGAGGATTGCCCGGCGCTCGTTCGCACCCGTCTGGTGGGTGATGGCGGGGACGAGAAAGCGCTCGGCAAGGCGATAGACGAGGTCGTTGTGGGCGGTGAAGACGATGAGTCGGTCCTCACGGTGGCGCTCCAGGATGTCGGCGAGCGTTTTCACCTTGGCGTCGGCGTTCAGCATCACTTCGCGGGCGCGCTGGTTCGCGAGCAGCGCCGCGCGCGCTTTCGGGTCGCTACCCGAGCGCATGACGAGCTTTCGGTAGTCGCTGCCACTTCGCATATCGAGGGTCGATTGGGCGAGGTAGTCGGTGAACACCTGCCTGTGGCGGTCGTACTCGTCGCGTTCGGCGTCGGTCAGCGAGACGTCGAGGCGCTTGATGTCGTAGGCCGCGAGGTGCTCGCCGGCGAGTTCCTCCGGTGTGATGTGGTGGACGAGCGGGCCACATAGTTCCTCGATGACCTCGTGTGCGCCGTCGGGGCGCTCGAACGTTGCTGTGAGGCCCAGTCTGGCGGGCGCGGCGAGCAGGCGGGCGATGTCGCGGTAGCCCTCACCACCGAGGTGATGTACCTCGTCGAAGACGACGAGTCCGAACCGGTCACCGATGTCCTCAGCCCGCAAGTACGCCGAGTCGTAGGTCGCAACCGTGAGCGCCTCGACGCGCTGTTCACCGCCGCCGAGTTGACCCACTGGAACGTCGAGCTCGGTTTCGAGTTCGCGCCGCCACTGCTCCAGCAGGTCGATTGTGGGCACGACGACGAGCGTCGCCGTCCCCGACTCTTCGATGGCTCCGATACCGATGACGGTCTTCCCGCTGCCGGTGGGGAGTTCGAGCACTCCCCGATGGTCGTTTGCCCGCCACGCAGCGAGCGCTTTTCGTTGGTAGTCCCGGAGTTCGTAGGTGGAGGCGACATCGAGCGCCGGCGCAGCCAGCACGTGGTCGTCGTAGTCGATATCGTGGTCGTCGAGCACTGCGACCAGTGCCGCGTAGCGGAAGGCGGGCACACGAGAGGTCTTCGAGCGCGGGTCACTCTCGACGGGGAGGTCGAGGTCCGCGTCACCCTCGACGCGGATGGTGCCGTCCTCGAAGGTGAGCGTGACGGCGGTCACGGCCGTCAGTCTGCACGCGATGAAGTAATCGGTGTCCTTTCGTTCGCCGCTCGTGGCGGCCATCACGCTGTTTAAAATCCCGGCGCGGGACGGCACCATCGATATTCCGATTCGACGTCTGGAGCGGGCATGGAAGACACCGAACCGACGGCGACGCGACGGTCGGTCATCAGGGGTGCGCTCGGGGCTGGTGTCACCGCTCTGGGCCTCTCGACTGTGGGCACCGCCGCGGCCGGTGACGGGCCGCCGGCCGCAGAACCGGTCTTGCTCGTCAACGGTTACTCCGACACCGAGGACACGCCGTGGTGGGACGTCCTCGAATCGCACTTCCGCGATGTCGGCTATACCGACGACGAGGTTCACCGCGCCGACCTCGGTGACGTCCCGGGAACGACGGTGGACTCGCCAACCGAGTACGCGGAAGTGGTCGCAGACCGTCTGGCGGCCATCAGCGAGGAGTACGGGGGCGAGGTCGACGTCGTCGCCCACTCGATGGGCGGCCTCGACTCACGATGGGCCATCGAAAAGTTGGAGGCCGCGCAGTACGTCGACGACCTCGTGACGCTCGGTACGCCCCATCAGGGAACCTACGTCGCGTATCTCGGCGCGCTGACCGACGGCGGCCGCGACATGATTCCGGGCAGCGAGTTCTTGGAGGCGTTGAACGACGGTCGACTCGCCGAGAGCGTCGGGTATCTCGCGCTCTGGAGCAGCGCCGACGAACTCATCGACCCCGACGAGTACGCGAAACTCCCCGACCCGGAGGCCGCGTCGGTCGACGTGGCGCGCAGCGAGAACTCGGGCTATCAAGAACACATCCAGCTCGTCGCCGACAGGGACGTGTTCGAGCAGTATTACCGATTCCTCGGCTGACCGGCTCGCCGCCTTTCTGAATCCTTTTGTCCGTGTATCGGCTCCGTTCGACCATGAGCGACAACGACGTCGGGGTCGACGAGGCCGCCGAGGACAGTCCGGTCGAGAAAGCCGCGGCGAGCGCCGATGTCGTGGCCGACGAATCCGACGAATTCGAAAGCCTCGAAGCACGCATCGAGGCCACGCCGACGGACGAGCTGGCCGCGGAGGTCCGTGCGCTCCGTGAGCGCGCCGCGAGTGCCGAGCGGAACGTCGAAGAGCAGGGCAAGGCAATCGACGACCTCGAATCGAAACTGAAGCGCAAGCAGGCCGACTTCCAGAACTACAAACAGCGCACCGAGCGCCAACAGGAGGAGCTTCGCGAGCGCGCCACCGAAGACCTCGTAACCCGCCTGCTCGACGTGCGCGACAACCTCTCACGGGCGCTCGAACAGGAGGAGGACGCCGGCATCCGCCCGGGCGTCGAGAGCACGCTTTCGGAGTTCGACCGGGTGCTCGATGAGGAGAACGTCACGACCATCGAACCCGATGCGGGCGATGCCGTCGACCCCGAGCGCCACGAGGTCATGCTGCGCGTCGACAGCGACCACCCCGAGGACACGGTCGCCGAACTCTATCGGCCGGGCTACGAGATGGGCGAGAAGGTGCTCCGGCCAGCGCAGGTCACCGTCAGCGAGTAGCTACCGCTTCCGACTCGGTGAGGCGACGATTTCCACGCCGGGGCTGTAATGACAGACCGGCTCGCCAGCCGGGTCGGCGAAGCCGTTCGCCCGGAAAATCGTGTTCTCGGCTATCGTCACGTCGGCGGGATACAGCGGCCAGCGGTCGTGGTTCACGTTCGAGTAGCGCACCGTGCCGTCGGGCGCTTCGGTATAAAACCGGTAGCGCTCGGTGAGAAACGCCGCCAGCGAGCCGGGAGCGGGGTCGAGGCGCTCGCCCGCCCGTTCGTAGCCAGCGCGGAAGTGGACGGGTCTTGCTCCCGGATGGGCGCGCCGAGAGGCGAAGCGAACGCGACCGTCCGCGCCCCGCTCGTGGCGCATGCGCGTGTAGTAATAGGGGAGGTGATGGAACAGGCGCGCGCCAACCACGCCCAACACGCCCTCGGCGTCGAGGCTGAAGAAATAGACGCTCGGGGTGTCGCCAACCGTGACGTAGGTCCGGAGGTTGAGTTCCGGGAGGTCCATCCCGAACCGGGCGGGCAGTCCGCGCGGGCGGACGGCACCGTTGGTGAAGGGGACGACCGAGAGCCACGCCTCGTCGTCGTCGTGGGTGTCGACCGCGAGCGCATCGGGGAGATGGGCCGAAACGATATCGGGGTCGACCGGCCAACTGGCAAAGAGGAGTTCCCGCCAGTCCATCGCGAGGGAGACGACCATGCCCGACCGAGGGCGTCGAGCGGTTTGGTCCTTTTCGACCGACCGGATGACCGGTCGTGTTGCGGTCCGATTTATACGCCGTGGGTCAGCCACTCGCACGAAACGAAAACCGCAACAGGGGAGACCAACGGGTCGATGGGATGAGTCGGCGTATCTAGCAACTTTTAACCGGCCCAAAGCGATAGGATGGGCCAACAATGGCGAGCAACAAGATTCTCGGTATCGACCTCGGGACGACGAACTCGGCGTTCGCGGTGATGGAAGGAGGCGACCCCGAAATCATCGTCAATGGCGAGGGCGACCGCACCACACCCTCGGTGGTGGCCTTTACCGACGACGAGCGCCTCGTCGGCAAACCCGCGAAGAATCAGGCCATCCAGAACCCCGATAGGACTGTGGAATCCATCAAGCGGTTCATTGGCGAGGACCACACCGTGGAAATCGACGGTGAGGACTACACACCCGAAGAGATTTCGGCGCTCATTCTCGGCAAAATCAAGCGCGACGCCGAGGAGTATCTCGGCGACGAGATCGAGAAAGCTGTGATCACCGTACCGGCGTACTTCTCGGACAGCCAGCGACAGGCCACGAAGGACGCCGGCGAAATCGCCGGTTTCGACGTCGAGCGCATCATCAACGAGCCGACCGCCGCGTCGATGGCCTACGGACTTGACGACGATTCCGACCAGACCGTGATGGTCTACGACCTCGGTGGCGGGACGTTCGACGTTTCCGTCCTCGACCTCGGCGGTGGCGTCTACGAGGTCGTCGCCACCAACGGCGACAACGACCTCGGGGGCGACGACTGGGACGAAGCCATCATCGACCACCTCGCCGAGGAGTTCGAGTCCGAACACGGCTTCGACCTCCGGGAGGACAGGCAAGCCCTCCAGCGACTCAAAGACGCTGCCGAGGAGGCCAAAATCGAACTCTCCAACCGGAAGGAGACGACCATCAACCTGCCGTTCATCACCGCCACGGACTCCGGGCCGGTCCATCTGGAGAAGGACCTCACTCGCGCGACGTTCGAATCGCTCACTTCGGACCTCATCGAGAGGACTGTGGGACCCACCGAGCAGGCTCTCGACGACGCTGGCTACGACGCCGACGACATCGACGAGGTAATCCTCGTGGGTGGCTCGACGCGGATGCCCCAAGTGCAGGAACAGGTCGCCGACCTCGCCGGGCAGGACCCCCAGAAGAACGTCAACCCCGACGAGGCCGTGGCACTCGGCGCGGCCATCCAGGGCGGCGTGCTCTCGGGCGATGTCGACGACATCGTGCTGCTCGACGTGACGCCGCTCTCGCTGGGTATCGAGGTCAAGGGTGGGCTGTTCGAGCGACTCATCGAGAAGAACACGACGATTCCGACCGAGGAGTCGAAGGTGTTCACGACCGCCGCCGCGAACCAAACCCAAGTCCAAGTCCGGGTCTTCCAGGGCGAGCGCGAAATCGCCAACGAGAACGAACTGCTGGGAGAGTTCCAGCTCTCGGGCATTCCGCCCGCTCCCGCGGGGACGCCCCAAATCGAAGTCACGTTCAACATCGATGAAAACGGCATCGTGAACGTCGAGGCCGAGGACCAAGGCTCGGGCAACTCCGAGGAGATCACCATCGAGGGCGGTGCGGGTCTCTCCGACGACGAGATCGACCGCATGCAGGAGGAGGCCGAGGAGTACGCCGAGGAGGACGAACAGCGCCGCGAGCGCATCGAGGCGCGCAACGACGCCGAGAGTTCGGTCCAGCGCGCGAACACCCTGCTTGAGGAGAACGACGAGCAGGTCGACGAGGACCTCCGCGCGGACATCGAGGATGCCATCGACGAGGTCGAGGAGGTGCTGGAGGACGAGGACGCCACGACCGAGGAGCTACAGGACGCCACCGAGAGCCTCTCGACGGAGCTGCAGGAGATCGGCAAGCAGATGTACCAACAGCAGGAGGCCGCCCAGCAGGCTGCCGGCGGTGCGGGCGGCGCTGGCGCGGCGGGTGCCGGTCCCGGCGGCATGGGTGACATGGGTGATACGGACGGCGACGGTGAGGAATACGTCGATGCGGACTTCGAGGACGTTGACGAAAACGACCACGAGTAGTCGTCGTTTTCGTTCGCACACCAGAAATCTCCGATTTCTGGGGACGTCGACGACGAGGAGGACTCGTCGTAAGTCGAACCCGGGCCGGACGGCGGTTGCCGTCGCATCAACACACCCTTACCGGTAGGCATCGTTCGGTGTGGCATGGCCACCATCCGTCAGTTAGTCATCGACGTGCTCAAACCACACGAGCCGACCATGCTCTCGGTCGCCGAGGAGGTTTCCGACCTCGACGGCGTCGATGGCGTCAACGCCATCCTGCTCGAAATGGACGAGGAGGTGCGCAACATCAAGTTCACCATCGAGGGCGATGACATCGACTTCGAGGCGGTGAGTGCGACCATCGAGGACACGGGTGCCCGTGTTCATTCGGTCGACCAGGTCGCCTGTGGCGAGTACATCGTTGAAGACATACCGACGGCACAGGACTGATGGCCGACTCCGAGCAGTCGCTGACCGAGCGTATCGACACCGACATGGTGGGACCGATTGCGCGCCGGTATTTCGTCTCGAACGGCTTCGACGGCGCACTCACCGGCGTCGGCGTCACCGTGGGCGCGTACCTCTCGGGCATCGAGGAGGGACTCACAGTGGTAAGCCTCGGTCTCGCCGCGGCCGTCGGTCTCACAACCTCCGGGGTGTGGAGCGTCTGGGAGATCGAGCGCGCGGAGATGCGCGCCGAGATTCAGGAGACCGAGGAGGCGATGCTCGCCGACCTGAGCGATACCCAAATCGAACGCGACAAGATGGAAAATCAGGTCGTCAACGCACTCATGAGCGGTCTCGGCCCACTGCTCGGTCTCGTCGTTCCGCTCACGCCGTTCCTGTTCGAGGGCACGGTCTTCTCGCTGTTTCTGGCGACGCTGGTTTCGGTCGGCATGGCGGTCGGCATCCTGTTCGTTTTCGGGGCATACATGGCCTCGATATCCAAGCAACGGTGGTATATCGCCGGTATCCGCATGGGACTCGCCGGCATCGTCGTCGCCGTGCTCAACGTCTTCCTTCCCGGGTAGAGCTATTCGAACAGTTCACGGTACAGCCGCCCGAACGCCTGCCGGCGCAGCGTCTCGACGGCCGCGCGCTCCTCGTCGGCGAACGTCGCCGCGACGGCCGTCTCGGCAAAGGCCGGGGCGTGCCAGACGACGCGAGGAACGTTCTCGTTGCCGATCACATGAACATCGTCCTCGGAGTGGTCGGCCCGCCAGTCATCGAACTCCTCGCGTTCCCCGACCGAGACTTCGAGCGAAGAGGCGAACAGCGCGTTGCGCGCCCGCTCGACGACCGCGCTCGTCACGCGCTCGTCGTATTCGTCCTTGTCGAAGTCCATCGCCGTTGCGACCTCTCGAACTACCGTCTGGGCCGTGGGTCCGAGCGCTGCGTAGCGCTCGCGGGCTGCCGCTTCGGTGGTCGGCGAGAAGCGTCCATCCGTGTGCATAGGCCCGCTTTGACCGGCGAGTAGTTACCCGTTTTCGTCCTCGTCGCTCGCTTCACCCTCGTCGCCGTCCGCCTGCTCGGTCATCTCGCGGGCCTGCTCGATTGCGGCGGCGGTCTCGGCGTCGAGATTCGCGTCCGCGGACGGTCCGCGCGACGGGCGCTCGTCGAAGAGGTCGCCCGGTCGCGGTTCGTCGCCGTGGCGGTGGTCGTGGCCGGTCGTGTCCTCGAAGACCTGCGGATACTCGACTTCTGACGCATCCGCTTCGACCCGCTCGGCGAGGTCGTCCTCGCCCGATTGCTCCCAGCCCGGCGCGTGGTCGTCGAGCCACGACTCGTGGTCGTCGTCGCCGAGCAGCGCGGTGAACGCGAGGTGGTTCGCGAGGTGGCGCGCGTCGGCCTGTGGTGTCTCACAGACGGGACAGGCATAGCCCATGTCGACCTGTGGGTCTCCACGCGCTTCTATCCCGCGCTCATTCGTCGGTCGCGAGCGGTTCGGTACACCACTGACAGAACGCGAGGTCGGTATCGGTCTCGCGCCCGCAGTTCGGACAGCGCCGCTCGCCGTCGGTGTCGGCGGGGTCGGCACTCCCAGCGGTTCGTCCCTGCCGGGCAAGCCGATACGCGTCGACGGTGTTGAGCACGAGGAGAACGGAGATGGCGACCGAGACCTCGACCGGCAGTGCCCGGCTCGCGCTCATGACCGCATCGAGGGTGAGTCCGCCGGAATCGGGGACCGCCGAGGGCGGGAGCGCAAGCGCCACCGTCGCGAACGTCAGCCCGAACCACGCGAGCGCGCGCAGCCACTCGCGTAGGTAGGCGTGGCCGAGTCCGGGATAGAGCAGCGCGAGCGCCGCCGCAAGCCACGGACGTTTGCCCGAGCGGTGTCCGTTCATCGCTCCCACTATCCTGCGTGGGGTCGTGAACGTTCGGGTCCGCGACGGCGTGGACCGCAGCGCGTTTGGCCGTTGGCGCGCTAGTGTACTTATGTCCGGATGGGTGAGTCTGTTCTCCGGCGGGAAGGACTCGGCATGGGCGCTCCATCGCGCGCTCGAAGAGGGCCTGCCCGTCGCACGACTCGTAACTGTGCATCCCGAAACGGACTCGCATCTCTATCACGTCCCGGCGACCGACCTCGCCGGACTCGCGGCCGAGAGCATCGGCATCGAACTCGTCGAAATCGAATCGACCACTCGCGCCGACCGTACCGACTCAGGGACGCGCGGCGACGCCGAAATCGAACCGCTCGAACACGCACTAAGCGACCTCGACGACGACCTCGATGGGGGTCTCGCGGGCGTTATCGCGGGTGCGGTCGAAAGCGAGTTCCAGACCACGCGAATCGAGGCGATGTGCGAGCGCCTCGGAATTCAACTATGCGCCCCGCTCTGGCAACGCGACCCCCGGGCGCTCGCCGACGCGATGGTCGACGCTGGCTTCGAGATTCGAGTTATCGCCGTGGCGGCAGCGGGTCTCGACGAGTCGTGGCTCGGACGCACGCTCGATGCCGACGCCTTCGACGACCTCGAAACCCTCAACGACGAGTACGGCGTTCACCTCCTCGGCGAAGGCGGGGGGTTCGAGACGCTCGTGACCGACGGCCCACACATGCACAGGCCAATCGAACTCGATTACGAAGCCGAGTGGGACGGCGTTCGCGGGCGGTTGCGAATCACCGACGCGTGGCTCGGTGAGTCCTGACTGTGCTAGTCCGCGTCGTCGAGCAGCGCCGGTTTGCCGACCGGGAGCGCCCCGAACAGCGCGTAGTGAACGGCGAAGGAGACGGCGATGAACAGGGCGATACCGGTGGCGGCTTTCGTCGAGCGTGATGCCATACCCGCGCGAGGGCGGCCGTGCCAAAGAGGACTGCGATTAGTTCCCGTCGGGAATCTTCGTGTGTGCACCGACGAGCGCGTCCGTGAGGTCGAGACCGGCGACGTGGGTCTCCTCATCGAGAATCGAATCCCGTATCGTACAGTCCTCGACGGTGGCGTTCGGGAAGACGACCGAGCGCTCGACGGTCGAATCCCGCACGACTGCGCCGTCCATGACGTGGACGCCGCTGCCGACGTCGCTGTTTTCGATTGTGGCATTCTCCGCGACGGTGGCCTCACCGTCGAGCGCCCACGCAACGGTTTCGAGGTAGCTCTCGGGCGTGCCGATGTCGAACCACGCGCCGTCGAAGGTGTAGGCGTAGACAGCACGGGTGGCCTGGAGCCACTGGACGAACCACCCAGGTTCATCGGGGTTGTTGTCGCCCGCGAGATACTCCTCGAAGGCGAGCGCCTCGGCGGGGAAGGCATAGCAGGCAATCGACACCAACGTACTCTTTGGCTCGTCGGGTTTCTCCTGAAAGTCGACCACACGGTCGCCGTCGAGTTCGACCAGCCCGTAGGAACTTGCGCGTTCCTTCGACCCGACGTCGTAGGCGGCGATGGTCGGCGCGCCACGGGCTTCAAACTCGTCGATGAAGTCACTGAGGGGGAAGCTGATGAGGTTGTCGCCGGCGATCACCAGCACATCGTCGTCGACGTTCTCGCGCTCGACGAGCTGGGCGAGCGCGCCGACGACGCCGAACTTCTCGTCCTCGCCGGTGGTCTCCTCGACGCTGAGCTGTGGTTTCGAGAAGTCGCTGTCTTCGATGTGACGTTCGAACTCGTCGGCGAAGCGCTCGTTCGTGCTCACGTAGACGTCCTCGATGCGGTCGTCGCCCTCCAGTTCGTCGAAAATGCGGTCGATGACGTCCACCCCGCCGACCGGGAGGAACATCTTCGGCCGGTGTTTCGTAATCGGCCAGAGGCGCGTCGCATACCCCCCGGCGAGCACGATTGCATCCATGCGAATCCGGTCTCGGCGGCCGGATAAGTCCCTTTCCATTGCTATCTCCGAACGATGCCCGCCCCAACCCGGTTCCCGACCGTCAGACCGGCTCCGGAACGCTCGGAAAGCGTGATTCGACGATGGCGAAGGCAAGCGTGCTCACGAGTCCGAGCAGCGTGCCGGCAGTGAGTGCGACCGCCATGTATGTCAGCCCCACTTCACCGAGGAGGAACGCCCCGACCGCATAGAGCACGGCCGCGATGGCGAGCACGTAGAAGGGCGCGTTGAGATAGCGCCAGCGAAAGCGCTCGGCGAGATACGTATCGGTGATGCGGCCGACGCTGCTGGTGATGCCCGCGGCCGCAAACCACGGTATCGCGCCGACGGTGAACGCCGCGAGGGTCTCGACGGGGCTGAGCGCCCCGGTGGCGCTGTGGGCGTCGAGCACTCCCATTCCCCGGACGCCGCCGATGGCGAACAGCGCCGCCGCAACGACCGTCGTGATGAGCATTACCCGGCCGGCGTAGAGTCCGCGCCGCGCCCGCGCGACCGCCTCGTCGATGGCGCGTTCGAGACCCAGCCCGCGAAAGAGCACGTACAGCCCGAGCAGCGCCGAGATAACTCCAAAGACCGCCGCGCCGGGCACCCCGAGCTGGCCGGCGATTTCGGCGAGCGGGTAGATGAGTAGCAAAATTCCGAGGGGAACGAGAATCGTGCCTCTGGTCTCGGGGTCGTCGAGCACCTGCTTCATCGTGTAGTACATCGATTCCAAGTTCTGGGCCTGCCGAACGACGACCCGCTGGACGCCGTCGATGGGCAGCCGCGAGCGGATCACCGGGATGACCGACTCGTCCTGTGCGCCGTCGGTGACCACCAGCGCGTGAACGTCCTCGCCGGTGGTCAGCCCCGCGAGAATCCGGTCGATCTCCTCGCCGACCTTTCTATTCGCCGCAACGCCGCCGCTCTCGACGCCGGTGACCGCCGCGACCGCGACCTGCTCGTCGGCGATGCCGTCGTGAATGTGCAGCCCCTCGAACAGGACATTGGCATCGGAGTCTTCGGGGTCGGCCGTCGCGAGCGAGACGGCGGCGCGCTCGACGGCCCCTCGGCCCACGACGGGCGTCTCGACGCCGGCCTTCCGCCCGAGGTCGTCGTCGAGGTCGATGCACAGCACCAGCAGCATGCGCCCGGCTACGCGGCCCGCCGTTAACTGTTTTCGGTGCTCGCCACGACACCTAATACGTCCTAGTTCACTCCGAAGCCATATTACATGTTCTATCATTACATTTATCCGGTCGACCCCAGTCAGTGGTCATGTCGGACGGTAGGCGGCGCATTCGCTGCCCATCGTTCGCAGGACAACCCATGTACACCGACACCGAGAACACCGGCGCGCCGATGGTGCCCGAAATCACTCGTAGCGACTCCGATGACCGAACCGACGCGCGACGCTTCCGCGAGGAGATGGTGTTGAGCCACCGACTGCCCGACCGGTCTCGCGAGTAGCATCGTTCCTGACGTGTCCGTCGGCGGCGCAGTAGCGAAGTTCGACCGATCCGAGGCAGGACGAGCGGTACTGCTACTCCCGACGGTCGGACCCGAGCCGCATTCCTTTTCACGGCTGCGCACCCAGCAGTGACAACGAATGATTTCGAAGGGCTGTGAACAGTGCGCCAAGGGCGGGAAGATGGTGCTGTTCGTCTACGGTTACTGCGACCAGCGCGACTGCTTCTACTGTCCGCTCGGCGAGAACCGCAAGAACGTCACCGACGTGTACGCGAACGAGCGCCTCGTCGAGGACGACAGCGATGTCATCGAGGAGGCCCACCGGATGAACGCGCTGGGCACCTCGATTACCGGTGGCGAGCCACAGGAGGCGATGGTGAAGACCTGCCGGTATCTCTCCATGCTCAAAGAGGAGTTCGGCGAGGACCACCACACCCATCTCTATACGGGTATCACCGGCGGCCGCGAGAACATGCGCCGGCTTTCCGAGGCGGGACTCGACGAAATCCGCTTCCACCCACCATACGAGCAGTGGGGCGACCTCCACGGGACTGAATGGGAGGACATCCTCTACGTTGCCCGCGAGGAAGGACTGACGCCGGCCTTCGAGATACCGGGCATCCGCGCCGAGACCGAATTCCTCGATTTTCTCGATGAGGGCGCGGCCGACTTCTGCAACATCAACGAGTTCGAGATGTCCGATGGCAACTACGAACGGATGCAGGAACAGGGCTTCGAGCGACGCGAGGGCCACATGAGTGCCGTCGAAGGCTCCCACGAGATCCTCGACGCGATGGGCGACCACGAGAGGGTGTATTTCTGCACCAGCGTGTTCAAAGACGCCGCCCAGCACCGCAACCGCCTGAAGCGGATGGCGAAGGTCATGAGGAGGGAGTTCGACGAGGTGACCGACGACGGCACTCTCGTCTACGGCAAGGCGTGGGAGAACGACGAAACGCTTGCGGACCTCGGCGTCCCCGAGGAGTTCTACACCCAGAAATCCGAACACGTCGAACTCGCGTGGTGGCTCTTAGAAGAGATGGTCGCGGAGGGCGACCTCGGCAGGGGCGAAATCGTCGAGCAGTATCCGACCGCCGACGGAACCGTGGTCGAGCGAACGCCGCTGGCCTGATTTTCACGTCGTTTCCTGTCAGCCGTGGGCGAAACGGTGTCGTAGTCGTATCACCACGTTCATACGGCGTTCTCCCACAGTTCGGAACGAATGGAGGCGTCGTTCGAATCGCTCCGGAATCGCTTCGTGCGGACGGCGCAGGTGCTCCGCGGCGACGGGCGCGGCTGGACGCTCGCGGTCGTGGCCGCCGGCTGGCTGACGGTACTCGGCGGTCGCTACCTCTTCCCGGCGATTCTCCCACAAGTCAAGGACTTCTTCGCGGTCTCCAATGCGACCGCCGGACTGGCGGTCACGACCGTCTGGGCGACGTATGCGATAATGCAGTTCCCGGCCGGGATGCTGACCGACCGCTTCGGCGAGCGCGCGCTGCTCGGAACGAGTCTCGCGGTCTCGGCCGGCGCGGTCGTCGCGGTGAGCCTCGCGCCGACGTTCGTGCTGTTTCTCGGCGGCTGTGCGCTGTTCGGTCTCGGCACAGGGTTATATGGCCCGGCACGGGGCACCGCCCTCTCGACGACCTTCGGCGAGCACGACGGCACCGCCATCGGCCTCACGCTCGCGGCGGGCAGCATCGGTTCGGCTCTCCTCCCGTTCGCCGCGAGCGTGCTCGTCGACCCGCTCGGCTGGCAGACGACCGTCGCGTTGCTTGCCGTGCCCTTCCTCGCCATCGCCGTCGCTATTCGACGGGTGCTTTCGCGCCGCACGCCGGCCGCCAGCCCGTCGGGTCGGCCATCGGTGCGGGGCCTGCTTCGCGCGCTCAGTACCGCCGTCTCACGGCGCACGGCCATCGCGGTGAGCGCCGCCACGCTCACGCTGTTCGTGATGCAGGGCGTGACCTCGTTTCTGCCGACGTACTTCATCGCAGTCAAGGGGTTCTCCCAGGAACGCGCCGCCGCCCTGTTCGCGCTCTTTTTCCTGAGCGGCGCGCTCGCCCAATCGGTCGCCGGCAGCGCCGCCGACTACTACGGCGACCGCGCGGTGTTGCTCACGACAGCCGGCTTCGGCGTCCTGCCGCTGCTCGCGCTGCCGTTTGTCGAAGGAATCGTTCCCGTCGGAGCCCTCACCGTCCTGCTCGGTTCGCGGCTCGCAATCAACCCCGTGAGCAACGCCTACATCATCGCCGTCGTCCCGAACGCGGTACAGGGCACGGCGTGGGGCTTCTTCCGCACGACGTTTTTCCTGCTGGCCGCGACCGGTTCGACGGTCGTCGGACTCTTCTTCGATGCTGGACTCGCCGACGAGTCGTTCGTCGTGCTCGCGGCTCTCACGGCTCTCGCAGCCGTCTGTTACGTTTTTCTCCCGTCGCGAACGAGTGCGTGAAAATAAATTGGGGTTCAGACGCCGCGGCCCTGCAATTTCTCCTCTTCGGGCAGGTCGGCGTTGGCGTCGCCCTTCATGCCCGAACCGGTGTTCGTCGCGATTGCCGCGAGTTTCTCCGGGTCGTCCCAGCTATTCGTCGCCTCGACGACCGCCTCGCCCATCGCCTCGGGGTTCTCGGCCCCGAAGATGCCCGAGCCGACGAAGATGCCGTCACAGTCGTGGTACATCATGAGCGCGGCGTCGGCGGGCGTCGCGATGCCGCCGGCGGCGAAGTTCACGACCGGCAACCGACCGGCCTCGGCGGTCTCGTGGACCAACTCGGCAGGAGCCTCGATGTCGCGGGCGTAGGCCTCGCGCTCCTCGTGGCTCATCCCCTCCAGTTTGCGGATCGCGCCGCGGATGTTGCGCTGGTGGAAGACGGCCTGATTCACGTCGCCGGTGCCGGCCTCGCCCTTGGTGCGAATCATCGCCGCGCCCTCGCCGATGCGCCGGAGCGCCTCACCGAGGTCGCGCGCGCCACAGACGAACGGCGCGGTGAACTCGCGCTTGTCGATGTGGTAGTCGTCGTCGGCGGGCGTGAGCACCTCCGATTCGTCTATCATGTCCACTCCCGTGGCTTCGAGAATCTGGGCTTCCTTGGTATGACCGATTCTCGACTTGCCCATCACCGGAATCGAGACTTCATCGATGATTTCCTGAACATCGGCGGGGTCGGCCATCCGCGCGACGCCGCCGCGCTTTCTGATGTCGGCGGGCACGGCCTCCAGGGCCATCACGGCGACCGCACCGGCGTCCTCGGCGATACGGGCCTGCTCGGCGTTGACGACGTCCATGATGACTCCACCCTGCTGCATTCGGGCGAACCCGCGTTTGACGAGTTCGGTACCGCGTTTCAGCTCCTCCAAATCGGTCTCGTCGGCCATATCGTCGGTTTGGTCCGAACCCACTTAACAGTCCTCTTTGGTCGACTATCGACAGTAGGATTTATACATACACAGAAAGACAACTGAATGGACAAAATCTAATTCAAAATACGATATAGACACGGTTATCGAAGTCAGTAACGATGGCTCGCTGCGGTCGCTCGCGACCGTGTACTATCTCCGTCGTTGACCGACCAGCATCGTTTTGTCACGTCCGGCCGGTTCTCGTCCAATGGCCGAACGACGGGTCGGCCCGCTCGGTCGACTGTTCGACGGGGCGGTGCCCGACCGCGAGGCACTGCCGTGGTACGTCGCACCGGTGCCGAGAGCAATCGAGGATTTGGGGCTGCGGCTCGCGTGGCTCGTCGTTGCAGTCAACCTCGCGGGCACGGCCTTCGGGTTCTTTTACTATCGCTTCCAGTTCGGACTCGAACCCGTTCTCGCGTGGCCGTTCGTGCCCGACAGCCCGCTGGCGACGCTGTTCATCGCGCTGTCGATAGCGAGCTGGAAACGCGGGCACTCACGGGAGTGGCTGAACGCGCTCGCCTTCTTCGGCTGTCTCAAGCTCGGTCTCTGGACGCCCTACACGCTGCTCGTCTTTCATGACTCGTTTCTCGCAACCACCCCGACGTGGCTCTATCTGTTCCTCCTTTTCAGCCACCTCGCGATGGCCGTGCAGGCGTTCGTCATCCATCGCTACGCCGAGTTTCCCGTGTGGGCGGTCGCCGTCGCGCTCGCGTGGTACGGATTGAACGACCTCGTGGACTATTTCGTTCCGGTGGTAGGAACGCCCCATCACACGACCATTCCCGTCCAACCGATTGGCGAGGCCATCGGGCATGTCGTGCCCGCCCATCAACTCGTCGCGGCGGGTGCGCTCGCGCTGACGCTGCTGGCGACGTTTCTGGCGCTTGCGACACGGGTGAACAAACTCGAAGCGCGCTCGGCGTAGATGGTTACTCCGCTCGCGTCTCCCCGTTCGCGGCTTCGCCGCTCGCTGTTTCGCGGCGCTCGCTACGCTCGCGCCTCGCCATCCGCGTGTGAGCGCACCCATAGCTCGCCGATGCGCGAGAGTCGCGTCCGGTGGGACTTTCCCTGTGCGTCCTGCTCGATGTAGCCCTTGCCACCGGGGCCGAGCCTGTCGACGTTGTAGATGACCTTCGAGCGGAAGCTGTCGGTGTACTCCTCCGATAGCTCGCGCGCGAGCGCCTGTGCGAGTTCCGAGACGCTCTCGAACGGTCCATCTTCGCCGAGTTTGAACAGGATGAGTTCCTCGAACGGTTTGACGTTCGAGAAGGATGCCACGGGAATTTCGAGGATATGCTCGCCGTCGATGGCCTTCGCGCCGATGGTCGTCCCGCGTTCGTCGAATTCGGAGAGGAGGTCCTGCGCGCTCCGGAGGCGGTCTGCGATGCGGTCGTCGTCGCCAGCGAGGTCGGCGAGGAGGTCGATCTGCTTGCGGAGTTCCTCGGCGAGCTCGGTTTCGAGGTACTTCTCGGGGATCGTGTAGTAGGTGTGGATGCACTCCCTATCTTCGCTTCGTTCGACGGCGATGGAGTGGGCGGCGGTGGCGAAGGCGAAACTCACCGTCCGGGGCATCGCGCTGACGTTCGCCCACACTTCCCGGCCCGCATCGAGTTCGTCGTTGATGAGTCCGTAGGCCTGTTCGAAAGCGCCGTCGTAGTCGTAGACGTCTTCGACGACGAACCGCTCGGTTTCGGCCCCGAGGAGGTTCGTGAAGTCCTGTTCGAGTTTCGACGCGAGCTTGCGGGAGTATTCGACGTTCGCCTCGCTGCCGACCGCTCCCTCCAGAAGAATCACCCTGTCGACGTCGAACTTGTCGCGGACGAGCGGCGCGATGAGCCGGTCGTAGTCGAAGCCGACGGGCACGATGTGGGTCTGCATATTCGGCCTATCCGTGAACGACGAATAAGCGTTGCCGAGTCGTTTTGAAGGAATATATTCTTCAAATATTACCACTGAAGCCGAAAGATGCGTAGAGTTAAATGGGTTGGGTGTTGTGCGTTCGATAGGAGTAATCGAACACGATGGATGGCAACAACGCGGCCACCGTTTCCGATGTACTGGACGAAATCCCTGTTGGAGCCTTTCACCGGCGCTTGCTGGCCATCTGTGGCAGTGCGTGGGCCTTCGACGGGATGGAGGTCATCATTATCAGCTTCACCCTGCCCGTACTCATCGGGGCGTGGAGCCTCTCCGGCCTCGCGGCAGGGCTTTTGGGCGCGGCGAGCCTGATGGGGATGGTGCTCGGCAACTGGGGGTGGGGCTGGTACGCCGACCGCTACGGACGGAAGGCCGCCTTCCAGTGGACGGTTTTGACCTATTCGCTGTTTGCGGGACTGACGGCGCTCGCGGTCGGCTTCTACTCGGGCTTCGTGCTTCGTTTCCTCACCGGCGTCGGGCTCGGCGGCGCGCTCGCGGTCGATACCTCCTATCTCTCCGAACACCTCCCGACCGAGCGCCGTGGCCGCTATCTGGTCTATCTCGACGCCTTCTGGCCGCTCGGCAACATCCTCGCCGTGGTCCTCGCGTGGGTCTTTCTCTCGGCGCTCGCGACCGGCGGCACCGTCGCTGTCCCCCTCGTGGGTGCGGTCGCGGGCTGGCGGCTGCTGTTCGTGAGCGCCGCGTTGCCCGCGCTGCTCGTGTTCGTCATTCGCTCGCAGCTCGACGAGACGCCGTATTTCCTCGCTCGCGTCGGAAAAATCGAGGCGGCCAACGAGCGTCTACGGGCGATTGCGGAGGAGAACGGCGGGAGTTACGAACCGATTGACGGGGATGTGAGCGTCCGACCGGCCGCCGATTTCTCGCGGCTGTTTGCACCCGACCTCCGCCGGCAGACGCTGACCATCGCGGCCGCGTGGTTCGCCATCAACTTCGGATATTATGGGGTGTTCATCTGGCTGCCCCAAACCGTCGGCGCGGCGGGCGTGGTGGGCAACGTCTACGCCTACTTCGTTCTCATCGGTGTCGTCCAGATTCCGGGCTATTTCAGCGCAGCCTACCTCGTCGAGCGGGTCGGCCGCAAACCGACTCTCGGCGCGTATCTCGTCTGTTCAGGTCTCTTCACGTTCGTTTTCGCTGCCGCGATGCCCGGTGTGAACGTTCTGGGACTCGGACTCGCTGGTTTCTGGTCCTTCTTGGGAGGGCTGCTTGCCGCCTCCTTCTTCACGCTCGGCGCATGGGGAGCCATCTACGCCTACACGCCCGAGTTGTTCCCCACCGAGGCACGGGCCACGGGGAACGGCTTCGCGGGCGGAGTGGGGAAGATCGCCGCCGTCATCGGCCCGATTCTCGCCGGCGCGCTCGTCTCGTCGGGCTACCTCCTCGCGCTGGTCCCGCTCGCGGTGGCGTTCGTTCTCGGCGGTATCGTCGTCCTCGCCTTCGGCCGCGAGACGATGGGCGAACAGCTCGCCTAGTAGACGCGCGTTCCGTTTTCGACCGGGCGCTCGGGCTGGAGGTGGACCACGCCCTCGCCGTCGTCCGCATCGACGCCGGTCACGAGACACTGGCTCTCGAAGCCCGCTATCTGCACGGTACCGAGATTGACCACCGCGACGACCTGTCGGCCGAGCAGTTCCTCGTGCTCGTACATCGTCAATCCGGCGGCAGACTGGAGCGTTTCGTCGCCGAAATCCACGTCGAGCTTGTACACGTCTTTTCTGGCTTCGGGGAACTCTTCGACCGAACGGATTTCACCGATACACATCTCAACGTCGTCAAGGAAGCGTGCCGGGTCGATGTCGGGTTCGTCGATGCCCATGTGCCATCCGTCGCCGCCCGCCGTAAGATGCTATCGGTCGTCTCACACACCGTGAGTCGTGTTCCGAATCCCGGCGTGGCCGAGGGCGAACAGGCTCGCAACGACCCAACAGACGAGGACTGCGCCGGCGAGTCCCTCGGGCACCGCTGTGATACCGGCGACGAGACTCCCGACGAGCACGAACGTGACGACACTCAGTCCGCGGTAGAGACGCCGCAGCCAGCCCAACACCGGATGGTCGCGTTCGGTCGTGGATGCCATATGTTGACAATGGCACCGACGACGAAATAAATCTTGCCCCGACCGCGGCCGCCACTCAGTCGTCGAGATGCTCGCGGACGGCCGAGGCGAACGCGTGCTGCGTTTCGGATGGAATCTCGTTCGGGTCGGGAGTCGAGGGGGCGTCGTCGGCGTCGAAGGTCGGGTCGAACAGTCTGAGTGCGCTGTTGATGGTCGTCCAGTCGTCGGCCTCGGCGGCGTCGCGCAGGCTCTTCGTGGGCGCGGCGAGCAGTTGACTCACGAGCGTGTCCCCCAGCGACTCGACGACCGCGCGCTGGTCGTCGGTCAGCCCATCCGTATCGAGCTTCGAGAGCGCCCGCGAGAGTTCGCGTTCCTTCATCCGCTCGGCGTTCTCGTACATCGCCGCGATGACCGCGTCGGCGCGCTGGCGCTTGTAGCGGGCGAGCAGGTTGTCGAACTCGCGGTCGATCATCGCCTCGACCCGTTCGGCGGCTGCCTGCCGACGCTCGCGCGTCGCCTCCGTGACGGATTCGAGTGCGTCGAGGTCATAGTGGTTGACGTTCGGCAGTTCGGCGGCGGCCTGTGGGGCGTCGCGCGGCTGGGCGATGTCGATGAGCAGCGTCTCACCGGCTGATTCGAGCGCCGCGCGGTCGAGCACGGGGCCGGGACTGCTCGTCGCCGAGACGACGACGTCCGCCAGCGACAGCGCCTCGGACAGGTCGTCCAGCCCGAACGCCGCGCCGTCGGCAGCGACCCGTTCGGCGACGTGTGCGGCGGTCTCTTCGGTGCGGTTCGCGACGAACAGCTGCTCGACCGATTGGCCGAGCGACTGTGCCGCGAGCGTGCCCATCTCGCCTGCGCCGACGACCAGCCCCGTGGCATCGTCGAGACTTCGCTCCTTGCCGGCGAGGCGTGCGGCGGCGCTGCCGAGCGAGACCACGCCCTCGTCGATTTTCGTCTCGGTGCGTGCGCGCTCGCCGACGTGGATGGCCTTCTGGATACCCGCCTCGAACATCGGACCAATGGCTCCGACCGCCAGCGCGTTCGCGTAGGCGTCCTGCAACTGGCCGAGGATCTGGTCCTCGCCGAGCACGAGCGACTCCAGCCCGCAGGCGACCCGCATGAGATGGCGCAGGCTCTCCTCGTGGCCGAGTTCGCGGACGATTTCGTCGGGGCTGTCGGCGACGGCGGCCGCAAGGCTCTCGCTTGCGTGCTCTGGGTCGTCGGCGACGGCGTACAGTTCGAAACGGTTGCACGTCTGGAGGGCGAATGCCTCCAGAATCCCCTCGTGGTCGAGCAGCGCTTCGACGGTTGCGCGTTCGTCGCGGTTGCAGGCCGCCTCGATCTGCTCGACGCTCGCGCGCTGGTGGGCGATGCTCACACCGGAAATAACCCCGGTGGCAACAGTCATGGTTCGTTTCCCTCCGAAAGCACGTCGCTGATCACCGATTGGGCCTCTTGGGCCGGATTATGAGTTCCATCACCTAAAGCCTTCCAAACTCGCTCGGAGCGAACTACCGCCCGGATGGCCGCCCGACGCGCCGCCGGTGGCGTGTCCGCCCGCAATTGCTCGCGCAACCCCCCGGTGAGCGTCGCCATCGCGCCCGCGCCGGCGAACTCTTCCTCGAAGCGCTCGCGCAGATACCGACTAAGCGCCGGACTCGCCCCGCCAGTGGCGACCGCCAGCACAACGGGGTCGTCGCGGACGGTTGCCGGCACGACCACGTCGTGCTGACCGCCGTCGCTTCCCCCACTCCGGTCGGCACGGTTCAGCAGGCAGCCGTGTTCGCGTGCTGCCCGCGCCACGGCGTCGTTGACCGCCTCGTCGTCAGTGGCTGCGACCGCGAGCGCCGGGTCGGCCCGCTCGAACCAGTCCGTGATGTCCGCGGGCGTCGGCGCGGCACGCACGCGCTCGCTATCGCCGAAATCGTTGTCGACAAAGGCCGGACTCACCACCAACACCCGTGCCTCGCGCGCGAACCGGCGAGCCTTGCGCGCGCCGACCGGTCCGCCACCGAAAACCAACACTGCCTGTCCCACGAAGTCATGCAGCAGTGGTATCATTCGTTGGGTACTTCATCCGTGTTCGCGGCGGCACGCTCGTCCATGCGAATGCCCGTCTTCTTCAGGATGCGCGTCGAGAACAGGGTGTCCCAGTCGTCCTTCCCAACCGCGAAGAACTCCTCCATCCGCTCTCTCACCTGCTCGATGCGGCGCTCGCTCTCTTCGACCGAGCGGCCGTGGGTCATCGCGAAGAAGTTGTACGGCCAGACGCCCTCGTGGCGCGGGCGCTCGTAGCAGTGCGTGACGAATTCGAGGTCGGCGATGGCCGGTCCCACAGTCGAAACGAGGCCGTCGGGAACGTCCCAGACGGTCATCCCGTTCTCGGTGTAGCCCAACGAGTAGTGATTCGGCACGACGCCCACCCGTCGAACTTTCCCCTCTGCGAGGAATCGGTCGACCGTTTCGATGACCCACTCGACCTCAGCGCCGACGGCTTCCGCAACGTCCGCATAGGGCGTCTCGGTGAGCGGCAACCCACCCTGCAACTCGATGACGAGGTCGCGCTCGGCCGGCGTCAGCGATGTTCTCCCGCTGGGTTCGACAGTCGGTCCTCGATGCGAGAGGTCGAGGTCGCCGTCCGAAACGGGACCGTCGAGCAGGAACTTCGCCTCGACGCGGAATTCCTGTTGTTTGGGAAGATTGTACGTTTCCTGTCCGGTTTCCTCTTCGATTTCGCCGAGTACCCGTTCGACATCCTCGTCGTCAGCTACTGATACGACGAACCACATGTTCAGGTGGGGATGGTCGCGCTCGTAGTTGTGCGCGACCTCGCGGTGGGCGTTCACCTGTTCGGCGATTTCATCGAAACGCTCCTCGGGGGCGTGCATGGCAACCAAGGTGGCCGTGCCGCCGATGGCCTCGGCGTCGATGAGCACGCCGAACCGCGAGAGCATTCCATTCTCGTCGAGCAACCGAATCCGTTCAAGCAATTCCTCGCCAGTAACCTCGATACCGCGCTCGGAGAGGGCATGCGCGGCCGGTTCGAACGGCCGCTCGACGACCGGAAACCCGCCCTGAAAGGCATTCAGGATGGCGCGGTCACACTCGTCGAGCGCGACCGTGGCGTCCGCATCACTCATATCCGCTTTCGGCCCGCACCGGGCATAAACGCCTCGCTATTCCGGAACACCCGTCACCTCGTAGCTCTCGGCCCGGAGGTCCTCAACGATTCCCTCGTGGTCGGCGCTGGCCTCGTAGTAGAAGACCACGTCGTAGGTCCCCTCCCGGAGGAGCTGCTGGCACTCCCAGACGAATTCATCATTTTCGATGGTCAACCCTTGATGCTGATTCAGGCCGAACTCGGGGTCGTCGGTACCGGAATAGACGTAGGTGTCCCCGACCGCTGCGTGTGCGGCGATAGTGTCCCCGATTTCGATGGTCGCCCGGTGGAGCATACTCTCCTCGCTCGAATCGTATTCGGTGTGGACGATGAGCCCCTGTAGCTCGATGTCGCCGGGTTCGAGCAGTGCTTCGGTCCGTCGCCGGAGTTCGTCGTCGATGTCGCTCATACCCGTCGCTCGCACCCGAAAAAGATACGCTCCTCGGTCCGCACCGCGCCGAGGGCTGAAAATTCGTGTTACAGTCGTTCGAGGTTCTCGGCGCGCGGGCCTTTGTCGGCCTGCACGATATCGAACTCGACTTCCTGCCCTTCCTCCAAGTCGGGGCCACCGACGTCTTCCATGTGGAAGAAGACGTCTTCGTCGGCTTCGTCGCTCTCGATGAAGCCGTAGCCGCCCGTGTCGTTGAAGAAATCGACTTGTCCTTCCGCCATTTTTACAGCCGCTCCAGGTTCTCCGCCCGCGGTCCCTTATCAGCCTGCACGATGTCGAACTCTACCTCCTGTCCTTCCTCCAAGTCGGGGCCGCCAACGTCTTCCATGTGGAAGAAGACGTCCTCGTCCGCTTCGTCGGTCTCGATGAAACCGTAGCCGCCCGTGTCGTTGAAGAAGTCAACCGTACCTGACGCCATTGCACTCGGTTCGATGCACCCGCTACATAAAAACCTGCGCAATGTCGCCCGTCCCTGTCGCCGCCTCGCACGAACGCGCGTGTCAGAAGATTCATTTCACTCCCCCGAGTTACCTCCACAAAATGGTCTCGCGCACGCATGGTCTGTTGAACCGAACCTACGAGCGCCTGCTGGAGCGCGAAATCGACGGCGCACCCACCCACGTGGCCGTCATTCAGGACGGCAATCGTCGGTACGCCGACGAACACGGCAAGGACGCCGCCGACGGCCATCGCGCCGGTGCCGAGACCACCGAGGCGGTCCTCGATTGGTGTGCCGACTGTGGCGTCGAGGAACTCACCCTCTATACCTTTTCGACGGAGAACTTCGACCGCTCGGCCGACGAGCGCGAGCACCTCTTTTCGCTACTGGACGAGAAACTCCACGAGTTCGCCGACGCCGAGCGCGTCCACGAGCAGGAAGTGCGGATTCGCGCCATCGGCGAGACCGACCGACTGCCCGAGTACCTCCGCGAGACAATCGACTACGCCGAGGAGCGAACTGCGGCGTACGACACGCTTCAACTCAACATCGCGCTCGCCTACGGCGGGCGGACCGAACTGTTGGGTGCGGCGCGCGAGGCCGCCCGCGCGGTCGAGGCCGGCGACCTCGCGCCCGGCGACGTCGACAGCGAGGAAATCGAGCGCCGCCTCTATTCTGGTCCCGCGCGCGACGTGGACCTCATCATCCGCACCGGCGGCGACGAGCGCACCTCGAACTTCCTGCCGTGGCACGCAAACGGCAACGAAGCCGCCGTGTTCTTCTGTACGCCGTACTGGCCTGCCTTCGCCAAGAAGGACTTCCTGCGGGCGATTCGGACCTACGAATCGAGGGAGCAGTCGTGGCGGCGCACCCGCGCGCGGCGCGCGCTCGCCTTGGTGCGGGCGGTCGGCGGCGCGGAACTCGACGAGGCCCGCGCCATCGTCGAACGCCTCCGGGAGTACCTACCTCGGGGTGAACTCGAAACGGTCACCGACGAGACGGGCGACCGCGAGCCGACGACGGCCGACTGACCTACTGGCCGTACCGACGCTGGCGGCTCTGATAATCGCGCAGCGCCCGGAGGTAGTCCCGCTTGCGGAAGTCCCGCCAGTTCACGTCCGTGAAGTGGAGTTCGGAGTAGACCGACTGCCAGATCATGAAATCCGAGAGTCGCTCCGCGCCGGTTTTGATGACGAGATCGGGGTCGGTCGGGAACACTAACCGCTCTTCGATGGTTTCGGCGTCTATCTCCTCTGCGGCGAGCGTCCCGGCCTCGACGGCGGTGGCCGCGCCGCGGACCGCCGCCGCGAACTCGTGCTTGCCGCCGAGACCGATGCTCACGTTGATGGGTGCGTCGGCGCGTTCGGCGTCGTCGGGTCCCCGGACGGCGAGTTCGCGCGGCGCGTCACAGCGCTCGAACACCCGGCGGATGGCCGGCACCGCGCCCGTATCGAGCACGCTCACGTACACCAGCACGCAGTCGGCTCCGTACTCGAAGGCCCACTCGAAGAACTCCTCGACCGTGCGGTAGGCACCGTCTTCGAGCAGGTCGCGTTCGGTGATGACGACCGCGACACAGCCCGGCAGCGGGGCCGCGTTGCGGCGGATGCGAGCGGCGAGATAGCGGTCGTACAGTCCCACGATTCGACGAAACAGCCGGCTACTCTAAGCTTTCACGACTTCCCGCCACCGTACCGCGACAGCCACACCCTCCCCAACCGATTCGCTCCGTTCGTTTCACTCGCGTCGCTCATCCCTCGCGCGAGTCGTCCGCTTCGCGCACTCCCGCGCGCCACGGCGGTTGATTTCGTTCGGGGATGGCTGTGGGCCGTTCGCTGGCGGCTTCGGGAGCGTTAAGTAGCCATCGGGAAAACGACGGTCGTGACGTGGCCACTCCGGCGGGCGGGCGCGTTCGCGTTCGTCGGCGCACTCGCCCTCGCTGCCCCGCTGTTGGGACCGGCCGCCGCCGCCCCCTTCGTGGTCGTCGCCGCGTTCGCGGCCTTCGTCGTCGAGGATGGGCCAATGTTCGACCTGTTCGCCCGGCCCGGCGACCACGAGGAGCAGACGCTCTACGGACTGGCGGGCTTTTCGCTCGCAGCGGCCGGTCTCGCGCTGTTCGTCCCCCTCTTTTCGATGCCAACCTACGTGTTCGTCGCCAGCGTGCTCGTGCTCTCGGGCGGTAATCTTGCGGAGGCGGCGGCCCGGCAGCGCTTTCACGAACCCATCGCCGCCACGGCCGCGTTCGTTTTCGGGGGTGCGCTCGCGGGCGTGGTCGGCCAGCTCGTCGTCGGACTCACCGTCCCCGCACCGACGCCCGCGCTCGCGGTCTTCTTCGCCGCGAGTGCCGCGCTGCTCGGCGCGCTGGTTCGCCTCGCGCTGTTCGTCCGTGACGACCCGCTCGCCCTGTTCTCGATGGGACTGCTGCTCTGGCTGCTGGCCGCGCTCGAACCGACGATTACCCCAATCGGTATCGCGCTCGCACTCGCAGTCACGGCCGGTTTCGGTGCGCTCGCCTACGCGCTCGACACCGCGTCGATCACCGGAATGGTGACGGGCGTGCTCGCGGGACTGTTGATGGTCGTCCTCGGTGGGTTCGGCTGGTTCGCCCTGCTCATCGTCTTCTTCGGCGGCGGCGGGCTTGCCGGCAAGTTCCGCTACGAACAGAAGCGCCGGCGCGGGCTTGCCGAGGGCAACGACGGCGCGCGCGGCAGCGCCAACGTGCTCGCGAACTCGGCGGTCGCGCTCGGTGCCGTGTTGGCCTACGCCGCAAGCCCGATGCTTTCGCTGGAACGGTCGGTTTTCACGTTCGTCTTCGCCGGCTCGCTCGCCGGGGCGATGGCCGACACGCTGTCGAGCGAACTCGGCGGCCTGTTCGACACGCCGCGACTCATCACGACGCTCGAACCCGTCCCCCCCGGAACCGACGGCGGCGTGACGTGGCAGGGTGCCGTCGCCGGACTGTTCGGTGCGGCGCTCATCGCCGTGCTCGCCGTGCCCGTCCTCGCCGTCTCACCGACCGGCGCGCTGGCCATCGCCGTGGCGGGCGTCGCCGGCATGGTCGTCGATAGCCTGCTCGGTGCACTGTTCGAAAACCGCCGAGTCGACGAACTGTTCGCGGGCGCGCTTGCCGGACTCGCACTCGGCGACCGCCGCATCGGCAACCAGACCGTGAACTTCCTCGCCACGCTCACGGCCGCGCTGGTCTGTGCAGCGCTCGCCGCGGCCATCGGTCTCGCGGCACTATGAGCCACATCCGAGAGGCAACGCCCGACGACCGCCCGCGATTGCTCGCCATTCAGGCGACTTCGCTCGAATCGAACTGGCCGACACTGCTCGAAACGGCCATCACCGGCCCGGCGACCGTGCTCGTGGCCGGCCACACTCCCGTGGGCTACGCGCTCGCGGTCGGCACCCAACCCACGCATCTCGCCGAACTCGCCGTCGCTCCCGGCCACCGCAACGCGGGCCACGGCTCGGCACTTCTGCGGGCCATCCTTGGGAGGAGTGAGGAGTGTCGGCTCACCGCACGCGCCGACGACGAGCGCGCGCGACGGTTCTACGAGCGTCACGGCTTCCGGGTCGAATCCTACCTTCCTGACCACTACGAGAATGCCGATGGCGTGGCGATGGTTCGTCAGGCCGATTCGTCGGACGCCGCCGTCCCGGACCGAAACTGAGCGGCGGTTCGCACACGCACGTCCGTCGGTCGCTTGACGAACTCGCCCGTCGAGCGCGCGACGACCTGCTCGACGCCGCGCTGGGCGGCCACATCGAGCACGCGCTGGTCGAGTTCGCCGTCCATCACCACCGCCACGGGCACCGCCGACGCCTCCGCGATGGCGTCGAAGGTCTCCTCGGTCGGTATCTCCGCTATCAGTCCGAATTCACCGTCGAGAAGTCGTGTCTGTTCCGTTTCGTCGTCGATGACGCCACGAACGTGTGCGCCGAGCGTCGCCGGTTCGTCCGCCTCGTCCGTCGATTCGTCGGTGGGTTCTTCGGTCCCGTCCGTCGATTCGCTCGGTTCGCCCTCGCCAGTCGGCTCGTCGAGCGACTCATCTCCGGCGTCCGGTGCGGGCGGACGGGTCGCCGACGGCGAGACATCGTCGGCGGTCGGTGTCCCCGGCTCCGAAACCGCTGGGTCGGCCGTCGCCGGTGTGACGTGGTCGGTCGCGGGCGCGGGCCGTGCGCTGCCGTCGGTGGCGGCGACGGCCTCGCGTGGGTTGCCCGCCTCGGCGACGAGTTCGTGAGTGACCTTCCCGCGCAGCGCCTCGTGGACCTCCTCGTGCGAGAGGTCCTCGACGCTTTTGCCCGTGGGTGCGACCGCGACGTAATCGACGTCGCCGACTTGGGCGAGTTCCTTCAGGATGAGGTCACCACCGCGGTCGCCGTCGAGAAACGCCGTCACCGTGCGCTCGCCCGTGAGGTCGGCCACGGCGTCGGGCACGTTGGTCCCTTCGACGGCGATGGCGTTTTTGATGCCGTATTCGAGGAGGGTAAGCACGTCCGCACGGCCCTCGACGACGACTATCGCGTCGCCGTCGGCGACGCGCGGTCCCGCGGGGAGTCCTTCATAACTCTCGATGTCGCCGGTGCGCACGCTCTCGCGGACCTGTTCGACGAGTTCGGCCGAACTCATCGTGCTCTCCTCGAAGGCTCCGAGCAGCCCTTTCGCACGCTCGACGACCTCGCGGCGTTTCGCGGCCCGGACGTCCTCGATGCGCTCGACATCGACTGTCGACCGGCAGGGACCGATGCGTTCGATGGTTTCGAGCGACGCCGCGAGGATGGCGGTTTCGACCCTGTCGAGACCGCTGGCGATGGTGATGCGCCCGAACGATTGGCCGTTCTGGGAGTTGATACTGACGTCGATGCGGCCGACTTTCGAGGACTGCTGGAGCGTCCGTAGATCGAGGTCAGTTCCCAACAGCCCCTCGGTCTGGCCGAAGATAGCGCCGACGACGTCGTTGCGCTCGACCACCCCATCGGCGGTGACGTCAGCGTGAATCAGGTATTTGTCCGTGTCCTCCATGGGTGATGATTTCCCCCTGTCGGGGTCGGTCTGTGATCGTGATGAACCGCGTCACTGATACGTTTCATACTGGTCTGCCTGAACGGATATACCTACCGCCATGCGATTCCATCGCCGTCCACCAACCCAAAGCGGGCGTTCGAACGGCCAACGTTTATTGGTTCGCCCCCCGATAGCCGACGTATGGCCGACGTTCTGACCGACGGGGAGATCGACGAGCGCGCACCCGAGGGATGGCACCACGCGGACGACGAGATCGTCCGCACCTACGAGTTCGACGAGTACCTCGATGGAGTGGCCTTTGCGAGCGAAGCCGCAGAAATCGCCGACGAGGAGGTCCACCACCCCGAAATCACGATTCGCTACGACGAGGTCGAAGTCAGTCTGACGAGCCACGAGGAAGGCGGCGTCACCGACCAGGACATCCAGATGGCCGAGCGCTTCGACGACGTCCGCTGAGCGGTGTGCGCGACGGCGGCAGAACAGCTATCCGTTCGGGCATCATAGGATGTGAACCCGATGGAGCTTCCCCAGTACGACTTCTGGCTGTGCGACCTCGACGGCACGCTCGTCGACGTCGAATGGACCTACGTCCGCCGTGTGTTCGACCGCGTGGGCGAGCGTCTCGGCTACGCCTTCGACGACCGCGAGGCGCACACCCTCTGGCACGGTCTCGGCGGCTTCCGTGACCAGCGACTCCGCACGTTGGGATTCGACCCCGAGCACTTCTGGGAGACCTTTCATGCCGTCGAGGACCCGGCGGCCCGTGCGGCGGCGACCTTCATCTACGACGACGCCGCCGCCTTTCTCGCCTCGCTCGACGTTCCCGTGGGGGTCGTCACCCACTGCCAGCGCTATCTCACCGAACCGGTCCTCTCGGAACTCGACCTCCGCGGACGGTTCGGGACGGTCGTCTGCTGCACGGGACAGATCGGCTGGAAGCCCGACCCTGAACCCGTCCGGCTGGCGATGAACGAGATGGGCGTTACCGGTAAGGGCGCGCTCGTCGGCGACGGCCCACAGGACGTGGGCGCGGCGTGGAACGCCGGTCTCGACGGGATTCACCTCGAACGCCACGGCCACGAACGGCGCGGGCGCTGTGTCCGTGGCGACCACCGCATCACGCGATTTCCCGCCTGAACCGGCCGCGGACCGGGACCTTTAGGCGACTCGCTCGCCCCGTATCGGTATGGTCCATTCTGATTGGAACGACTGGCTCCTCGACGACATCGCCGTCGCCGACCCCGACGGCGTTGCCGTCTGGTATCTCGGCTGTAACGGCTTCGCGCTCACCGACGGCACAACGACGCTGTTCATCGACCCGTACCTCGGTACGGGCGACCCGCCCAGAACTGTGAGGATGATTCCCGTCCCGTTCGACCCGGCGGATGTCGCGGCGGCCGACGCCGTTTTCGCCACCCACGAACACACCGACCACGTTCACGGTCCCTCGCAGGCACCCATTCTCGCAAATTCGGGAGCGACCTTCCACGCGCCGGCCGACAGCATCGCGGTCGCGCGCGACGAGGAACGCTGGACCGACGAGTGGGACGTCTCCGCGGACCAACTCGACGAGATAGCCGACGGCGATACCGTCGAAGTCGGCGATTTCGCCGTGACAGTCGAGACGGCCCACGACCCCGACGCGACCCAGCCGGTGAGCTACGTCGTCGAGCACCCGGCCGGAACCTTCTTCCACGGCGGCGATACGAAACCCGCAGCCGAACTGGAGACGATTGGCGAGCGCTACGACGTCGACCTCGGGGCGCTCGCCTTCGGGTCGACAGGAAAAATCCCCGACAAGCGAACTGGGGAACTGACCGAGAAGAACTGGTACTGCGACGAAGACGAAATCGTCGAAACCGCGGGCCAGCTCCAACTCGACCGACTGCTGCCGACCCACTGGGACATGTGGAAGGGGCTGACGGCGGACCCGACCGCGCTCCATCCGCATGTCCGTAGCTACGAGCATCCCGAGCGCCTCGAAATCGTCGAGATCGGCGACCGGGTCGAACTCTGAGCCAGCGGGGGCCGCTGAACGTTTAAGAGGGTCGTGGCCGATTGGCCACCATGAGTGACGCAGACACGCCGGAACGAACCGTCACCGAGGACGGCATCACCCTCACGAAATCCTACGAGACCGACGAGTTCCCCGTCCCGACCGTCGAGTTCCGCGTGCGCTCCGAGCGCGAGGACGATGCGATGGTCCGACTGGCCGACACCGTTCCCGACGGTATCCCGTCCGGCGACCTCGGATTCCACCCCGACCACGGCGGCGATGACTGGACAATCGAGGGCGACAGCGCGGTCTTCGAGCGTCACATCGCCTCCGGCGAGGAGTACCGAACCGTCTACGGAATCCGCACCGACGACCACGATGTCGACCGGTTCATGACCGACCCCGAACTCGACGTCAGCGGTCTCGGCAGCGATACCGGCGATTCTGCGGGCACCGCCGACGATACCGACGCCGGGGACCGGACGGGAACCCCCGACGCGACGACACCGGGTCGCGACAGCAGCCAAGCCGCCCGCGACGTCATCGCAGGCGAGGACGTTCCCGGTCTCGACGACGAGAACACCGCCGAGGCGGTCGACATCTCCGGAGCCGGGTCGGACCCAACTCGTGGAACCGAACCGACCGAGGCGGATGCAGGGGCTGGCACGGGTGCGGCGGGTGGCGGACAGACACGCGAGGCGCGTGTCGGCGTTCCCGAGGGTGGGGTCGGGGCGGCGCTGGCGGCCGAACTCCGCAACGGCGAGCTCGCAGAGAGCGACCGCGAACTGCTCGCCGAAGAACTCGATACCGACGGCGCGAGCGGTGAGGTTCGTTTCAGTCACCTCCAGTCGCGCATCAGCGACCTCGAAGCCTACACCGACGCCCTAGAGGAGTTCATCGACGAGCACGGGCCGGCCCGCCAGCTCATCGAGGACCTGACCGAGCAGGTCGCGGACATCGAGGACGAACTCGCAGCGCTCGACGAGCGAACGAGCGAGACCGAGGCGGCCATCGAGCGCCTCGAAGCGGCCATCGAGACGAACGCCGACGATATCGACGCGCTCGACAGCGACATCGACGACGCACAGACCGAAATCGACGAGACACGGGCGTCGGTCGCGGACCTCCGGGCGGACATCGACGCCATCGAGGAGTGGCGCGGGCGGATTTCGAGCGTGCTCGGCGATGTCTCCGACGGGGAGTGAGTCAGTCGTCGGCCCGCTCGTCGTCGGTGCCGTAGCGTTCGTCGAGTTGCTCCTCGAACCACTGCCACTCGCGGGTGAAGGCGTCGTCGCGCTTGAGGTCCCAGACGTCGGCGTCGCGGACGGGTTCGCCGACGCGGTAGGACTGGACCATGTTCCACAGCCACAGCAGCACGCCGACGCCGATGATGAACGCGCCGACCGAGGACACCTGTTGGAGCGTAGCGAACTGTGCGGGGTAGTCGGCGTACCGCCGCGGCAAGCCGAGCGCACCCATGATGAGCATCGAGCCGAACGTCAACGGCACGCCGAGGATGGTGAGGCCCGCTTGCAGGCGTGCGAGACGCTGGTCGTACATCCGTCCCGTGATGATGGGATACCAGTAGTAACTCGCTGCGAGCATCATCATCACGATGATGCCCATGATGATGAAGTGGAAGTGCCCGACCACGTACTGGGTGTCGTGGTAGACGAGGTCGATGGGGATGGCGGCCAGAAAGACGCCCGTGACGCCGCCGATGATGAACGTGCCGATGGAGCCGACGGCGAGTATCATCGGTGCAGTCAGGCGAATCCGGCCGTCGTACATCGTCGAGAGCCAGTTGAACACCTTCACCGCGCTCGGGACCGCGATGGCCAGCGAGACGAACATGAAACTCGCCCGCACGCGCGGGTCGATGCCCGTCGTGAACATGTGGTGCGCCCACACACCGAACGAAAGCACGCCGATGGCGAGCGTCGAGTAGACGATGAAGCGAAAGCCGAACAGTTTTCGACTACTGAACTTCGGGAGGATGGTACTCACGAGTCCTGTGGCGGGTAAGAAGATGATGTAGACCTCGGGATGGCCGAAGAACCAAAAGAGGTGCTGCCAGAGGATGGGACCGCCACCCTCGACGAGGTAGAAGGCGGTCCCGAAGTTGCGGTCGAGCAGCAGCATGATGACCGCGCTGCCGAGCAGGGGAAAGGCGAACAGGACGATGCCGCTGGTCGAGAGCATCGTCCAACTGAAGATGTCGACGTCGGGCCAGCCGATGTCGTCGCCACGCTCGGCCACGACGGTGACGATGAAGTTTATCGCGCCGAGGGTGGTCGCGATGCCGCTCAGATGCAGTCCCAACAGGAGGAGGTCCACCTGCGGATTGGCCGTCTGAATCGACAGCGGCGTGTACAGCGTCCAGCCGGTTTCGGGGGGATGGAGCGCTTCGAGAAAGGGGATGTGGATTCCGACCGTCGAGAGAATCTTCCCGAGCGCGTCGGCCGGCAGACCCGCCCGTGCCAGCAGCAGCGACGGCGGCAGCAGCCAGAAGCCGATGGCGTTGATGCGCGGGAAGGCCATGTCCTCGGCGTCGAGCAGGAGCGGCAGGAAGTAGTTCCCGATGCCGAAAAACACGGGTGTAGCGAAGAAAAACAGCATCGTGATGCCGTGGGTGGTGAAGAGACCGTTGTAGGTGGCCGCGGTCCAGACGTCCGCCGGCGGCGTCAATAATTCTGTGCGCATCATCATCGCCTCGGTACCGCCCCACAGCGCCGCCACGGTCCCGAAGACGAGATAGAGGATGCCGATGTCCTTGTGGTCCACAGTGGTGAGCCAGCGCAACAATCCGGCCTGTTTCTCCTCGTACTTAGTGGAGGTCTCGCCGCCGGAGAGATAGCCGCCGTCGGACCGGGCAGGCGAGGACCATCCCTTCGTGCGAACGAACTGCGTCCCGAGCGCGACCACCAGCACGCCGAGGACCGCCAGCGCGACGCCGCCCCCGATCATGGTCGAATCGCTCCTGCCGGTCGTCGGTCGAAGGCCATGGCGGGGGTACTCGACCCCGGGGCATAAACGTGGCTTCCCCCGTCGGTTTGTCCGGTTTCGTCCGGTCGCCGTCTATCCCGCGAGGCGACCGTAGACGCTGCCGAGCACGAAGCCGTAGGCGAGGTGGGCGAGCAGCGAAAAGCCAACGTAGATGACGAGTATCGGTCCCGCGATGGTCCCACGACCGACGGCGACGAAGACGACCCCGATGACGCCGGCGAAGACCACGGCCCGGGCGGCGGGGTCGGGACCGAGCGGGAGGTACTCCTCGACCGCGACGAACAGCAGCGGCCAGCCGACGGCGGTGAGGACCGCAAACAGCGCGATGGCGAGCACTGGCCGTCCGGAAATCCCGAGAAAGCGAGCGATGACGCCCGCGACCGAGAGCGCGCCGCGCGCCTGCGTGTCGAGAACGAGCAGGAAAAACCCCAACACGAACGTCCCGACGACGCCGCCGCCGACCGCGCGCAGCGCCCTGTGCATGAGCGACCTCCGCCGGGCAGACGAAAAAGTCCGGCCATCCGCGTCGGTCTCGGTGGACCCCGTGCTAACGTCCGACATTTATATTCGCTAATTGCTTCCGCATTCGGAAAGGCCTCTAAAGAATATTATCATGATAGACCATAACAGTTTTTTACCGTCCCGGTATCGGTGTCGATGCGGCCGGCGAGCGGGTCGCGCCCTCCCCGAGATGGGGTCCGCTCGCCGCCACGAGACCAACCATGCCAACGCCGAAAGAACTCATCGGAGACACGGACGTCTTCACGAAGGACGTCGACAACCCCGCAGCCCGCGAGCTGCGCGAAATGCTGGACGAACAGGACTACGTCTTCGCACCGGGGATGTACCACGCCCTCGATGCTCGGCTCGCGGAGATGGCCGGCCACGACGCCGCCTACATGAGCGGCTACTCGACAGTGTTGGGCCAGTTCGGCTTCCCCGACCTGGAGATGGTCACGATGACCGAGATGGTCGAGAACGCAAAGCGAATGGTCGAAGCCACCAACCTCCCCGTGATTGCGGACTGTGACACGGGGTATGGTGGCATCCACAACGTCCAGCGCGCGGTCCGCGAATACGAGAAGGTCGGCGTCGCCGCAGTCCACATCGAGGACCAGGTGACGCCAAAGCGGTGTGGCCACATCGCGGGCAAGCAGATCGTCTCCCGCGAGGACGCACAGGCGCGCTTCGAGGCTGCCGTCGACGCGAAACAGAGCGAGGACACGGTCATCATCGCCCGGACGGACGCCTACGGCTCCGCCAACGGCGACTGGGAGGAACACCTCGAACGCGGCCGGCTGTACGCCGACGCGGGCGTCGACATCGTCTGGCCCGAGATGCCAGACCCCAGTAGGGAAGACGCCGTCGAGTACGCCGAGACCATCCACGAGACCCACCCGGACCTCGACCTCGCGTTCAACTACTCGTCGTCCTTTGCGTGGTCCGAACAGGACGACCCGCTCACCTTCGAGGAGCTTGGTGACCTCGGCTACAGCTACCAGTTCATCACGCTGTTCGCGCTGCACTCCGGTGCTCACGCCGCCTACGAGGACATGAAGAACCTCGCGGAGAACGCCGAACAGGGCCAGTTCGACCTCGAAGAGAAGTACCTCGACCACGAGACCGAGAGCCATCACGAACTCTCCTTCGTCGATAAGTTCCAGGACATCGAGATGGAGTTCGACCCCGAAGCGCGCTCGCGCATCGAGGGGTCGGAGGGCTTCTCCGAGGACGAACGCGACCCGCTAACCGCCGAGGCCGACGGCGACGACTGAACGTCCGGGCGGCGTTCGCCGTTTCCGACCGAAACAAACAGTACCCCATCGACCGACACGGCGAACGTCACATGCCAACCGACGGCAAGCGAACGCACAGTCAGCCAGCGACGCCCGGCGGCGTTACAGCCACCAATTGAAATACAGATGACACAGAGACACGACGAGCGACTCCACGAGCGGAAGTTCGTGCGGACGTTTTTCACCTCCCCCACCGCAGTGGAGGGCGAGGACGATTCGGCGAAGATGATAAAAAGTGCAAGCGGGCTGCGGGGCATGCAGGCACCCGATGTGTGGGTGCCGGACAACGAGGACGCCACCGCCCCCTCGATGCGCGACGAGGGCGCTCGCAATATCATCGACGTCGTCGCCGAGAACGGCGCGGACTTTCCCGGAGAAATCCATCCACGTGTGGTCTGGCACCGGGACAGTCCCTCGACTCGGTATCAGGGCTTCGAGCGGATGCTGCGGATAGCCGACCCCGCGGAGGGGGCTATCGAGCACTTGGACGGGTTCGTCATCCCGGAGGTAGGTGGCATCGACGACTGGAAGAAGGCCGACGAGTTCATCACCATCGTCGAGAACGAACACGGCCTCGAAGAAGGTTCGATTGCGATGTCGGTGATCATCGAGAGCGGGCAGTCCGAGTTGGCGATGGGGCAGTTGCGAGAGGAGATGGGCAAGCCCACGAACAACCTCGAACGATTGTTCATGCTCGTGGATGGCGAAGTCGACTACACCAAGGACATGCGCGCCATCACGCCCACAGGTAATTTGCCGCCGTGGCCCGAACTCCGCCACAACACCTCCCGCGGGGCCAGCGCCGCCGGGTTGATTGCGGTCGACGGTCCCTACGACGACATCCGTGACGTCGAGGGCTACCGCGAGCGGATGACCGCCAACCAAGCGAAGGGGATGACCGGCATCTGGGCGCTCACGCCCGGGCAGGTCGTCGAGGCGAACAAGTCGCCGCTGCCGCCCGAAACCGGCTACTGGCTGCTCGACGACGGCAGCCAGCAGGTCGAACTCGAACGTGATGGAGAGAGGGAAATTTATACTGGTGAGCGTGTCTCGCTCGACGAGAGTGGCGACGGCTACACCCTTCAGGTGGGTAGCGACGAGCAGCACCTCGACGAGGAGGAGTTGCGCGAGGAACTGCTCGACATGGTCGAATACGTCCCGAGCATGGACGACATCGTCGACTCGATGGAGCAGTTCGAACAGGCGCGCGATGCCGGCACCGGCGCGATTGCGATGGAGCGGGCCGCCACCATCGAAATCGACGGCATCGACGTCGACGTCAGCAACGACCGGATGTGGGACGAAGCGACCTATCAGGCCGCGATGACGCCCGTGACCCTCTTCCAGGACGTCCACGAACACCGCCCGGACCAACACGACGACCTCGAAGAACTCTACGGTACCGATGTCGTCGAGCGCGCCACCAACGTCGGGGACTAGTCGGAATCGAACACCGTTTTTATCGGCGCGCGAGTATCGCCGCCATGCCAGCATACGGGAAGGTCGATGGAGCCTTTTTCGAGGAGTACATCTACCCACATCTCGGCGCGGAGCGCGAGGAAGTTCGGCTCGGCCCACAACACGGCGTCGATTTCGGGGTCATCGAACTCGACGAGCGCTCGCTGGTCGTGGCGACCGACCCCATCTCGATGCTCCCGGAGCTGGGTTTCGAGCGGGCGGGCCGGTTCGCCTTCGAGGTCGTCTGTGCTGACGTTGCAGTCTCGGGCCTCCCGCCGGCGTATCTGTCGCTGAACTTCACGCTCCCGCCGTCGGTGACCGACGCGGAGTTCGCCACCTTCTGGCGGGCGTTCGACCACGAAGTGAACGATGTGGGTGCGAGCATCGTCGCGGGCCATACCGCTCGCTACGAGGGCTGTTCGTACCCATGGGTCGGCGGCGCGACGGTGATGGGTGTCGGCAGCGCGGACGACATCGTTCGCCCGGACGGCGCACGACCCGGCGATTCCCTCGTCTTGACGACTGGGCCGGCCGTCGAGGCGGTCGGCCTGCTGACGACGCTGTTCGGCGACGAGATGGACCTCCCCGAGGAAACGCTCGAAACGGCCCGCGAGCGCCTCGACGACGCGCGGGCCGTCCGCGACGCGCTCGCCGCCGCTGCCGCCGGCCCGGTGACGGCGATGCACGACGTGACCGAGGGTGGACTTCGGGGCGCGCTCTGTGAGATGGCCGCGAGCACGGACGTGCGCTTCGAGGTCGAACGTGAGAGAGTGCCGATGCGTCCCGGCGTCGAAGCAGTCTGTGAGTATCTCGATATCGACCCGTGGGCGGCGACCAGCGCCGGCACGCTCCTGCTCGCGGTCGATGCGGGTAGAGTCGAACCCGTCCTCGACGCGCTGGATGCACGCGGGACGACCGCCGCCCTCGTCGGGAGTGTCGCCGAGGGTGCCGGGGCGTACGTCGACGGCGAGCGGGTCGAACCACCGGACGGGGACCCCTCGTGGGACGTCTATGCCGAATACGCCGAGTGAGAGCCGTTGCTGACGAACGCAGGCAACACTACTATATCCTCATGCTTCGAGGAACGAACGAGCGGTGAGAGCCGCGGTATCGACGGGACAGACGACGGCAATCCACAGCACACATTCATGTCAGACACAGACCTCGAACTCGCCATTGTGGGATTGGGAAAGATCGGCGGCAACCTCGCCCAACAGGCCATAGAGAAGGACGTTCGCGTGGTCGGTCTCGATACGGCCGACCGGCCGGAACTCGAAGAGAAGGGCGTCGAAGTTCACGACGCGGGCGAATATGAGACACTCGCCGACGAACTCGACGCACCGCGGGTGGTCTATCTCTCCCTCCCTGCCGGTCCGCTCGTGGACGACGAACTCGACGACCTCTTGGAGCATCTGGAGGAGGGCGACGTCGTGATGGACGGCGGCAACTCCTTCTGGCGCGACTCGATTCGCCGCGAGGAGCGCGCGTGGGACGACGGAATCTACTTCCTCGATACGGGCACCAGCGGCGGGCCGCCACGCGCCAAAGAGGGCGTCTGCTTCATGGTCGGTGGCAAGCAGGACGGCTTCGATATCGCCGAACCGTATCTCGACCTGCTCTCGGTCGATGGGGGTCTCCTCCACGTCGGCCCGCCGGGCAGCGGTCACTTCGTCAAGCTCGTCCACAACGGCATCGAGTTCGGCATGCTCCAGTCCATCGCCGAGGGCGTCGAACTCTTAGAGGCGGGCCAGTTCGACCTCGACATGGCCGACGTCTTCCACAACTGGTCGAACGGCGCGGTCATCGAGAGCTGGTTGGTCGAACTCATGGAGAAGGGCCTGCGCCACGAGGACCAGCAATCGGATGCACCCGACTTCGAGGACATACCGAATTACGTCGAGGACACCGGCGAAGTCAATTGGCTCGTGAGCGAGGCCTACAAGGGTGAGACGCCGATTCCCGTCATCAGTCAATCGGTCACCGAACTGTTCAAGTCCCGTGGCAACCAACGCCACGCCTACCGGGCCATCGCGCTGATGCGCCACGGGTTCGGCGAGCATCCCTTCGGCGAGGCCGAGGGCATCGAGGACGAACGCCTGCACGGCCGCGTCGACAACGAAGCCCGTCACGACCTCCGTGACGAGGGCGATGTCGACCCCGTGGGACCGCTCGCCGACGAGGAGGACTGAGCAATGGCAAAGGAATTCATCGACGACGAGAACGACGTTCACGTCTGGGCCGAAACCGAAGACGAAACCGTCGAGAGGGCGCGCGAGGAACTCGATGCGGCAGGCGTCTCGCTGGCCGACGACGAAATACGCGACCGCATCGAAGTCATCCCATCGCCGCGGCGCATCAAGAGCGGCGCGGGGGGTGTCTTCGACGAGCGCCGTCGCCGGGGTGGTGAACGAACGGCTCAGGAAATCGTCGAGAGCGGGATGGACGTCGGTCTCGGCACCGGCAGCACGACCGCGTGGGCGGTCGCCGAAATCGGCCGGCTGCTCCGCGAAGGAGAACTCGAAGACGTCCGCGGCGTCGCAACCTCCCTCCAGAGCCACGAACTCGCCAAGGAGGTGGGCATCCCGCTCGTCAACCTCGACGAGGTAACGGAACTCGACGTGACCATCGACGGCGCGGACCAATATTCCGAAGACGAACCCACAGTCATCAAGGGCGGCGGCGGCGCACACGCCCGCGAGAAAATCATCGACGCGATGGCCGACAGGCTCGTCATCGCCACCGACGAGGAGAAGGCCACCGACCCGCTCGACTATCCTGTGCCTGTCGAGGTGATGCCAGACGCACGCGAGGTCGTCGCCGAAGACCTTCGGGAGGTGGGTGGCGACCCGGAACTCCGGATGGCCGAGCGCAAGGACGGCCCCCTGTTCACGGCGAACGGCAACCTCGTCATCGACTGTGATTTCGGCGGGCTCGACGACACCGCAGGGACCGCCCGCGACATCGAGAAAATACCGGGTATCCTCGAACACGGCATCTTCCTCGACATGGTCGACGATGTGTATCTTGGCACTGCCGAGGGCGTCGAGACGGTTTCGTTCTGAGTCAGACGTTCGTTACCCCGTTTTCGAGGCGACCGACGTTCTCGATGTCGATGGCTATCTCGTCGCCCGATTCGAGCGTGGACTCCTCCGGGACGAGCGACGTGCCCGTGAGGAGGACGGCGAGTTCGGGTGTCGCGTTGTGGTGGTTCAGATACGAGACCAGTTCGTCGGGCGAGCGCACGAGTTGGGAGGTCGAGGTGCTGTCGTCGAACAGCACCTCGCCGTCGCGCTCGATTGCCATCGAGAGTTCCAAATCTTGCGGATCGCCGACGGTTTCGGGCGAGGCGATAGCTGGACCGATGGCACAGCAGCGGTCGTAGATCTTCGCCTGCGGGAGATAGAGCGGATTCGACCCCTCGATGGAGCGGCTGCTCATGTCGTTGCCGACGGTGTAGCCGACGATATCGCCGCGATGGACGACGACGGCGAGTTCCGGCTCGGGCACGTCCCAGTCGGAATCACCACGGATTCCCACCGTCTCGCCCGGTCCCACGGTCCGGGAGGCGGTGGCTTTGAAGAATATTTCCGGCCGGTCGCCCTCGAAGACGTCCTGATAGAGTTCGCCGCGACCGCTCTCCTCCTCGCGGGCGTCGCTGCTGACCTGATAGGTGACGCCGGCGGCCCACACCTCGTCGGGAACGGCAGGCATCGCCGCGCGCGCTTCGACCGAACCGGCATCGAGCAGCGGTGCGTCGTCGACCACCGTTTCCGCGACGCCGTCGATGCCCGTCCCGAGCACGTCGGCGACGTTCGCCAGCGCGGCAAAGGAATCGAGCCCCTCGCGGGCCGCGGTGAGGTCGTAGGCCTTCTCGTCGTCGCGGGCGACGAGTCGCGCCGCACCGTCCTCGACCGTGCGGTAGTAGCGCATATCGGGCCGAGGTGGCCCGCATACAAAGTCCTCGGGGTAGGCTTGCCATTGAAGCCGAAAGAGGGGTATGCCTCGACCGTGTACGTCGGAGGTGATGGCAGACACTTATGAGAACTACGTCGATGGCGAGTGGCGCGCGAGCGAGACCAGCGAGACCTTCGAGGTGACGAACCCGGCCGATACGAGCGAGGTCGTCGCCGAGGTACAGGATTCGGGCGAATCGGACGCCAACGGAGCCATCGAGGCGGCCGCCGCCGCCCGGGAGGAGTGGGCGAACACGCCCGGTCCAGCGCGGGGCAAACTCCTGCGCGAGACCGCAAAGCGCATGGACGACCGGCGCGAGGAACTCACCGAGACGCTCTCCCGCGAGGAGGGCAAGACCTACAGCGAGGCCAGCGGCGAAGTCGGGCGGGCGGTCAACATCTTCTATTACTACGCCGAGAAGGCGATGGACTACGCCGGCAAGCGCAGCAAGCCAAGCGCCAACGACCAGAACCTCTACACCGTGCGCGAGCCGATGGGCGTGGCCGGACTCATCACCCCGTGGAACTACCCCATCGCCATTCCCTCGTGGAAGATGGCCCCCGCGCTGGCGACGGGCAACACCGTGGTCTGCAAGCTCGCGGGCGACGCCCCGACGGTCTTTCTGAAAGTCACCGAATGCCTCGCCGAGGCCGCTGAGGCAGTCGACGCACCCGACGGCGTCGTCAACGTCCTCACCGGGAGCGGAAGCGAGGTCGGCCAGCCAATCGTCACCCACGATGAGGTCGACGCGGTCTCCTTTACCGGGAGCCGGTCGGTCGGCGACATGATTTACGAGCAGGCCACCGATGCCCACAAGCGCGTCCAGACCGAACTCGGCTCGAAAAATCCCACCGTCGTCACCGACAACGCCGACATTGAGGAAGCTGCTCGGACTGTGGGCAGCGCCGTCTTCGGCGTCACCGGACAGGCCTGCACGGCGACCGAACGCGCCATCGTCGAGGAGTCGGTCCACGACGAGTTCGTCGAGGAACTGGTCGACTATGCGAAGTCGGTCGACGTCGGACCGGGCGTCGAGGACCCCGGCATGGGCCCACAGGTGAGCGAGAGCGAACTCGACAGCACGTTGGAGTCCATCGAGACCGCGAAAGACGAGGGCGCGACCGTCGAATACGGTGGCGGCCAACCCGAGGGCAGCGAGTACGAGAACGGCCATTTCGTCGAGCCGACAGTTGTAACGGGTCTCGACTCCGATGCGACGGTGATGCAGGAGGAGGTGTTCGGACCCTTTGTGGGCGTGCTCGAAGCCAGCGACACGGACGAAGCCATCGAACTCGCCAACGACGTCGAGTTCGGTCTCTCGGCAGGCATCATCACCGACGACCACACCGAGGCCAACCGCTTCGTCGACGAGATCGACTTCGGCGTCGTGAAGGTCAACGGCGCGACGACCGGTCTCGAACTCCACGTCCCCTTCGGCGGGATGAACGCTTCGTCGAGCGAGACCTACCGCGAGCAGGGCGAGGAGGGGATGGACTACTTCACCATCATCAAAACTGTGTACGACGACTACTGACGCCGCTCGTTTTCGACGTTCCGACCCCGGCAGCCGCAACCACAACCCGTATCGCCGTTGCATTCGCACTCCCCTCGTGTCCGACGCCCACGATACGCTCCGCGAGGACCCGGTACTGCGCCCGCTCGTCGGGGAGTTCGGCGAACTCGAACTCGACACCGCCGCGAACCCCTTCGAGCGACTCGTGGTCTCCATCATCAACCAATCCGTCTCGACGGCCTCGGCGAACGCCGTCAGGGAGCGCGTGTTCGCGCTGTTCGACGACGTCACGCCTGCGGCGGTACTGGCGGCGGACGAAGAGCGACTCCGCGAGGCGGGTCTCGGCGAGACGAAAACCGAGTACGTCAGAAACGCCGCCCGCGCGTTCCGCGAGCGCGACCTGACCCCCGAGGGGTTTTCCGATGCGCCGAACGGGGAAGTCATCGACGAACTCACCGAAATCCGTGGCGTCGGCGAGTGGACCGCGCGAATGTACCTCATCTTCGCGCTCGGCCGCGAGGACGTCCTCCCGCTCGGCGACCTCGCGGTGCGCCGCGGCATCGAGTCGCTGTACGGCGACGGGGAGATGACGCGCGCGGAGATGCGTGACGTCGCCGAGCGCTGGCGACCCTACCGGAGCCTCGCGACCCTCTACATCTGGCGGTACTACGAGTCCTGATCCGTTCGTACCCCGCAGCACCTACTCTTCGAGCGTCTCCTCCTCGGGTCGCGGTTCGTCGCTGTCGGCGCGCCGGCGGACGTCGACTTGGTAGTGTTTCAGGATGTCGCGGCCGAGCAGCAGGGGATAGTTCATGTGGCTGCGGTCCTCGACGCTTGCGGTGACGGTGTGTTGGGTGCCGCCGACGCCCACCACGAGGTCGACCACCGGGCGAGCCGTGCCCGATTTCGAACTGCCCGAGCGCACGCGGGTCATGCTCTTTATCGGCCCGGCACCGATGTTGGCCGCCAGCGAGGTGTCGATGCTGGTTCGGGTCGCGCCCGTGTCGGATTTTGCGAGCGTCGATTGGGACCCACTGGTGCCGCTGACCACCACGTCCTCGATGTAGCCGACCGTCGGCGTCTGGCCGGGTTCGGGCCGCTCGGGGCGGGGCATGCTCGTGGGCCGGGAGTCGTCGAGCGTCGCTGCGAGGTCGCGCACGCGCTCGTCGTCGACGTCCCCGTCGACTGCCTCGATGGCGAGCTTGGCGATGTAGGGGGCTGGACTCGTGCCGGTGGCCTCATACAAGCCCTTGAACCCGGCCGTGGGGTTCATTTCGAGGACGTACCAGCCCTTCTCGCCCTCGATGAGGTCGACACCGACGTAGTCGAGGTCCATCACGTCGGCGGCGTAGAGGGCGGTCTCGCGCGCCTCGTCGGGTATCTCGTCGGTGACGTTCTCGACCGCGCCGCCGAGGGCGACGTTCGTCCGCCAGTCGCCCTCCGGGGCATAGCGGTGCATCGCGCCGATGATGCGGTCGCCGACCACGTACACACGCAGGTCGCGGTGTTCGCTCGCGTCGCGCTCGATGAGTTCCTGGAGGAAGGCCTGTCGATTCCCCACCTTCGGGTTCACCGGCTCGTCGAGGTCGACCTTCCACGTGCCGCCGCCGTGGGTGCCGATGGCGGTCTTGTAGACGCCGACGTCGCCGAAGCGCTCGCGGCCACGGTTCAACCGGTCATTGGAGAGCGCGAGCAGCGCATCCGGCACCCTCACGTTCCAGTCGGCCAGCCGGGCGGCGGTGGCGAACTTGTGGATGGCGGTGAGGGTGGGTCCCGGCCGGTTGAGCATCGGGCGGATACGCTCGAAGGTTGCGGCGAGTCCCAGCCCCTCGGCCGGCTCCTCGGTGTTCGAGAGGAGCAGTCGATTGGCGACGATATCGACTTCGGGTTCGAGGCTGACCTCGCTGTCGCGGATGGATACCGCGGTGTTCTCCCGGCGCAGCCACACGGATTCGTGACCCAAATCCTCGACGGCGTTCAGGATGGCTTTGGTTTCCTTGCTGGTGTGGAGGCTCAACACGCCCACGCGAACGGTGTCCGTCTCGTCCATACCTCCCTTCTCTGCGCATCCGGCAAAGCTATGGCGGTAGTTCGAAGACGCGAGGGCTTTACGTGTGGCTGCCGAGGCGCGAGCAATGGCCGACGGTGCGTTCACCTACGATGGCGGGGCGGTCGAGCCGGGCGAGACGCGGGACATCCGGTATGCCATCAGCGAGACGTACATGGGCGACCCCGTGCGCATCCCGGTGACCATCATCAACGGCGCGGAGCCGGGACCCACAGGCGTCCTCAGCGCGGCGGCCCACGGCGACGAACTCAACGGTATCGAGGTCGTCAGAACCGTGGCCCACGACTGGGACCACGACGACCTGCGCGGGACGCTCGTCTGTCTTCCCGTGCTCAATGTTCCGGGCTTTCTCGCCCAGCAGCGCTATCTGCCCATCTACGACCGCGACCTGAACCGGTCGTTTCCGGGCAGCGAGACGGGCACGAGCGCGCGCCGGATGGCCAACCACATCTTCGAAAACTTCGTCGCGCCTTGCGATTTCGGGTTGGACTTCCACACCTCGACGCGCGGACGAACCAACATGCTCCACGTCCGTGCTGACACCTCTCGGGAAGGCGTCGAGCGTGTCGCCAAATCGTTCGGTTCGAACGTCATCATCGATGGTTCCGGGCCGGAGGGGACGCTCCGGCACGAGTCGACGGTTCGGGAGGTGCCGACGATAACCGTCGAGATGGGCGAGGCCCACCGCTTTCAACGCCATCTCATCGACCGCGCGCTCGCCGGCGTCGAGAGCGTGCTCGCGGAGTTCGAGATGCAGAGCGTGAGCGCGGTGCGATGGCCGGGCTGGCGCACCGTCATCGACGGTGACGCCGAGAAGACGTGGCTCCGGGCCGATGTGGGCGGACTGGTCGACATGCACTACGACGGCGGCGACCTCGTCGAGGAGGGCGAGCCGGTCTGTACCATCACCGACCCGTTCAAGGCCGACAGCGAGACGGTGAGCGCGCCCTTTACCGGATTGCTGGTGGGGGTGCTCGAAAACCCGCTGGTCTATCCGGGTAACCCGCTCTGCCATCTCGTCGAACTCGACGCCTCGACCCGGCGCGCGCTCGAACGCGAACAGGCCAGTAGTAGCCTGCCCGCCTAATGGTCGTGGGCGGTGAGGTGGGCGTGACCGCCGCCAGCAGGACAGAGTTCGACGGTCGCGTGGTCGACATCGTTCGCATCGAGTATGCCGTGGATTTCCTTGGTGAGCGCGCCGCCATCTGCCACCTCGTCGGTCTCGACGTGTGTCGTGGCGATGGTGATTTCGCTGCATATCTGCCATGCGTGGAGGTCCGCGACCCGCGCGACGCCGTCGGCCCCCTCGATGGCTTCACGTACTGCCTCGACATCGAGCGGCGTGCGATGGAGGAAGATTCGGCCGCTCCCGCGCAGGAGTTTGCCCGCGCTCCAGACGATGACGAGCGCGATGAGACCCGCCGTGATGGGGTCCAGAACTCTAATGCCGGTGTATTCGATTGCGAGCACCGAGACGATGACCGCAATCGAGCCGCCGGCGTCGCCGAGCAGGTGATAGAACGCGCCACGCTCGTTGAGGCTCATCTCGCCGCCTTCGATGACGTACACCGAGAGGAGATTCACGAGCAGGCCCCCGACGGCGATGGCCAGCGTCGGCACCGTGGCGATGGCGACGGGGTCGACGAACCGCTGGGAGGACTCGTAGAGGATGAACCCGACCATCGGAAGCAGGAGTGCGCCGTTGAGAAAGGCCGAGAGGGGTTCGAGGCGATGGAGTCCGAATGAGTAGCGGTCGCTGGTATCATAGCGGGTGGCGACGTACGAGGCGGCGAAGGCCATCACGTACGCGAGCGCATCGAACAGCATGTGGACCGCGTCGCTCAACAGGGCGACCGAACCGAACAGCAGGCCGCCGGCGAGTTCGGCGAGAAATCCCAACAGATTGATGACGGCGACGAGCGCGAGCTTTCGCGTACTGGTGTCGCCGTGGCTGTGGCCGTCCGCGTGGTCGTGACTGTGGCTGCCGGTCGCGCCCCCGTGACCGTCCGGGTGCGCTGGCGTATCGCTCATTGTCCGCCATCGACGCCCCGGAAGTATTAATCCTCCTGCCAAAATCACCCGATATCATACTCAAAGCTAGTAAAATATATGCGGTCAGTTATTATCGTTTCGCCGGCCGTCCGTTACCGGCGCTGTTCGGTGGGTGTCGTGCGGTCGGTGGCTATCCGGTGACGTAACGCCTTTATCGGACGGGTTCGAGGCTTCGAGTGCATGAGTCAGTCGCACAATCGGGGTTTCATCGAGGACTTCGGGCGGTGGCGGGAGTTCGCGCCCGGTATGTGGGCGTGGATCTTTCACAAGTTCACCGGGTGGGTGCTCATCGGCTACCTGTTCACCCACGTCGCCGTGTTGAGCACCGCTATTTCCGGCCCACAGCTGTACACAACGACGCTGCGCTCGCTCGAAAGCCTGCTGCTCGTTCGTATCCTCGAAGTGGGGCTGCTCGCTGTCGCGACCTTTCACATCATGAACGGAATTCGGCTGCTGTTCATCGATCTGGGTGTGGGTCTCGAATCGCAAGACAAGAGCTTCTACGCCTCGCTCGTGCTGACCGGAGCCATCGCCGTCGCGAGCGTGCCGACCTTCCTCTCGGGGGCGTTCTGAATGGCCGAGCGCTATTCCTCCTTTGACCGGCGGGGCTGGGCGTGGTTCCTCCAGCGACTGACCGCGGCGTTTCTCGTCATCGTACTCGCCTTCCATTTCATGCTGTTGCACTTCGTCAACCACGCCTACGAGATAACCTTCCTTGGCTCGCAGGCCCGAATGAGTCAGGTGGGCTACTTCGTCACGATGATACTCTTTCTCGTGACGGCGACCTTCCACGGCGTCAACGGCGTGTTCAACGCGTTGGTGAATCAGGGACTGAAGGGAACCCAGAAGAAAGTCGTTCTCGGCGTGTTGGTCGTCGCTAGCGCGGGACTCATCGTGCAGGGCGTTCGGTTGGCACTGGCGATGACGGGACTGGTGTGAATCCATGAGTACACAGCTACAACGAAGCGAAATCGAAGAGGACGAATCGCCTCAGGACCAGCGACTCGAACGCAAGCGCCTCGACGAGGGCGAGCGCGAGGCCCAGCGTGCGGAGGAGGAGTCGACCGACGACGAGACGCCGCGCGCCCACCTCAAGGTGTTCCGCTACGACCCCGAGGTCGAGGGCAAGCGCGAACCCCGCTTCGACGACTTCCACGTGCCCGCGCCGAAGGGCACGACCGTGCTCGACGCGCTGATGTACGCCCGCGACGAGTTCGACTCATCGCTCACCTTCCGGCACTCCTGTCGGCAGGCGGTCTGTGGCTCGGACGCCCTGTTCATCAACGGCTCACAGCGGCTGGGCTGTCAGACCCAAATCGAGGACTTGGAGAGTCCCGTCCGCGTCGAGCCGCTCCCCCATCAGGAGGTCGAGAAGGACCTCGTGGTGGACATGGAGCACTTCTACGAGCAGATGCGCGCCGTCGAGCCGTACTTCCAGGGCGAGACGCCCGACGAGGAAGAACAGCTCCAGAGCCGCGAGAACCGCGAGAAAATCAAGATGAGTACCCGATGTATCTGGTGTGGGGCCTGTCAGTCTTCGTGCAATATCGCGGCCGGCGACAACCAGTATCTGGGGCCGGCGGCCATCAGCAAGGCCTACCGGTTCGCGATGGACGAACGCGAAGGCGAGGACATCAAGGAACATCGGATGAACATCCTCGAACAGGAACACGGCGTCTGGCGGTGTCAGACCCAGTTCTCCTGTACCGAGGTCTGCCCGAAGGACATTCCGCTCACCGAGCACATCCAGGAGATGAAGCGCGAGGCCGTGAAAGACAATCTCAAATTCTGGTGAGGTTTTTACGCACTCCTATTCGGCGTCGCTGAAATCGTACTTCCAAACTCGCTCTGTTTCCACTCGGTCCTCGCCGTCTCGTTCGAAAACATCGAACTCGAACAGATAGATGACTTCTTCGTGGAGTTTGACGGCGAGCGTGCGCACTGAGTTGGGGTAGTCACGCTTGTTCTCGATGCCTCGCGTGTTGCGAATCAGTTGGTTCCGATTCAACGTTTCGCCCTCTCCCTTTGCCTCAACTGCAAGTGCATGATGGGTCGTTCTTTCACTCTCGGACTCGTCCTCGACACCGATGTATAGGTCGTCAAGCTCAGCCTCTCTGCCGTAGACCCGCATTCGTAGATGGCTTTGGAGGTGGTAGGTGTCCAATCCGGTAAAGTCGTCGAGGAGTCCAGCGTAGCGAACCTGTGTCAGGACCCCCTGTTCGTCCTTACCGATGTACGGGCGCACGGGCTTCGGAAGGCTGCTCGTTGAAGTCGTCCGTGTCTCGTCCACTACTTCGGGAACCGGGACGAGTTGGTCCCGTTTCGTGAACAGATAGGTCGGGTCTTCTCCGCTACGGGTATCGTCGATGATGACGGCGCTGTAACCATACTGGGCGATTGATTCGGGGAGAGGCCGACGAGACCGATACGCATAGGGAATGTCCGGGACGTTCCCAACGGAGATGTCGAGTTCGGCCATCGCCTTCTCGATATCGTCGCGGTGGAACGGGATGTCGTCCTCCGTTCCGAACCCATCCGCTTTCGTGTCGAATACGTACTCAATGACCTGCTGGTACTTCCCTGCCATCAACCACATCGAACCGTGCGGCGAAGCTAAACCTGTCGACGATTTGAAATTATGTATGGATATCCGTTTGGAATCTTTATTGTCATTCGACACTCTTGATCGACCGAAAGTGGTCATTCCGTTGCGATCGGTGGCTCCCGGAAGTCGAAGAAATACTCGTCCTCCACCACTTCGAGAGTCAGATGCTTTCCGTTGCCGCTCAATCGAAACTCCTTTCGTGGACGCTTGTACGGTCCCTGAACCGTGGAGGAAACGAGAAATCCTGCACTTTCGAGGAGGTTCATGTGGTAGAGAATCGATTCGCTGGATATGTCGAAATCGTCCGTCTCCGCGAGTTGCGGTGCCGCTACAGGTCCCTCTGCGGCATATTGCAGTATCCGCAACCGCTTCTCGTCGGCGAGCTTGTCGAATAGGTCGGCCTGCTCATTGAGTGTACGTTCGTCGGGCATCGATTGGACTCTGACATCGAAGCCGGAAAACCGCTTCTTGGCTTCGAAATTCTGTTGAGACAAGCATCGAAAGACTATATAGATATTAAATATACTAGTCAAACCGGCGGCGCGGTTCAACGGAAAAGACCTAACCCCACCCATGTCACAGGACGATACGAGCACGAACGCGAGTATGGAACACAGAAGCAATATCGCACGTCTCTCCGACACCGACATTCACGATTGGTATCGGATCGTTTTCGCCTACAGCGATGAGATCATCTATGATCTCATCGAGGAGTTCAACATCACGGAGGACGACCTCATTCTCGACCCGTTCAACGGCACGGGAACGACGACTCTCGCGGCAAAACAAAGCGGAATCGACGCCATTGGAACGGACGTCAGTCCAGTCGGCGTACTCGCAGGCAGTGTGAAGACGACGTGGGACGTTGATCTAGATGAACTCTCACGTCGGCGAAACGAGCTTCTGCGAACGATTGAACCAGTTCTCCGAACGATCGACTCGGAGGGCAACGCCACGCTTTCGTCATTCATGGAAACCGATAGTGAGAGCGTGACTCTCGATGGATATGACCTGAGCGAACCGGAGAAAACACCCAAGGGCTGGTTGAGCGAAAAGCCCCGCAAGAAGATGCTGGTTCTCCGCCATCACGTCGAATCGATGCCCGACGACCGCGTGACGGACGTTTTTCGCCTTGCGATGGTCGCCATTCTTCCCGAAGACGTGGCGAACGTCGGCTTCGGGCCGGAGGCATATCGCAAATCAGCAAAAGAGAACGTGAATGTTCACGGGATTTTTGCTGAAAAGCTCGACAAAATCGAGGGTGATCTTCGCCGGGCACAGTCGAGTCTCGCCGACGGTCTCAAAGTCGGCCAGTCGGAAGTGCTTGCTGCCGACGCTCGTCACATCTCTGACGCACTCACAGAGAACTCCGGATTACTCCACACCGATGCACACGACGGTGAAGTCGATTATCTCATCACCTCCCCGCCGTACCCCGCCGAACACGATTACACGAGAAATCAGCGTCTCGAACTCATCTGGCTCGGCGTGTTGGCGGACAATGACGACCTCCAGGGTATCAAGAAGTCCAGCATCCGTTCACACACCAAAAACATCTACGTAGGCGATAACGAGGGCGAGCAGGCAAACATCCGCGAGAACGAGCGCGTCGATGCCATCATCACCGAGATGGAGCGCATCATCGACGAAGAGGACATCCAACATGGCTTCGGGCAGTACTATCCCCGCGTCGTCGAGGAGTATTTCGCCGGGATGCAACACCACTTCGAGCAGGTGTTCGAAATCATGGCTCCCGGCGGGAAAGCCTGCTACGTGGTCGCGGATTCGGGGTCGTACTGGCAAGTGTCCATCGAAACGGGTGAAATTCTACAGGAGCTGGCCGAGAGGCGGGTTGGCTTCGTCGATACGGAAATCAAACCGTGGCGAAAGCTCCACTCGACGACCGGATCACACGACGGTCTCGACGAAGAGATACTCGTTTTGACCAAACCCGAGTGACTCGCCAGGGCATGAACAGCCTCAAGTCTCGGTAGGTCAAACCACGACCAAGGATGCACGAACACGACGTCATCGTGGTCGGTGCGGGCGGGGCCGGCCTTCGGGCGGCGGTCGCAGCACACGAGGAGGGCGCGGACGTGGCGCTCGTCTCGAAACTCCACCCCGTGCGGAGCCACACGGGGGCCGCCGAGGGGGGCATCAACGCCGTGCTTCGGGAGGGCGACTCCTTCGAGAGTCACGCGAAGGACACGATGAAGGGGTCGGACTATCTCGGCGACGCGCCCGCCATCGAGACGCTCTGTCACCAGAGTCCCAGCGAGACCATCCAACTCGAACACTGGGGGATGGCTTTTTCGAGAGACGACGACGGCCGAATGAGCCAGCGTCCCTTCGGCGGACTATCCTTCCCCCGCACCACGTATGCCGGCGCGGAGACGGGCCATCACCTGCTGCACACGATGTACGAGCAGGTCGTCAAGCGAGGCATCACCGTATATGACGAGTGGTACGTCTCCCGGCTCGCCGTGACCGACCACGGCGACCCCGAGGACCGCGAGTGTCACGGCGTCGTCGGCTACGACGTCCAGACCGGCGAGGTGGATGGGTTCAAAGCCCGCAACGGGGTCATCCTCGCCACCGGCGGTCCGGGACAGGTCTACGATCATACGACCAACGCCGTGGCCAATACCGGCGACGGGCCGGCGATGGCCTACCGGGCAGGGGTTCCCTTGGAGGACATGGAGTTCGTTCAGTTCCACCCGACGACGCTGCCCTCGACAGGTGTGTTGATAACCGAAGGCGTCCGTGGCGAGGGCGGCATCCTCTACAACGCCGAGGGCGAGCGCTTCATGTTCGAGGGTGGCTATGCGAACAACGTCGGCGAACTCGCCTCCCGCGATGTCGTGGCGCGGGCGGAACTCGACGAAATCAACGCCGGCCGGGGCTTCGAGGACGACTACGTCCACCTCGATATGCGCCACCTCGGCGAGGAGCGTATAACTGATAGACTCGAAAACATCATCCATCTCTCGGAGGACTTCGAGGGCGTCAATCCCCTGGAGGACCCGATGCGCGTCAAGCCCGGCCAGCACTACGCGATGGGCGGCATCGAGGTCTCAGAGAACGGCGAGACCTGTATTACTGGGTTGTACGCCGCCGGCGAGTGCGCCTGCGTCTCGGTCCACGGTTCAAATCGACTGGGTGGGAACGCACTGCCGGAACTCATCGTCTTCGGCGCGCGTGCGGGTCGCCACGCCGCCGGCAAGGAGATGGAAGCAGCCGAAATCGAGACCGGGCCGTCGGCGAGCATCGGCTCCGGCGACGTCGACACCCCGGTCACGCCCGGCGCGCTCGACACCTCCGAGGACGTAGCCGCCGACGGCGGACGGGCGGGCGACGAGCGCGCGGACGGCGGCGCGCTGGTCGGCATGGACGAGACCGTCGAGCGCGCACTTGAGGACGAACGCGCGCGCATCGAGCACCTCCTCGACAAAGACGAGGGCGTCCAGCACGCCGACATCCGCTCGAAGCTCCAGGAATCGATGACCGCGAACGTGAACGTCTTCCGCAACGAGGAGGGCCTGAAACAGGCGCTGCGGGACATCCGCGAGGCCCGCGAGGCCTACCAGGACGTCTACGTCAACGACCCCTCTCGCACCTTCAACACCGACCTCCAGCACACCATCGAGACCCGCAACCTCATCGACCTCGCCGAAGCCATCACCCTCTCGGCGCTCGCCCGCACCGAGTTCCGGGGTGCCCACTGGCGTGAGGAACACCAAGAGCGCGACGACGAGAACTGGATCAAACACACGATGCTCGCATGGAACGAGGGCACGCCCGACCTCTACTACGCACCGGTCATCCTCGACGGCGAGGACAAGACCTACGAGCCGAAAGAACGCAGTTACTAGACGCCACCGTTTTCCGTACTGCGAGGCGACGGGGCCGTCTCGGCATTCTCAACGGAGACGGCGCTTTTGGACTGGACGATTCCGAAGGAATCGCTTGTAGTCGGCGCGACGCGCCGATGACCTCGCGGACCTTCGGCCCCTCAGTGAGAAAGGTGCGGAGCACCGCTCGTTCGCCCTTCATCCGCCAAGTCCCGCACCGCAATCGCCACAGCCGCCGCTCTGGGCTACTACCGGCAAAAAGTCACGGCCTCAGAGGAGCTGGTCGAGGCTGTCGTACTCCTCGATTTCGACGCCCTCGTCGGTGATTTCGGACATGATGATGCCGTTACCGCTGGCGGTGTCGCGCTCGACGGCGCTTTTGACCGCGCGGGCGGCGACGGTTCTGGCCTCGTCGTTGCTCATGCCCTCGTCGTACTGCTGTTCGAGGACACCGTAGGCGAAGGGCGTACCCGAGCCGGTCGCGCTGTACTCCTCTTCCATCACGCTGCCCGTCGGGTCGATACTGTAGACGTGGCTGCCCTCGCTATCGACACCACCGAGAATCGGCTGGACGATGAAAAAGGCCCCACTCCGGAGGAAGTTCGAGGTGAGCGTCGAAAGCGCCTGCATGCTCATCTCCTCACCGCGACGGGCCTCGTAGAGGTCCACTTCGGCTTTGAGATTACTGATGAGTGCCTGCGCTGCACTCACTGACCCAGCAATGGTGAGCGCCCCGCGAGGGTGGATTTCGGCGACTTTCACGGCGGTCTTGCTCGATACCATGTTGCCGAGGCTCGCCCGGCGGTCGGTGGCGAGCACCACGCCGTCGGTCGTCGTCAGCCCGACGGTCGTCGTGCCGGTTTTCGTGATTTCGGCGTCGTCCATGTCCTGGTCCGGGTCCGGCAGCGAGCCGAGTTCCGGTTCGTAGATGTCGTCGGTCGCCTGTCGCCCGGGCCGCGCGAGGTCCGGACCGTTTGGTAGCTCAGGCATTACCCTCTGTACTTGCCCGACGCTTAAAAGGCCAGTCCTTCCGAACTCTCAGTCCTCGCTCGCGCGCTCGTGGGCCTCGCCGAGGCGCTCGACGAGCCGGCCGACGGGAAGCGACAGACCGGCGCGCTCGGCGACCAACGCGAGCGGAAACGTGACGATACCCAGCAGGAGTACAGCCTGGTAGGCGGCGAACAGCAGCGTACGGTACAGTCGTGCTTTCATGTCCTCGCCGAGGGGAAATCCGAGGAGGTATATAACTGTACCGCACCGAAATCGGCAATGAGAACCACCAACACACCGACGCAGTCATTCGATTCAAGTGGATTTGAACGGAACGCAATCAGAACTGCGAACACGAGGGTCGTGAGCGGGGTGATGGACGACCCACGACGTTCGTCGCCATAACGTATCGATAGCTTCGGATTCACGTGCGCGGCGAAACCACAAGGTACGACACGCCGGGGACCGAGAATCGAATATGGCTGACTATCTCGTTGCGATGGAGGCGGCGTGGTTGGTTCGTGACGTCGAAAGCATCGACGACGCCATCGGCGTCGCCGTCAGTGAGGCCGGCAAGCGGCTGAACGACGAGGACAAGTCCTACGTCGAGGTCGACGTCGGCGCGACCGGCTGTCCGGCCTGCGGCGAACCGTTCGACTCGGCCTTCGTCGCCGCCGGCACGGCGCTCGTGGGACTGGTGCTCGAAATCGAGGTGTTCAACGCCGACGGCCGCGAACACGCCCAGCGCATCGCCAAAAGCGAGGTCGGCGGCGCGCTGCGCGACGTGCCACTCGACATCGTCGAGACCATCGAACACGACGCCGAGGAGGAGAGCTAACCGATATACCGGAGGTCGTCGTCGGTGGCCTGCTGGCCTTGCTCCATCTGTTGGATCTTCTGGACGACCTCCTCCATTTCGTCGGCGCGCTCTTCGAGCGATTCGAAACTCACCTCGAAGCCGACCAGCTCTTCAAGCACTTCGAGCACTGCCCGCGCGCTCTTCGGGTCGACGAGATACCCGCTCGTCTCGCCCATCAGACACGCCGCCGGCAGGTCCCGGCGCTCGCCGAGACCCAGAAGGAGACCGGAGACGCCGACGATGCCGCCAGCCGGTTCGCCCTCGCGGAACTCCACACCGCCGTCTTCGAGTTCCTCGGCGAGGTCGTCGGTGGTCGCGGCCCCGATGACGCCGTACTCGTCGATCAACTCACCTGTGGGAACGCCGCCGAGCGCGAACACCCGCTCGGCCCCGTGGTCGGTCGCGAGGTCGAGGAACAGGTCCGTCAGCCGGTAGTGGCCGGCGGCGTCCTGTGCCTGATGGTCGCCGGTGAGCACGAGCAGGTCCTGCCCATCGACTTCGACGGCGTGGAGTTCGGCCGATGCCAGTTTCGCGCGGCCGTCCTCGATGTTCACCTGCGGCGGGAAATGCTCCGAATACACCCGTGCGAGGAGTTCGCCGTCGAGTTCCTCAAGGAGGTGTTCGGCGACGAGTTTGCCGACGTGGCCCACGCCGGGCAGCCCTTCGATGAGTACCGGGTCGGTCAGCGACGGCTCCGCGAGCGTCTCGACGTCGAATTCGTCCATGGCTCAATCGGACTCGCGGCGCTTAAGAGCGCGTCGGTACTCGCCATGTGGGTCCTCGGGGTTGTAGGGTGCCGGCGCGCTATTGACCGCGCGCGCGCCACAGTCGGGACAGGTCGAAGAGAGCGTATAGACCGGCCGCTCGTGAGCTGATTCCCACACCTCGCAGACACGAATGGCCGATTTCATTTTTCGATTCCCTACTCGTCGTCGCTGCGGCGCTCGCGGTGGAACTCGGCGGTGCCACCGCGTTCCGTGACCGAGGCCGCCGCGCGGTCGGCGCTGGCTTCGAGTTCGCTCTCGGCGGTCTTGTAGTCAGGTGCCTGTACGCGGATGCGGTATTCGGGCGACCCCACATAGGTGACGTCGAGTTCGACCTCTTCGGGGATGTCGCCGTTACCCTCTGCGGCGTGGAGCGCCTCACGGATGACGTCGACACCGGCGCTGTCGGGGCTCGTGAGGTCGACGTAGCCCGCGACCGTCACGTACGGCACCGAGACGTTCTCGCGGGCGGTCTCGACGATGGCATCGATCTCGTCGTCAGTGAGGTCGGTATCGGCGAGCGCCTCCCCACCGTGGATGGCCGCCTCCTCGAATCCAGCATAGAGCGAGCCGAATTCAGCGAGGAACTCGTTGGCGATGGTGGCGTACTGCTCGTCGTCGATGTCCTCGCCGAAGGCAATCGTCATCCAGTTGTCCGCCTTCTGTTCTGACTTCCATTCTCTGACTTTCTCCGAGCGCTGGTGGTCGTTGACGTCCTTCAGCGAGAGGTCGATCTGCTGGGACCCCTCGTCGACGTCGAGCACCTTCGCGACCACCGTCTGGCCGACGCTCACGTGGTCGCGGACGTTCTTGATCCAACCCGAGGCGACCTCGGAGATGTGGACGAGACCGCGTTTGTCCTCGTACTCGGAGAGGTCGACGAACACGCCGAAGTCGGCGATCTCGTCGACCTTTCCCACCACGAGTTCGCTCGGGTCGGGCCAGCCGCTGTATTTCATTGGGCCTCGGATTCACCCGCGATGGTCTCGGTCGCCTCGCGGTGCTCGACGGTCTCGACGACCTCGCCCTCGAAGACCGCCTTGCCGCTCGTGGGTGTGGCGAGCGTCGTGCCACAGACCGCACACGCGACCGTGCTCGCGGCCTTGCCGAAGACGGCCTGTTCGTTCTCACAGTCCGGACAGCGCACGGAGTAGAAGCTTCCTGCCATGATTACTCCTGGAACTCCACGCGGCCGGCGCGCCAGCCCTCGCGCAGGTGGGCGTTGCCACACTCGCCACAGCGGTACTTGAGGTTCGTCTTCTTCGTGGGTTTGTCTCCGCCTGGGACTTTCGAGAACTTCCCGGCGTTGCCGATGACCGACGTACCGCGCTCGCGCTGTCGGTCGATCCACTTCATCCCGGTCTCACGGCCGCTGCGGACCTTCTCGACCTCGTGTTCGTGGTGCTCGTTGCAGTTCGGACAGTACGTGTTGAATCGACGTGGCATCTGCATGGTTACTGCGAGTCCCTAACGAGCGGGCGGATAAAACCCGTTTGGTCTGGCGGGATGGTCCGCGGTGGGTGTCGTCCCCTCTCGCGGCGCGGAACCCGTCGTTTGCCGGTGAAAGCGTTTCGGTCGGTCGCCGGGACGGACGATGAGTTCGACCGACAACGACTGTCACATCTGCGGGGAATCGTTCGAGAGCGAGCAAGCGCTCAACGAACACATGGCCGAAGAACGTCCCGAGCACGAAATGACCCGAACGCCGTCGGTTTTCCCGTCGATGCCCGTCCGAAGCGCTTAGGTTCGCGTCGGCTGACGTGCAGGTATGAAGCGGCTCATCATCAACGGCAACCCCGACGTCCGCAAAGGGGGAATCATCGACCTCGACGGCGAGGAGCTGGTCTGTTTCGGCATCAGCAAACAGGGTGAGTGGCACGGTCCCGACCGCCCGCAGCTGTGGTGTACGGTCGGAACCGAAGACGAGACCGAAGCCTTCGAGCGCCGCGAGTTCATCCCGATGCACCTCGACGTCGAGACCGTCGACGCCGAGTCCGTCGAGGTGGTACAGCGCAAGGGCGAGCTCACCGTCTGAACGAGCCACGCATGAGCTAAACGTGACGGAAACGGACCGCCGTCGACCGACGATGGCCGAAACCATTCCGGTGGTCGTGGTGCTCGCCGTCGTCCTTTCCGCCGGCTGCGCCGGTCTCACCGAGCGCCCGCTGCCCGATGACCTCGCCGGCTACGCGGGCGACCCGGACAACCCCTACGGCGACCGAAATCTGACCGTGGCCGTCACTGCGAACGACTCGACACGCGCGTTCGACCCGCTCGTCGCCGAAGCGGTCGACTACTGGGAGACACACGACGAACGATATCTGAACTACTCGGTGAACGTCACGCTCGCGGCGAACGCCAGCGACCCCGACATCCGCGTGTCGTTCACGCCACGCATTGCCCACTGTGGACAGGTTACAAACGCCGCCGGCTGCGCACCCGAAATCACCGCTCCCTCCCAGACCGGTGACACCGTCGAGGTTCGCGCGCTCGACAACCTCTCGGCGAACTCGACGGTGCGCGTGCTCGAACACGAGTTCGGTCACGCGCTCGGCCTCGGCCACGGCGACCCCCCACAGGAGCTGATGGCGACGCACACGACGCTGACGAGCCTGCCGAAACCGAACGCCAGCACGCGCGCGCTCGCGTGGAACGATTCGACACTCACCGTGTTCGTCACCGACGACGCCTCGGCGGCCGAACGCGAGGGGATCGACCACGCGCTGGACTACTACGACCGGGGCGCGGACGGCACGGTTCCGGAAAACGTCTCCTTCCGCATGGTTTCGAGCTTCGCAAACGCCGACGTCGTGATTCGTCCCACCGAGCGCTCGCCCTGCGCATCCGAGCGGGGGTCGTGTGGCTCGGTCTTCGGCCGCGACAGCGACGGCGACGGCGCGCTCGAAACGTACACGCGCCTCGAAATTACCTACACCGGTCTCGACGCCGACGCCGTGGGCTGGCACGTCGCGCGCTGGCTCGGACTCGGTTTCGGCATCGAGAACGAATCGGCCTATCCGCCGGTACTGCGCGAATCGACGGGCTACGACGAGCGCCGGAGCGACTGGTGGCAGTAGTCATCGAAGCGGTCCCCACTCGCGGCGGCGAATCGAGTAACCTCCACACTCCGGACAGACCTGTCGGCGTTCGTCGAATCCAACGCCGCAGTTCCGGCAGACGTACTCGGTCTCCCCCTCGTCGCGCCCGATGTACCGGTTGAGTCGGTCGAAATAGCTCATCCGCAGGCCACTCCCAGTAAACTATCGACCACAGGCGGTAAATACTTTGTCGGGGTTCGACGGGCGCTCATTCCTCGAAGCCCGCCTCCCACCGGAAGGCTCCGTCGCGCTGGACGGTCTCACCGTCGATTTCGAGCCGCGAGTCGTCGCTCATGTCGGTGATCAAATCGACGTGAACCGCGCTCTCGTTGCCCGCCTCGCCGTCGGGCAGACAGGCGTCGTAGGCACGCCCGAGCGCCAAATGGACTGTGCCAGCCATCTTCTCGTCGAACAGAATACTATCCGTCGGCCGGTCGATGCCGCGGTTCATCCCGATTCCCAGTTCGCCGAGGCGGCGCGCGCCGTCATCGGTGTCGAGGATTTCGCCGATGACAGCAGGACCGTCGTAGTCGATGACTTCACCGTCTTCGAAGGTCAGTCGAACATCCTGAACCCGCTTTCCGCGAACGGTCATCGGCACGTCGAAGGTAGCGTGGCCCTCGGTCCCGTAGGGTGCGGTGAACACCTCGCCGCTCGGGAGATTGTGGCTGTCGTCGGCGACCGATGCGGTGGAGTTCACCGCGGTCCGGTTCTCGATTGCCATCGTGACGTCGGTCCCCTCGCCGACGATGCGGACCTCGCGTCCCGCGTCAAGTCGCTCTTTGAGTCCGCTCATCTCCTCGGCGAGCGCTTCCCAATCGCGGAGCACGGCGTCGTAGACGAACTCTCGGTAGGCTTCGTAGCTCATGCCGGCCTGCTGGGCAAGCGAGCGCGTGGGATGCACGGTCGAGACCCAGTCGGTGTTCATGTACGCCTCCCGAACCTTCTCGCGCGCCGTGGCGTGGGTCGACCGCGTTTGGCCCGGAACGTCCGCCATCGCGCTCGCGTTCCGCCCACCACCGAGCGAGAGCACGGCGTCGGCGTTCTCGTAGAGCGCGTGTTCGTGTGCGGGATTTTCGTCGAATTCGTCGTCGTGCGCCCGGAGGTAGGCGCGATTGATTTCACCCGAGGTGTACGTCACCACAGGGTTCGCGCCGCGGTCGCCGAGTTCCGCCGCGACGGCGACCGCGAGGTCGTGTGCGCCCGGTGCGACCGCGAGGACGACGTCGTCGCCCGCCTCGATACGGGCGCTCCACTCGACCAGTACCGCCGCGTGCTCGACGATGCGTTCGTCCATACTACCGGATAGCTCGACGCGACCAAAAACCCGTCCACACGACGCCACAACTTGGTCGGGTTTGCGAGGGGTCGTCGCGCTATCCGCGCCAGTCGCTGACGTGCGCCGTCTCGTCGACCCGTACGTGAGAGGGATTCGTCTTCCGCAGCCACAACGCGAACTTCTGCATCTCCTCGCTCGCCTTGAGGTCCGCGACGGTGTTGAAACGGTGTTTCAACTCGTGGTTGGTGAAGACGGCATGAATCTGGCGGTGACAGGGGTCACAGACCGGGGCGACCGAACTCTCCTTGCGATTCTGTGGCGTCAGATGGTGTCTCGTCGTTTCGACGTTGCGCTCACAGATGGCGCACTCGCTCATGTGTTTCGTACGGGTCGATTGCTCATCGGTGCTTCGACAAACGAGTTCGTCGGCGGTTCAGACGAGCGTCACGTCCGAGAACCCGGCGAGGGTACCGCTCTCGGCGCGCGAGGTGGCGGCGTAGGCGTCGACGAACCCGCTCCCGACGTTGTACGGCGTGTACTCGCTCGTTGCGTCCTCGGCCTCGGCGGTGAGCGTGTTCAACAGTTCCGTCGGCGAGACATCGCCGCCGTTGTTTGCGCGGTAGGCATCCACCACGAGCGTGGCGATGCCCACCGTCGCCGGACACGCCATCGAGGTGCCGCTGATGGTCGCATAGAAGAGTCGGCCGTCGTCGGCACTACTCGCACCGAGCACGTCGCCGGGCGACATCGTGCTGACGATGGCGTTGCCGGGCGCGCCGATGCCCGGTCGGTAGACGCCGATTGGGCCGGAGCTGCTCCCGGTCTCGTAGTAGTTTCGGAGGTTGTCGAGCGCCGTCCCCCGGTCCCAGTTGTCGGGCGTGTTGGCGCTGGTCTGCTTGCGCCCGCGCGAGGAGAAGTTCGTCACGGCCTTCTGGTCGTTCGTCGCGGCGACGCCGAGCACGTGGGGCGCTTTGGCGTACTGGTTCAGCGTGTTCGTGCCCGGCCCGGAGTTGCCGGCCGCGAACACCGACAGCAACCCCTCCTGATAGGCCTCCCACGTCGCCGTGTTGAGCGCGCTGTCGGGGTCGAAGTCCTCGCCATTGGAAGAGCCATAGGAGTTGCTGACGATCTTCACGTCGGAGTCGCCGTCCCGAACCCGCTTCAGGAGGTGGTCGTAGGCCGCGGCGGTCTTCAACACGACGAGGACCGCGCCGCCCGCGTACACGTCGAGGTCCGCGTCGGGAGCCATCCCGCGGAACTGGCCGTCGCTCGCCGACCCGTCGCCCGCCACAGTACCGGAGCAGTGGGTGCCGTGGCCGCCGCCGTCGGTGTCGACGATGCCGACGTCCGTCCAGAGCGTGGGCGAGCCGAGCGGATTGCCGACCCACTGCCAGTTGTGGGCGACGTTCTCACGGAGGTCCGGATGGTCGCCGTCGACGCCCGAGTCGATGACCGCCGCGTGGACGCCCTCGCCGGTGTAGCCCGTCGAGAGGCCGCTTCCGCTGCCCGATTGGACCTCATCTGCGCGCGTCACGTCTCTGGTGTCATCGTTGTACAGTTCGAGTTCCTTGTTGCGCTCGACGCGGCGAACGCCGTCGAGAGCGGCAAGCTCCTCTATGAGACCGCCACCCACTTCGGTGTAGCCGATTGGCAGGACGTCGAACTTGTAGTAGCCGTTCGGGAGGGCGAAGTTTGCCAGTTGGTCGACCGCGTCGTTGGACTCGAAGACGACCAGCGCCTCCTGGAGCACGTCGCTCGTGAGGTCGAACGCGCTGTCGACCAGCGACGTGGACGCCGCGCCCGCGACGCCGCTGAACGGTAGCGCTGCTGTGACGCCTGCTGCACCTGTCGCCGTGATGAACGTCCGCCTGTCGATTGCGTCTCGCATGGAGCGAACCCCCGTTCTACACGAGCAATTCGGTTCTGCCCGATTGAAACGGCTTTTTAAGTGTTCGTTCGGGCGGAACGTTGCTCGCTGGGTCCGTTCCGTGCCCGCTTCGTGTGGCCGGCGAGAAGTACCGTCCGCGTCAGTCGAGGAAGTCGGGCGCGACCGACTTCTCGTCGCGCTCGCGTTCGAGGTGGTCACGGAACTCCTCGACGGCGACGCCGTCGCGCTCGCGCTCTTGGCGGTCGCGGACCGACACCGTGCCGTCCGCCGCTTCGGTGTCGCCGACGATGAGCATATAGGGTACACGGTCGTCGTGGCCCGCCCGAATCTTGCGTCCGACCGTCCACGAACGGGTCTCGATTTCCGTACGGAACCCATCGAACTCGGCGGCGATGTCCTCGGCGTAGGCGATGTTGTCGTCGCTGACAGGTAAAATCCGCACCTGTTCGGGCGCGAGCCAGAGCGGAAAGTCGCCGTTGAAGTGCTCGATGAGCACCATGAAGAAGCGCTCGTAGCTGCCGTAGAGCGCCCGATGGATCATCACCGGGCGGTGCTCGTCGTTGTCCTCGCCCACGTACGACAGGTCGAAGCGCTCGGGCATGTTGAAATCGAGCTGCACGGTGGGACCGTCCCAGACCCGCCCGAGCGCGTCCTCGAAGGCGAAGTCGATCTTCGGTCCGTAGAACGCCCCGTCGCCCGCTTCGACGTCGTAGTCGTACCCGCCGTCGTCGAGCACGGTGCGGAGCTGGGATTCGGCCTGCTCCCAGAGGGCGTCGCTGCCGACGGATTTGTCGGGCCGGGTCGCCAACACGAGTTCGGTCTCCAGACCCACCGTGTCCATCACCTCGAAGACGGTGTTCATGATGGTTCGAATCTCCTCGGCTATCTGGTCGGGTCGGACGAACAGATGGCCGTCGTCGATGGTGAACGACCACGTCCGGGAGAGTCCCGAGAGTTCGCCGTGCTGTTCCTTTCGGTATACCTTCCCGTCCTCGAAGTATCTCACTGGGAGATCCCGATAGCTCCACGAATGCTGGTCGAAGATCGTCGCGTGGCCCGGACAGTTCATCGGCTTCAGCCCATACTCCTCGTCGTCGACGTCGAGCAGGAACATGTCGTCGACGTAGTTGTCGTAGTGGCCCGACTGCTTCCAGAGTTCCGTCCGAAACAAGTGGGGGGTTTCGACGGGTTCGTAGCCGGCATCGAGGTTGAGCGAGCGCGCGTATTCCGAAAGTTCGTCGAGCACGCGCTTGCCGTTGGGATGATACAAGGGGAGGCCCGGTCCCGTCGTCTCGTCGACCGAAAACAGGTCCATCTCCCGGCCGATCTTCCGATGGTCGCGCTCTTTTGCCTGCTCGCGGCGTTCGAGGAACTCCGCCAGACCGTCCTCGGTCGGGAAGGCCGTCCCGTACACTCGGGTGAGCGTTTCGTTTGCTTCCTCGCCGCGCCAGTACGCCGCCGAGGTTTCGAGCAGCGAGAAGCCACCGATTTCCCCTGTGGATTCGACGTGTGGTCCCTGACACAGGTCGAAAAACTCGCCCTGTTCGTAGAAGCTCACGGGGTCCTCGTCGGCGGCCTCCGTTTCGAGGATGTCGCGCTTGAACGGGTTGTCCTCGTAGATATCGAAGGCTTCCTCGCGCGGGCGCTCGACGCGCTCGATGGGGAGGTCCTCGTCGATGATTGCCGCGGCTTCGTCCTCGATTTCGCGTAGGTCCGACTCGTCGAGGTCGATGTTCGCGATGTCGTAATAGAACCCGTCGTCGGTCCACGGTCCGATGGTGAGTTTCGCGTCGGGATGGAGTCGGGAGAGTGCCTGCGCGAAGACGTGCGCCGCCGAGTGCCGGAGCACGTCGAGGTATTCATCGGACCCGTCGGTGACGATTTCCAGTTCACTGTCCTTCTCGATGGGTTCGGCGGCGGCGACGAGGTCGCCATCGACCACGCCCGCAATCGTATCGTGGCCGAGACCGGGACCGATCTCGTGGGCCACGTCCTCGACCGTCGAGCCGCGCTCGACCTGTAGTTCGGAACCGTCCGGCAGCGTCACGACGACATCGCTCATGAGGTGAATAGATGCCACGCGGGGGATAAGCCTGTTGAGACGCCCCCATCTCGCTCAGACGGCCTGCCCGGAGAGACGGAGCAACTGGGCGGCGCGGTCGGCCTTGGCGAGGAACACCTCCCGGAGGGTCGGCGGCGTCTCGATGCGAGTCTCGGCGAGCAACGACGCGGGCACCCAGAGCGTGTCGCGGGGGACGCCGCTGTCGCCGCCGACGGCGAAATGGCTCGTTTCGAGCTTCATCACGAGCGGCAGGTCGGTGCGTTCGATACCTTCGCCGGCGGCATACAACTGTTCGTTGAGCCGTTCGTGGGTGGCCTGTTGGATGAACGCACCCGCCCCCTCGTCGGGCGTGGGTTCGATGGAGAGCCGGCCGACGAAGTAGCCACGCGAGAACCGTTCGAACATACTATGTATATTGCTACCACACACCACCTCATAAACGTTTCCGCGTTGTCAGTCGTTCCCCCAGTCGGAGATACCGAGCACGACATCGCACTCTGGACAGGTCCAGACCTTCGGCGTGCTCGCGGCGGTCGCCTGTTCGAGCCGCTCCGCCCAAACGCTGATGTCGGCCTCACAGTACGGACAGTATGCCATTCAAGACCATACCACAGGATGGCACTTGTAGTTTCTGGCAGGCCACGCGCCACCGGAACGATGCACGGCACATCGGAGGGGCCGAACGGCCAGCGCGCTTTTACTCTCCCGTCTCCGAACGACCGGTAGTGAACACGAACGCCGCCGCGGTCGCTTTCGTTTCGGTACTGCTCTGTGGATTCGTTGGCATGGGTGTCAGTCCGCAGGTCGGGACGAGCGAGCCGACCACCCGACCTGCGACCGAAGACGTGGGACGCGAAGTCTCGGTGTTCATGCAGCGCGGCGTCGCCGCGGCCAACGGCTCGGTCGATTCGGGCATGTGGACGGCGGCCTTCGAGAGCGCCGAGAACCAATCGCGCAAGGAGGCGCTCGTCGCCCAGCGCGCGGCGACCCTCCGCGTCCGCCTCACGAGGCTCGAAACCCGCATCGAGCGGTTCCCCACGGGGACGAACCGTTCGGTCGCCCACCGAGCACGCCGGGCGCGTCTCGCCGCCGACCGCGACGCCCTCGCCACCGCCATCAGCGAGGCGAAGACGACCGCAGCGAGCGAGGGCGTGAACGCCTCGGGACTGGACCGACTCAGTCGCCGCGTCGAGAACCTCTCAGCGCCCACGGCGACGGGCAACGGAAGCAGTCGGTCGCCCACGCCGGCCGTCGGCACCGACGGCCCACGGCGGAGCGAAACGGCGGTCGCCGGGACAACGTTTTACACATCGAGCACTAACTGAAGGTGAATGGACTCCGCGGCGCTGCTCGACCTGCTCGGCAACGAGAACCGCCGACGCATTCTCAGGTTACTCGCCCAACGGCCGTTCTACGTCACCGAAATCAGCGATTCGCTCGGCGTGAGTCCGAAGGCCGTCATCGACCATCTCCGGAAATTGGAGGAGGCGGGACTGGTCGAGAGCCACGTCGACGACGGTCGTCGGAAGTACTTCCGCATCTCGCGCAACCTCAGACTGGAGGTGAACGTCTCGCCGTACGAGTTCGGCGCGAAAAGCGCCTATCCAGCGAGTTCGAGCCTCGACCTCACGACCTGTCGGTACGTCTCCATCGACGTCTCGCGCGAGGAGACGAGCGACCTCGCCGAACTCGCCGCGGACCTGCGGCGTTTCGAGCAGCTGGAGGACGAACTGTCGCTGGCCCAGCGCTGGGTGCAGGGCCGGCTGGCGACGCTGCACGACACGCTCACCGACCGCCTCGAAGACCGACTGAACACCGGGGGATTCGCCGACCACGGCGACGCGCGCTTCTGTGCGGAGGTCCTCGGCGCTGTCGAGGGCGGCACCGACACCGCCGACGCGCTCGCCGAACAGTTGGGCGTGCCGCTACCGGTCGTCGAGGACGCGCTCGATCTGCTCTCGACCAACGGGCTCGTGAGCCGTGAGAACGGTCGCTGGACTGTCGAGTGACGAATCGATAGTGTTAGTGAGCAAGGGACGTCTGCTTGCAGGTCGTGGGCAACGTCACCGTTTCTATAAGTGAAAAGAACGTATCGATAGTGCCGGCGGGCACTGCTCTCCCGGTGACGACGGGAGATATTTCGGCTAGAAATAAGTAGGAGCACTACAAGCACCCTTACTAATGACGAGATGTAACCCAAAGGTAAATCTTCAAATTCTCGGTTATATTGGAGTCATCGGTGGCATGGGTGCGTGGGTGTTGTTCGTGGTTCCGTCCGACCTCGGTGCTACTATCTTTTCAGGCCCTCTCGGATTGGCCATCATCGGATACAGTATACTGCTTCTACAGAAGACCGTGATAAAAATCGATCAGGCTGCTCATTTCATACGGCTGCATCACGATTCATCAATATTCGAATATTTTTTGGAGAAGATCACACGGTGATTTGATATCAAGCATTGTTGTACCTGTGGGAAGATGTCTGCTGTGAGTAACAAGATAAGCCGTGTCGTGAGTGTCTGCTCAACGACAGGACTGCCCCGGAGGGCTGGCAGAGTACGAATGACCCGACGACGCGTGTCCGCTACAGTTCGCGCGTCAGCCCGTCACGCAGGTCGCGCCCGAAGTAGTGGCCCGCGAGTCCAGCCAGCAGACCAATCCCGGCGGCGATGGCGATAACTGGCAGACCCACCCCGGCAATCGTCAGCGCGAAGTACTCCAGCAGCGTTCCAATGGTCGGCACGAGCGCACCCGCCAGCCCGGCTTCGAGGTAGTGGCGGCGCTCGCTGGCCGCGCCGAGCGCGAACGTTGCAGCGAACACGCCGACGTATCTGAGTACCGCGCCGAGAACCGGCACGAAGCCACCGAGAACGACGCCGACGGCCACGAGTGCGAGCGCGACGAAGAAGGCTCGCACCGAGAAGAATCTCCCCACGCGCTCGCGTAGCGTCGGACCGTCGCTCGCCTGCGCCGGTTCGCCATCCGCTTCGTCGGCCGTGGTCTCGACCTCCGCGAGCAGCTCGTCGGTGTCGCGGGTCGTCGTGCGTTCGCCGGCGCGGTCGGCCATAGTGAGGGGAGTATCCCGAACGGCATGGACCTTTCCCCGCGAGCGGGGTCGATGGACGAGCCCTCAGTCGCCGAGCGCGGTCAGTTCGTCGACATCGGGGATGGATTCGCTCGCAACGGTGATCTGCTGCATGCGCTGGCCGTGCTTGCTCGTGGCGTACTCGACGAGTTCGTTCGATTCGATGCTCGGTTGGTCGGTCTCGGCATCGGTATCGGGAATCGATGCCTGCACCAACGGGAGCAGTTCGCCGACGGTCTCCTCGATGACCGCCGAATCCACCCGCTCGGTCTCGACGAGTTCCTTGAGCTTCGCCATGCCGAAACCCACGTGACGACCCTCGTCGCTGCGGATTTGAGTGAGTCCGTCCACGAGTCCGGGCAGATGCGGGGCGTCGGGATACGTGTCTTCGTCGAACTGGCGCGTGAGTCCGTAGTACCCGGTCTGGGCGAGGATTCCCTCGACGGTCATGTGGTAGTGCGAGTACGCCTTCGCGCGGTTTTCCGGCGTATCCGCCTCAAGGAGCCGCGCCATCGCGCGCTCGTTGCGCTCGAACAGTTCGTCGTATTCCTCGGAGAACCACTGCTCGTCGGCCGGCGAGGTGCGCTCCGCCCCACGATTGTCCTCGGCCGGCCGGATGACTTCCCGCCAGTAGCGGTCGAAGAAATCGGCGTGTTTGGCCTCCTCGTAGAGCTGGGTCGTGATGAACAGTTGGTCCTCGAAATCGTCGAGGACGACCGCGAGCGGTGCGAGGTCCTCGGCGACGGCGTCCTCGCCCGCACCGAACAGCGCGAGCGCGCGTCTGATTCCCTCGAAACCCACGTCGTCGAGGTCGGCCATCGCGGCGCGGTCGGCGGCGAGGTCGATGTCGTGGGGGTCCCAGTGTTTCTCGACGGCGTGGCGGTAGTAGCGGAACGTTCGTGCGTCGGTGTCGATATGCATCGGCGGTTCGGTCTTCGACATCTCGCATAATTACGGACCGGGAAGCCATGAACCTCCTGCCATCTCGACGGCGCTATTTATATATCGGCATGGGATTCAGCGACCGGACCGACGGAAGGACGAATTGAAGTCCGCGAGGGAGGTAGTGGAGGTATGAATCCGGGCGACCGCGTCCGTCTCACGCGCGAGGGACGGACCCACGAGGGTGTGCTCATGCCCGCCACGACCGCCGAGCGGGCCGTGCTCAAACTCGACGGGGGCTACAACGTCGGCATCGACCGCGAGGGAGCCGAACTAGAGGTCATCGAGGCTGGCGTCCACGACGTCGGCGGCGCGGCCGCGAGCGAGTCGTCGAGCGTCGCGTTCGACGAGGACCTGCCGACCGTTGCACTCGTCTCCACGGGGGGCACTATCGCCTCGACGGTCGATTATCGAACGGGCGCGGTCACGGCTCGCTTCGACGCCGAGGACGTGTTGCAGGCGGTGCCCGACCTTGCGGGCCGGGCGAACTATCGAGGGCGGGTCGTGGCGAACATCCTGAGCGAGAACATGACGCCCGACGTCTGGCAGGAACTGGCCGAAGCTGTCCACGAGGAAATCGAGGCGGGTGCCGACGGTGTGGTCGTGATGCACGGCACGGACACGATGCAGTTCTCGGCGAGCGCGCTCGCCGTTATGCTCGATACGCCGGTCCCGGTGGTGTTCACGGGAAGTCAGCGCTCGGCCGACCGCCCCTCCTCGGACAACGTGATGAACGCCGTCTGTGCGGTCGAAGCGGCCAAAAGCGACTGCGCCGAGGTCATGGTCTGCATGCACGCGAGCGACTCCGACGACCGGTGTGCGCTCCACCGCGGGACCCGCGTGCGGAAGAATCACACCTCGCGCCGCGACGCCTTCGAGACCGTCGGCGGAATGCCGCTCGGCCACATGGCCTACGACACTGGGGAGGTGGTCTTCCACGAGGAACACCGCGAGCGCGGCGCGGCGGACCTCGCCATCGCGTCGGCGCTCGAAACCGACGTCGAGCTCCTGAAATTCACGCCCGGGACGAGCGAGCGGTTCCTCGACGTCGCCGAGGGGAGTGCTGGACTCGTCCTCGAAGGCACGGGATTGGGTCACGTCCACACCGACTGGATTCCCCGTATCGAGGAGTTGGTCGACGGGGGGACGACGGTCGTGATGACCAGCCAATGCCTGTCGGGACGGGTCTGTGACCGTGTGTACGACACCGGTCGCGACCTGCTCGATGCGGGCGTCGTCGAGGCCGAGGACACCCTGCCGGGCACCGCGAAGGTGAAACTGATGTGGGCGCTGGCGAACGAGGACGATGTCGCCGAGACGATGGGCGAGTCGCTGACCGGCGAGTGTACCAAGCGGTCGGTGCCCGTCGAGAACCGTCCCACAGGGCGAGTGCAGTGAGCACGGGCATCCACATCCGGCAGGCCCGTCAGGAGGACTACGAGGCGGTCGCGGGGTTCACCCGCGGGACGTGGGCCGACCGCGAGGCGAGCGACTACATTCCCGAGATTTATCACGAGTGGATCGCGAGCGACGGCGAGCGCCAGCGCACGTTCGTCGCCGACGCTGGCGACGACATCGCGGGCATCTGTCAGGGCGTGCTGCTCTCCGACCACGAGGCGTGGGCACAGGGAATGCGCGTCAATCCCGACTATCGGGGAACGGGTCTCAGCACGAAACTGAACGATGCGCTGTTCGCGTGGGCGCGCGAGCGCGGCGCGACCTGCTGTCGAAATATGGTTTTCTCGTGGAATACTGCTGGTTTGGGCGGGTCGCGCGCCGCCGGGTTCGACCCCCGAATGGAGTTCCGCTGGGCGCATCCCAATCCCGACCCCGGCCGGGGCAGTGCGGGGACGGGCTACGAGGTCGTCAATGCTCCCGATGACGCATGGGGATTCTGGCAGCGCTCGGAAGCGCGGAACGCCCTCGGAGGCCTCGCTCTCGACAGGAACGAATCGTGGGCGGTCTCGGAACTCACCCGCGAGCGCCTGCGCCGGGCGGCCGACGAAACGCGGGTGTTCGCCGTGCAGGGCGCGGACGGCACCCGCGGGATGGCCCATCGGGTGCGCGATTACGAGCGTGAGCAGGATGGCAAAAGCGAGCGCTGGGCGGAGTACGGCGTCGGCGCGTGGGCGGACCTCGATGCCGCGCGGGCGCTGTTCGATGCCATCAGCGCGGATGCCGCCAAACTGGATGCCGACCGCACGCGCGTGTTGATTCCAGAGACGCCGCGGCACGTCTCGGACGCCGCGGCCGCCCGCATCGCGGTGAGCGGCGAGCCGGATTTCGTGCTCGAAGCCCCACTTTTTTAGACGGGGGAATCGCTCGCGCTTCGCGCTCGCTCAACCCCCGACCAAAACCTGGACTAAAAAGAGCCGCTCACTCGCCTGCGGCCCGCTCGCGGTACAGCTGCTGGCGCTTTCCGCAACCGTCACCGCGACTGTTCCGCATTACTGCCCCTCAATACGCGACCACAGGGAACAAGCGGCCTTCGCGGTGCGGCCCTTGGCGGATGAAGGGCGAGGGCGCGAGTGAAACGAGCGCCCGAGGGCTTCGGCGGTGCTGTACGGTTGCGGAGAGGGTCGGCATCCGCGCGAGTGTAACGAGCGTGGTTCACCGCGAGCGAACGGAGTGAACAAGCGGAAGTTTTTGGTCCAGATTTTTGCGAGGGGTTGAGCGAGCGTAGCGAGCGATTCCCCGAAGTAAAAAGGTGGCTAGTAATACCAGGGAACGTCCTCGAACTCGGGGTCGCGGCCCTCCATGAACGCCTCGCGGCCCTCACGGGCCTCGTCGGTCATGTAGGCCAGCCGAGTGGCTTCGCCGGCGAAGACCTGCTGGCCGACCATGCCGTCGTCGGTCGCGTTGAAGCCGTATTTGAGCATCCGAATGGCTGTCGGCGATTTGCCGTTGATCCGGTCGGCCCACTCCAGAGCCGTGGATTCGAGGTCGTCGTGGGGAACGGCCTCGTTGACCATTCCCATTGCGGCGGCTTCGTCGGCGTCGTAGGTCTTCCCGAGGAAGAACACCTCGCGGGCCTTCTTCTGACCGATCTGTTTGGCGAGATAGGCAGAGCCAAAGCCGCCGTCGAAGCTCGCGACGTCGGGGTCCGTTTGGAGGAACTTTCCGTGTTCGGCGCTGGCGATGGTGAGGTCACAGACGACGTGGAGGGAGTGGCCGCCGCCGACCGCCCAGCCGGGGACGACCGCGACGACGGGTTTCGGGAGGTGGCGGATCGCGCGCTGGACTTCGAGGATGTGGAGTCGGCCGGTGTTCTCGCTGTCGCCCTCGTCTTCGTCGCCGTCGTACTCGTAGCCCGAGCCACCACGGACGGACTGGTCGCCACCCGAGCAGAAGGCCCAGCCGTCGTCCTTCGGCGAGGGACCGTTTCCCGTCAGCAGCACGCAGCCGACGTCGGTCTGGCGCTTTGCGTGGTCGAGCGCCGTGTGGAGTTCGTCGACCGTTTTGGGACGGAAGGCGTTGCGCACGGCTGGTCGGTCGAAGGCGATGCGCACGGTACCGGAGTCGACCGCTCGATGGTAGGTGACGTCCGCGAAGTCGAATCGGTCGACCGACCGCCAGCGCCCGGGGTCGAACAGTTCCGAAACCATATCGAGGTTCCAGCCGCACGGCCGAAAAACCTTGGTAGTCCGACGCGCGCCGGGTAACGTTACGTGAACTCCACCGCCGATTCGCCGACGCTTGCGAACGCCAGCGTTGTTCGACAATTCCCGTTTGTATAGTCGATACGCGCGTCGGCAAGCCAAGATGTTAAGTGTTCGACTCCGTGTTATCCCAGCGCTACAGCGATGCAACCCCACAGCGAACTCACGCGAACGAGAGTATCGTCCATCCAGCGTTCGGGCGCTGTCGAGACCGATACAGGGAGTTAATACGTGACCACACGACGCGAATTCCTCAAATACGGCAGCGGGGTGGCCGCGACAGCCGGCATGGGCGCGACCGCGGGCTGTACGACCGTCCTCGGGGCCGACACCAACGCGGTGAAGGTGAGTTCCCAGCGCTTCCCGGAGGCCATCCTGCTCAGCTACATGGCCATCGTCGCGCTCCGGGAGAACACCGACCTCACCGTCATCGACGAGACCTCCCTCGGCGGCGACCCGATGAACTTCCGGGCGGTCAAAAGCGACGAGACCGACATCTGTTGGATGTACACCGGCACCGCGTGGGCGCTCATCCCGCCGAAGCGGGACAAGATCATCGCCGACCCACAGAAGCTCTACAGAAAGGTCAAGCGGTCGATGAGGCGTCACCACGGACTGACGATGCTCCAGCCGGCCCCGTTCAACAATACCTACGCCATCATCGCCGAACCGGAGTGGGTGGAGAAAACGGGCGTGAAGTCCGTCAGCGAGTTCGCAAACTACGTCCAGAACAACCGGATGAACTCCCCGGTCGTGCTCGGGATATCGTTCTCCCAGCGCGACGATGGCTGGCCGGGGCTGATCAACCACTACGGCTTCGAGCAGGCCGCCTCGAAGCTGAGCATCCGCACCGTCAGCTCGTCGCTGACCTACCAGATAATCAACGATACGCGGGCCAAGGTCGGGATGGGATTCACCACCAACCCGCAGATACGGCAGTACAATCTCACGGTTCTCAAAGACGACAAGAACTTCTTCCCGATATACAACCCAGCACCGCTGGCCAACGATGTCGTCGAGAAACATCCCGTCATCCGCGAGGTCCTGAACAAGATCGGGCCGACACTCACCTACGACAAGATCGTCCGGCTCAATAAGAAGGTCCAGATTCAAAAGCAAGACCCCCAGAAGGTCGCCCGGCAGTATCTCCGCTCGGAGGGGCTGATATGAGCGGCGTCGTGGCGTTCCTCCGGAGTCTCGTTCAGTTCACACTCGACAACAGCGACCGTCTGTTGCGGCTGTTCGTCGAGCACATCGTCCTCGTCGTCCAGACGCTCGTCATTGCGCTGCCGATTGCCATCGGTCTCGGCATCGCCATCAGCTACAACGAGCGGGCGGCGACGGTCGTCCTCTGGGCCGCGAGCGTGCTGCTCACGCTGCCGGCCATCGCCTTCTTCGGCGTTCTCGTGCCCGTGCTGGGTATCGGGACGCCGCCGGTCGTCGCCGCCTTGGTGGCGTACTCACAGCTACCAATCATCCGGAACACCTACCTCGGCATCACCCAGACCGACCCCGCCGCCATCGAGGCCGGCACAGGACTAGGAATGACGCGCCTCGAACGCCTTCGACGTGTGCGCCTGCCCGTGGCCTTACCGGTGGTGATGGCCGGCATCAGAAACGCCGTCGTCCTGCTGGTGGGGCTTGCGACCATCGGCGCGTTCATCGGCGGTCCGGGTCTCGGTTTCTACATCTTCTACGGCATCAATCAGGGCAACACCGCGATGATCGTCGTCGCCACGGTGGCGGTCTCGGTGCTCGCGCTCGCCTTCGACTATCTGTTCGCCATGACCGAACACGGTCTCCGCCTCCGCAACGGCGAGGACCTCGAACCGATGTACACGACACGACTGTTCGACTCGATTCGTACCCAGTTCCAATGATTCAGTTCGACAACGTTCACAAACAGTATAGCGACGGCACGCAAGCGGTCGACGGTCTCAGCTTCGAGGTCGAGGAGGGGACGACCACGGTCCTCGTGGGTCCCTCCGGCTGCGGGAAGACGACGACGATGCAGCTGGTCAACCGCCTCGAAGAACCCACCGAGGGAACGATCTATTACGACGGGACCGACGTCCAAGACCTGCCGGCGACCGAGCTGCGCCGCCAGATCGGCTACGTCATCCAGGACATCGGGCTGTTCGACCACATGACCATCGCCGAAAACGTCGCCACGGTCCCCGAACTCAAGGGCTGGGACGACGACCGCACCGACGAGCGGGTGGACGAACTGCTCGACCTGATGGGCCTCCCGCCGGAAGAGTATCGGGACAGCTATCCGGGCGAGCTCTCTGGCGGCCAACAGCAACGCGTCGGCGTCGCCCGCGCGCTCGCGGCCGGTCCCGACGTGATGTTGATGGACGAACCCTTCGGCGCGCTCGACCCCATCACCCGCGAGAACCTCCAGGACGAGTTCCTCGACATCCAGGAGGAGATCGAGACCACCATCATCTTCGTCACCCACGACATCAACGAAGCGTTGAAGATGGGCGACAAGATAGCCATGATGAACGAGGGTAAACTCGTCCAGTACGACACGCCGACCGCGCTGCTCGAAGCGCCGGCAACGAAGTTCGTCGAGGACTTCATCGGCCCGGACCGCACGCTGAAACAGCTGCGCGTGCTCCAGGTCGGCGAGGTCATGCGGACGGAGATACCCGACGAGCACAGGGATGTCGTCGAGGCGTTCGACCCCGCCGACACCGTGATGGCCGACGGCGGTGAACTCATCCCGGTCACGCCATCCGACAGCGCACAGGTCGCGCTCTCGCGGTGCATCCAGGCCGGCGTGGGCGCACTGCCGGTCGTCGAGAACGCCGACGTCATCGGCGTCGTGACCGAGGACGACATCAGGGGCTATCACGCCGAGGAGATGATCGAGGAGAGCGCATGAGCCTCATCAGCCTGCTCGCGGAGACGTGGGCGTACCTGCTGGCGAACTCGGATCGGTTCTTCGAACTGCTGCGCGAACACCTCACGCTCGTGTTCGTCTCGGAGGCGCTCGCCATCGCCGTCGCCGTCCCGTTGGGAATCGCCGCGACGCGCAACGAACGGGTGAACACGGTCGTCTCGGGACTCGGCAACGTCGCCCAGACGGTGCCGACGCTCGCGGTCATCGCGCTCGCCTTCCCGCTGCTCGGGCTGGGCTTTCTGCCCTCGGTCGTCGGCCTGTTCGCCTACTCGCTGCTGCCGATCCTCACGAACACCATCGCGGGTATCAACAACGTCAGCGACAGCACCGTCGACGCCGCCCGCGGGATGGGCATGACCGACTGGGAAATCCTCCGAAAGGTCCGCCTGCCGCTCGCCATGCCAGTGATCTTCGCCGGCATCCGCACGAGTACTGTTCTCAACGTCGGGTCGGCCTATCTCGCCTTCTTCATCGGCGGCGGCGGGCTGGGCGTCTGGGTCATCGGCGGCATCAAACTGTTCAGCACCACCCAGCTGCTCGCCGGCGCGATTCCGGGCGCACTGTTGGCCATCACGCTCGACGGGCTGCTCGGGCTGGCCCAGCGGCGACTCGGCACCGAGACGGCGAGCGACCGGACCGCGGCAGCAGCCTAATCGCCGTCGAGCGCGTCGAGAACGCGCTCGTGTACCGCTTCTCGAAATCGATGGCTCGCCGCCGAATCGAACGAAGCTTCGATGACCTGCGTACCGTCGCTGTCGAGTGAAGCCCGGTAGGCCTCCCGAAACGCCGCGCGGCCATCAGGGCGGACGAACTCGAAGCCGTAGAGTTCCCCTGTCGGCGCAAAGTCGAGTCCATGCGGGGTTTCGAACTGCTCGAACACCGATTCGAAGTCGGCGATAGGCAACATCCGGAAGATGCCGCCGCCGTCGTTGTTAACGAGGACGATGGTCGCATCGACGTCGCAGCGCGAGAGCGCGAGCAGGCCGTTCATGTCGTGGTAGTAGGCGAGGTCGCCCAGCACGAGCACGAGCGGGTCGTCGGTCGCGCTTCCGGCACCCAATCCCGATGAGATGACGCCGTCGATGCCGCTCGCGCCGCGATTGCCGAGCACTGTGAGGGTATCATCACGTGGCCCGCCGAAGCGGTCGGCATCCCGCACAGTCATGGAATTCGAGACGAACACCGTCGCCGGGTCGGAGGCGTCGGCGAAAACGTCACTCATCACTGTGCCCTCGAAGAACTGCTCGTCGTGGGCGTCCGCAACGAGTTCCCAGTAGCGCCGTTCGGCCGCCGCGAAGCGCTCGCGCCATCCGTCGCTCGTGGGCCCCTCGACGCGCTCGGCGAGGTCGTACGCGAGGCGGTTCGGGTCGGCGACGAGCAGATCGCTCGCCGCGAACGTCGCCTCGCGCCACCCACCGGCAGGGTCGACGACGAACTGGTGCGTGCCCGACTCGCGGGCAGCGTCCCGGAGGTATCCCCTGAGCACCTTCGAGGTCGGCGATGCGCCCACTCGGAAGACGACGTCGGGAGCGGGCCATCCGTCGATATCGAGATAGGAGTCGTAGCCGCCGCAAACGAGGGCGTCGGCGCGATGCGAGCCGAAGCGTAATCCCGACAGCGGGTCCGCGAGTACCGGAAAGCCGGTGCTATCGGCGAGCGCGGCGATTGCGCCGGCGTCGAGGTCCGTGCTCGGCCCGGCGACGACGAGTCCGCGCTCGACCGCGAGCGCCGCACGCACCCGCTCGGTGGTGGCATCGTCGAGCGCGGGACGACCCTGTGCGGTGTGGACGAACGGCCCGTCGCGGCCGCTGGCGGCGAGTGGCTCCGTCTCGGTGAAGTCGTCGGGAACGTCGTCCGAGACGGGAACGGGTTCGAGCGGCTTGCGGAACGGGAAATTCAGGTGGACGGGTCCGGGCGGTGTGCCGGTGCTGGCGGCGAGTGCGCGGGCAGCCGTCACCCGCAGCGAGCGGAGTTTGCGGCCGTTCGCTTCCGGTTCGGGTAGCTCGTGATACCAGCGGACCGCCGAGCCGTACAGTTTCTGCTGGTCGATAGTTTGGTTCGCGCCGCTATCGCGCAGCGCGGGCGGGCGGTCGGCGGTCAGCACCAGCAGGGGAACACGGGCCTGATTCGCCTCGATGACGGCGGGATGGAAGTTCGCGGTCGCGGTGCCGGAGGTGGAGAGCAGAGGCGTGGGGTCGCCGGTGCGTTTGGCGCGCCCGAGGGCGAAAAACCCCATCGAGCGCTCGTCGAGATGTGAAAACACCTCGATGGCCGGGTGGTCGGCGAACGCTACCGTCAGCGGCGTCGAGCGGCTGCCCGGTGCGATACAGACCGCCGAAACGCCACCCGCTGCGAGTTCGTCGACGAACGCCGCCGCCCAGAGCGTGTTCCGGTTCGGCCAGCCCGATTCCCGCCTCATCCGTCGAGTTCGTCGAGTTCGTCGAGTATCGGTCGGAACTTCGGTGCGAGTTCGGCCCACTCCTCCTCGGGGTCGGAGTCGCCGACGATGCCGTTGCCGGCGTACAGCGTCGCGTCGCGCCCGCCGGCGACCGCCGAGCGAATCCCGACGACGAACTCGCCGTCGCCGGCGGCGTCGAACCATCCGATTGGAGCGGCGTACCAGCCCCGGTCGAACGGCTCCGTCTCGCGGATGACGGTTCGGGCGCGCTCGGGCGGGAGACCGCCAACCGCCGGTGTCGGATGGAGCGCCTCGACCACGTCCAGAACGTGTGTCTCGTCGTCGAGCGTCGCGGAAATCGGCGTTCGGAGGTGTTGAATGGTGGACAGTCGCTTGATTTCTCGCTCGCCGACGCTCACGGTGCCGAAGGGTTCGAGGCGTTCGCGGATGGCGTCGGTGACGAGGGCCTGTTCGTGGCCCAGTTTTTCGCTTGCTTCGAGCGAGCGCGCGAGGGCGGCGTCTTCCTCGGGCGTGTCGCCGCGCTCGACCGACCCGGCGAGCGCCTCGGTGGCGACTCGCTCGCCGTCCATCCGGACGAGTCGCTCCGGCGGCGGGCCGAAAAACCCCCTCTCCTCGGTCGGCTGGACGAGAAAGCGATAGCAGTCGGGATAGGTCCGCCGGAGCCGTTCGAGCGTATCGGGAACGTCGATGGACGCATCGAGGCTCGCATCGAGCGCGGTGGCGAGGACGACCTTCCGGAGGTCGCCGTCCCGAATGGACGAGACGGCGCGCTCGACGCTCGTAATCCACTCTTCCTTCGTGGTCAGTCGGCGGGTCGCGGCGATACCCGGCCGCCGACCGCTCGGACGCATCATCGGCAGTTCATCGATGCGCTCGTGAACGGCGTCGAGACGGGCCGCGACCGATTCGGGAGTCGCGTCGGTTCCATAGGAAGCGACGCTGAGCCACGTGCGGTCGTCCGCACGCGTGAGTTGGACGCCGGGCAGGACGAACAGCGCCGCCGGGAACCCCTCCCACGGCGGGGCCGGCGCGTGGTCGGCCTCGAAGGCAAGCCCGCCGAGGACGCGCGGGCGAGTCGCGGGCGGGCCGTCCGCATCGACGTCGGCGAACAGTCTTCCGGTCTCCGTACGGAGCACGTCGAAACGGTCCGTGCCCTCGGCGCGGACGACGGCCGCCGCGCCGCCGCCGACGAGTTCGAGACCGTCGGGTGCCGCCCACGCGACCCGCGGAACCGGTTGGGTCGACAGAAACGAACGAAACGAGCAGTCATCGATCTCACGGGTTCGACTCACCAGCCGTCCGTCGCCGATGCCCGGCGGGCGCTCCTCGCGTCCTGCCTGTGCCATCACCCGACGTTGGGCCGGCAGGCTCTTGAGCGTGTCCTTCCGCTTTCGACCGCGCTCGCGCCACGATTCGACCGATGCGCTCGTCGAGTGTCCGCGGACCATTCACGCGGGTGGGCTGAGTCTTCGTCGAAAGGGAACACCGATTTCAATCCATTCAACTATTGTTCTCTGATAGAGATATATACTTCTCTAAGAGTGAAGGAATGTTCCCGCCAAAGTTAAATACCCCTCTACCGAAGCCCCGGTGTTCCGATGGCTAAAGTAGAGATCACGATCCCGGAGCAGCTCGAAATGCAGATCGCGCGCATGGTCGAGGAGGGGGAGTTCCTCAACCGGCAGGAGGCCGTCGAGGAGTTGCTTTCGACCGGGATGCGGGCGTATCAGACGAGCGGGCCGATGGACGACGAGGACGAACCGGGCCTCGAAGACGACGGGATGATGGGCCACGACGACGAGTACGTCTTCTGATCCGGCATGGGGGACAACTGTTAAACCGGACGCGCTCGTTTAGTCATCCAATATGCACAAAGAGGAACTCCTCGACCTCCACGAGGAGATGGTGACCATCACGGAGTTCGTCAACGACCGCGAGGACGTCGACCCGGAGCTGTTCGAGACCTACGAACAGCTCGACGTCACACCGGACGACGTCCACAAATCGAAAAACGAACACAAACACGCCGTCTTCATCCTCGGCAACGCCCTCGCCGAGGCGATGAGCGACGACGAGTTCTCGGATGCCGGCCGCATCGGCAAGCGCATGCGCGAACTCGCCAACGACGCCGAAGGCAAGCTCTGAGAGGAATTCGACACCGCGCCGCCGAGTCCCGGTGGGTATTTCACCCGCGAGGGCGACCCACAGGCATGGACGAGACGGAACTGCTCACAGCCGCGCGCGAGGCGACGGCGAACGCACACGTCCCCTACTCCGAGTATCGGGTCGGGGCGGCGCTCGAAACCGCCGATGGAACGGTGTTCAGAGGTTGCAACATCGAGAACGCGAACTACTCGAATAGCCTCCACGCCGAGGAGGTCGCCCTCGCCGAGGCGGTTAAAAATGGCCACCACGACTTCTCGCGTCTCGTGGTCGCCTCCTCCGAGCGCGACGGTGTCCTTCCCTGTGGCATGTGCCGCCAGAGCCTCTGGGAGTTCTGCGACGAGGACTTTCGCGTGCTCTGTGACGAGGGCGACTCGGTGAGTGAATACCGATTGGGGGACCTGCTGCCGGATGCGATTTCGGCCGAAACGTTGGGACGATGACCGACGATAGCGAGGACCCGAACGACGAGACCCAGTACCATCTCGCAGTGGGTTCCGACGACGTTGCCGACACCGTGTTGCTGCCGGGCGACCCCGAACGCATCGAGAAAATCACGAACCAGTGGGACGAGTCGGAACTCGTCGCCGAGCACCGCGAGTTCCGCACTGCCACGGGCGAGTACGACGGCGCACCGATAAGCACGACCTCGACGGGCATCGGCAGCCCCTCTGCGGCCATCGCGGTCGAGGAACTCGCGCGCGTCGGGTGCGAGACGTTCCTCCGGGTCGGCTCTTGTGGAGCCATCCAGCCCGAGATGGATATCGGCGACCTCGTCATCACCTCGGGGGCCGTCCGTCAGGAAGGGACCAGCGGCGAGTACGTCCGTGAAGACTTCCCGGCGAGTGCCGACGACCGCGTGGTGGCGGCGCTGGTCGCGGCCGCCGAACAGTTGGGTCACGACTACCACGTGGGCGTGACTGCGAGCACCGACAGTTTTTATGCTGGACAGGGCCGGCCGGGCTTCGAGGGCTTCGAGGCCGCCGGTAGCGAGGAACTGGTCGAGGAACTCAAGGGGGCAGGCGTGCTCAACTTCGAGATGGAGGCGAGCGCGATCCTCAGCCTCGCCACCCTCTACGGGCTGCGGGCCGGCGCGGTCTGTACGGTCTATGCCAACCGCACCACCGGCGAGTTCCGCACCGAAGGGGAGAACCGCGCGGCCGAGACGGCGAGCCTCGCGACGGCGCTGCTGGCCCGGATGGACGAACGGGCGCGCGAGGCCGGCGCGAAGCGGTGGTATCCCGGTCTCGGCATCGACGACTGACCGCACGGACGCTCGATACCACGGAGAACGCCCATAGCCGGGTTCCGTATCGGGAATCCTTTTCAGTCGGGATGTGGTATGTGCGATGTGGCGTCCCCGTTCGAGGTTTTGGAGGTCGACCCCGACGCGAGCGCAGCCGAACTCCGGCAAGCCTACCGCGAGCGCGTCATCGAGGCCCACCCAGACCACGGCGGGTCGGCCGCGGAGTTCCAGCGCGTCCGGGAGGCCTACGAGGCGGCCAAGGCCGGCCGCGAACTCGAAGCGCCGTCCGAACCTGAAGCGGTCGAAGACGAGAGCGAGCCCGAGGGCGGACCGGACGGCGCACACGTCGAATACCTGAACTACGCGGTGCTCGACGACCACGGCTGGAACGTCGGCGACAGCGACCTCTTCGGGAAGGCGGGCGATGCGGACCTCGACCCCGTGAATCACGGCAAGTTCGTCGTCGAGCCGGGCGAGTCGCTGCTCGAAGCCGCCGAAAATCGTGGCTTCGCGTGGCCCTATGCCTGCCGTGGCGGCGCGTGCGCGAATTGTGCGGTCGCGGTCGTCGAGGGCGAGTTGGAGATGCCCGCCGACACCATCCTCCCGCCGGAGATGAAGGCCCACGGGATTCGCCTCTCCTGCAACGGCGTTCCGGTCACCGACGAGATGAAGGTCATCTACAATATCAAACACCTTCCGGGTCTCGACGAGTTGCGACTTCCTCCCAGACCGTTCGAGCAGGCCCACGCCAGCGACTGAGATGGATGGCGGGAACGTGCTAAACAGTTAAGCCGGATGCGGACACAGACCAACACATGATTAAACTGGTCGTCGGGCTGGTCTGCAAGGACGGCATGAGCATCGAGGCGTTCGAAGCACACTGGCACGACGAACACGCCCCACGGGCGGGCGAGATTCCGAACCTCGAAAAGTACACCACTGCGGTCGCACTCGACCCCGACGAAAGCGCCTACGACGGCATCGCCGAACTCTACTTCGATAGTCCGGAAGACATCGAGACGGCCTTCGACTCGGAAGCCGGCCGATGGGCGCTTGCGGACCTCGAAAACTTCACCGAAACGGACGAAAACACGCAGATGGTGCTTGAGGAGACGGTACAGGTCGAGTAGGGTCAGCCCCGCAGAAACGACGAGATGCGGTCGGTGAGACCGCCGTCGCCGAGTTTGAGGTAGTAGGCCGCGCCGCCGTCCTCGTAGTAGTGGTCGATGTGCCGTTGGACCTCGAAGCCGATGTGTTCGTAGAAACCGACGGCGTCCTGATTGCTCGCGCGGGCGTGACAGCTCACGGAACTGTTCTCGTCGGCGACGGTGGCGATGAGGCGCTCGCCGAAGCCCTCGCCGCGGTGGGCCATATCGACGGCCAGAAAGAGCACGTAGCCGTCGCGGCGGACGGCGGCAAAGCCGATGAGGTCCTCCTCGCCGGCGAAGACGAGATGGACGGTCGCGCGGCGGTAGGCGTCGGCGAAGAAGCCGCGGCGCTGTTTGAGTACACCCTCCTCGCGGCGGATGCGCTCTTTCAGCTCCCACGCGGCGTCGAGGTGCTCGTCGCTGCCCGGCCCGACGACGCGATTCGTGATATCGATACTCACCACCGGCTGTAGCGCACAGGGAACTATAACTCCACCGCCCGCAGGGGAAGGCACAACGCTTTCGACGCGGCCACCGCTGACAGCGGTATGGCTTCGGCGTCGGGACCACGAGAGTCGTCGGGGGCGCTGTACCGGGTGCGCGAGTGGCTCGTCACGGGCGCGGCGCTCACGGTTCCGTTTCTCATCACCGTGATGGTGCTCGCGTTCGTGTTGAACTTCCTCAGCAACGTCCTCACGCCGGTCGTCGCCGCCGCGCGCGCGCTCGGATTCATCGGGCCGGTCGTCGGTCTCGCCCGCGCGGTCGGACTCGGCCCGGCGTTCGGCTCCGTGTTCATCGAATTCGGGGCCGTGTTCGCGCTCGTGGCCATCGTGCTCGTCGTCGGGTTCGTCGCCCACACGACCTCCTCCGACCGGAAGTTCGCCGAGTGGTTCCACACCGCGATGGAGGCGATTCCGGGCGTCGGCTCGGTGTACACCAGTTTCAGACGGATGAGCGACGTGCTGCTCGAAAGCGACACCAGCAGTTTTCAGGACGTGAAACTCATCGAATTCCCGAACGAGGGGACCTACTCCTTCGCGTTCGTGACCGCAAAACCGCCGGCGAGCATCGACGAGGCGGCGAGCCACGACGACCTCAGGACCTTGTTCATGCCGCTCGCGCCGAACCCTGTGATGGGCGGATTCCTCGTTCACGTCCCCGCAGCGCGCGTCTACGATGTCGATTTGACTGTTGAGCAGGCCGTCAGCGCAATCGTCACGAGCGGCGTCGCCATCGGCGATACGGAGGACACGACGAGCCTCTCGGCCGACGAACTGGCGGCGCTCGGGCAGTACGACGCCGAACGGACGACCGTCGAGGAGGGACTCGTCGGCGGGCCGACCAAACACACCGACGAAACCGACGGGACGGAACGGGGCGAGTCGTGAGCTTCGAACTCCGCGCACACACCGCCGACGTGGCCGTCGCCGCCACAGGAACGACCCTCGACGATACGTTCGGCGCGGTCGCCGACGGGCTGGCGGCGGCGATGTGCGAGGCGATTCCCGACGATGGCGAGCGCTTCGAGTTCGCGGTTCAGGCTGAAAACTGCGAGGCACTCCTCTATGAGTACCTCGCCGACTGCATCTACCAGCGCGACGTGCGCGGCGTGCTCCCCGTCGAGAACCGGGCGAGCGTCCGGCAGGACGGGGACGAATGGCATCTCGATGCGAGCGCACGCGGCGTTCCGTTCTCAGTGGTCGATGCACGGGAAGTGAAGGCCGTGACGTACTCCGAGATGCGCATCGAAGAGTGTGAGGGGGGCTGGCGGGCGTACGTCGTCTTCGACGTCTGACCCGCCGAGACGAAACCTATTCCGGCAATGCCGGAGTAGGGCGGGATATGGACACCTACGACGCCGACGGCATCACGCTCGAACGAGTGGACGAGTACGTCTGGGAGATTCCACAGGAAGGCAAGATGAACGCACCGGCGCGGGTGCTCGCCAGCGAGGCGCTGCTCGACGAGATTTCCGACGACAAGACCCTCCAGCAGTTGAAAAATTCGACACACCTTCCGGGAGTGGAGAAGTACGCCATCTGCATGCCCGACGGCCACCAAGGCTACGGCTTCCCGGTGGGCGGCGTCGCCGGCATCGACGCCGAGGACGGTTGCATCTCGCCCGGAGCCGTCGGCTTCGACATCAACTGTGGCGTGCGAATGATGACGACGAACCTCACCTACAAAAACGTTCAGGGCCACGAAGAGGCGCTGGTCGAGTCGCTCTTTGCCAACATTCCATCGGGTCTCGGCGGCGGTGGCGTGGTCGAGTCGGGCGTCGAAACCGTGGAGGAAATCCTCGAACGAGGCGTTGAGTGGGCGCTCGATGAGGGGCACGCCGTCGAGGACGACCTTGCCCACTGCGAGGACGAGGGCCGTCGGCCGGACGCAGACCCCGCTGTGGTCTCGCAGAAGGCCAAAGACAGGGGCAAAAACCAGATCGGCAGTTTGGGATCAGGCAATCACTTCCTCGAAGTCCAGCGCGTGACCGACGTCTTTCGTGAGGGCGTCGCCGATTCCTACGGACTCTCGGAGGACCAAATCGTGGTGCTCATCCACTGTGGCTCGCGCGGACTCGGCCATCAGGTCTGTACGGAGTACACCCGCGAGGTCGAACAGGCCCATTCGGGACTCCTCGACCGACTCCCCGACAAGGAACTCGCGGCCGCTCCGGCGGGGAGCCAGCTCGCCGACGAATACTACGCCGCGATGTGTGCGGCCATCAACTACGCATGGGTCAACCGCCAGCTCATCATGCACCGGACCAGAGAGGTGTTCGAGCGGGTGTTCGACCGCTCGTGGCAGGACATGGAGATGAACCTGCTCTACGACGTGGCCCACAACATCGCCAAGAAGGAGACCCACGAGGTCGATGACGACGACCGCGAACTCTACGTCCACCGCAAGGGCGCGACGCGGGCGTTTCCGGCAGGACGGCCGGAGGTCCCGAGCGCCTATCGGGACGTGGGCCAACCGGTCATCATCCCCGGAAGCATGGGCGCTGGCTCGTACGTCCTGCGTGGCGGCGAGGCCTCGATGGACACCACGTTCGGCTCGACGGCTCACGGCGCTGGCCGGACAATGAGCCGCACGCAGGCCAAAGACGAGTTCTGGGGCGAGGACGTCCAGGACGAGCTTCGTGGGCAGAAGGTGTATGTCAAAGCTCAGAGCGGCGCGACGGTCGCCGAGGAAGCCCCCGGCGTCTACAAGGACGTCGACGAGGTGGTGCGAGTTTCGGAGGAATTGGGCATCGGCGACACCGTCGCACGGACTTTCCCGGTCTGTAACATCAAGGGCTAACGAAGGAAATCGAACGAAACCTCGGCCGGCGTCGTGCGTGCCTCGACCGCACGACCCTGCTCGAATTTCACGAAGTTCAGACAAAACAGTTCACCGCAGCCCTCGCCGTCGGTTTCGGCCGCACCACAGACGATTTCGACCCCGTCTGCGCTCTCGAAGTCCTCGTGCGGGGCGGCGTACTCCCAGCCATCGAGGGCGAAGGACGTCACCGACTTGTCGGCGATTTCGACTGTGCGGTCGAGCGTGACGAGTGCATCGCAGCGCGGGCAGGTGTAGCGGACGGCGACCATACCGAAAGCAGACGCTGGACGGACATATACCGTCGGGAGAGTGCTTCCGTGAGAGACCTAGTCGTTGCAGCAGCTCCCGATGCGGTCGCCGAAGTCGATGGCGAGGTCGGCAGCGATCTCCTGATTCACTCGCTCGAGGCGTGCATCGAGTGCCTCCTGTGCTTCGAGGAACTCCGCCATCTCGGGCACGTTGTGGAGGTCCTGTTGGGCACTCTGGAGCGTTTCGAGGTCGTCCTGTGTGGCCTCGCCCGTCTGACGGGCTTGGACGAACTGGTCACGGAGGCGCTCGAACTCCTGCACTTTCCTCTGGGCTTCGGGACTCTGCTCGACTGTGGCTTTCGCCTCGACGAACCGTTCGTATTCGGGCGTGTCGGCGATGGCCGCGCCGAGGTCGCCCGCGATGGTTCCGGGTTCGTCCCGTGTCGTGGCTTCGACGCCGGCGTCGGCTTCCGATTCGGTGCTCATCATCAGGGGTTGGGTCGTGAACGTCTTCAACGTGGCGGTCAGGCCATTCGGGTTTCGACCCAGTTCACTACATCGGCGAGTTCGTCCGGGCCGATGCCGTGGGCGCTGTCGTACTGATGGGACTCGACCGCACAGCCCATCTCACGAAGGCGGTCGGCGGCCGCCTCGGCCCGTTCGGAAGGGATTATCCGGTCTGCTGTGCCCGAGCCGACGAACACCGGCGTGTCTTCGATATCCTCGGGCGTGCTGTCTTCGTGCGATTCGGCGAGATACCCATGTAGGCAGACGACCCACGCGAACCGCTCGGGTTGTTCACAAAGCAGCGAGAGGCTCGTGATGGCCCCCTGACTGAACCCAAGCAAGCCGATTTCGTCGGGTGCGAGGTCGTAGCGCTCGATGGCGGCGGCGATGCTCTCGCTCACGAGGTCGAGACTCCGGCGAAATTCCTCCATGTTGGGCTGGCTGCGATGGAGGTCGCCGTCGGGCATTTCGATCTCGTACCACGTGTACCCACCCATCAGTCGGTCGGGCGCGCGCAGGCTGATGACGTGGAGTTCGCCGGGGAGGCGCTGGGCAACCGGCAGCAAGTCTTCCTCATCCGCACCACGACCGTGGAGGACGAACACCGCGGGCGCTGGCCCGTCGGTCGGGGTATCCGGTTCCACATGAACGTGTTCGAGCGGGAGGTCGGCGGGCATGGAGGGGGTAGACGGGCGAGGGGTTTCAACCTCCCGAGTGTCGCCACCGACTCGTCAGCGGTCGACCTCACCGAGGACGATGTCGAGGCTCGCCAAGGAGGCGATGAGGTCCGGCACGTACTCGCCGACGGCCATCTCGCCCAGTGCGTGGAGGTTCGAAAAGCACGGGCTGCGAATCTTGAAGCGTGCCGGCTTGTCGGTGCCGTCGCTGCGGATGTAGATGCCGAGTTCGCCCTTCGCACCCTCGACCGCGCGGTAGATCTCGGCATCGTCCTCGGGTCTGAGGGTGCGGGGAACGTTCGATTGGATTTCGCGGTCGTCCTCGGGCCAGTCCTCCAAGAGGTCCACGCACTGCTCGATGATGCGTGCCGACTGCTCGACCTCCTGGAGCCGACAGAGCACGCGCGCGTAGTTGTCGCCCTCCTCGGCTGTCACGACATTCCAGTCAAGGTCTTCGTAGTAGCCGTATGGGTCGTCGCGCCGGAGGTCGTAATCGATTCCCGACGCGCGTGCGACGGGTCCCGTGCACCCGTACTGTTTCGCGGTGTCGGCATCCAGAACACCGGTATCGACACAGCGCATCTGAAATATCTCGTTCGAGGTGAGCAGGTCGTGGTACTCGTCGAGTTTGTGCGGTAGGTCGTCGAGAAACCGTCGAATCTTCTCGAAGAACTCCTCGCGCGGTTCGGGCAGGTCCCACGCCACGCCACCGAGGCGGAGGTAGTTGAACATCAGTCGTTGGCCGGTGAGGTCTTCGAGGATGTCCTGAACGATTTCGCGGTCGCGGATGGCGTACATGAAGACCACCGTGAACTCGCCGATGATGTCGAGGGCGAACGTGCCGACCGCGAGCATGTGGGCGAGAATCCGCGAGAGTTCGGCGCTCATCGTTCGGACGAGTCGAGCGTACTCCGGTACGTCGATACCGGCGAGGTCCTCGGCGGTCTGAGCGTAGGCCCACTCGTTCAGTATCTGCCCGCCGAGGTAGTCCCAGCGGTCGGGATAGGGCATTATCTCGTGGCGATATTTTCCCTGCTGGCATAGCTGTTCCTCGCAGCGATGGAGATAGCCGGGGTCCGGCTCGACATCGACGACCTGCTCGCCGTCGAGCACCGCCTCGATGTGGAGCACGCCGTGGGTCGCGGGGTGATGCGGCCCGATGTTCAGAAACATCGTATCGGAGCCAGCATGGTCGTCTTCGAGCGGGTTGGCATGGGATTCGAGCGTGACGATCTGGGGCTTCTCCTGATTGTAATTCAGCCCCATCGGATGGCCCTGCCACGTCTCGGGCAGGAGAATCCGCCGGAGGTCGGGATGGTCGTCGTACTCGATACCCACGAGGTCGTAGGCCTCGCGCTCGTGCCAGTCGGCGGTCCGATAGACCGGCTCGGCGCTCTCGCTTACTGGGTCGTCCCGTGAAGTGGGCACGATGACACTCACCTCGTCGGTCGGGTCGGCGTACTTCTTCAGATGATAGGTGCTCTCGAAGCGGTCCTCGTACTCCTCGGCAGTGACACACGAGCAGTAGTCGAAGCCCGCCTCGTCGCGCAGCGTGAACAGCACGTCCTGCACCTCGTCGGGCCGGATGACGAAGCCCGGCGCGTTGTAGTGGTCGTCACGGGCGACGGTGTGGGGTGCGAGCAGTTCCGCGAGCGGTTCGTCGGCATTCTGAACAAGTTCTTCGGCGGCTGGCTGCGAACTCATGATGTGGACTGCCGGCGTGTCGCTGGCCGGTGGGTGGGAATGTTACCGCTACCACCGAGTACGTTCTGCCTCACTGTTGAGGGTGATTTAAGTACCCTTGTTGGCAGTACCCCTCATGAAGTATCTGCGACTGCGACTCGGGCAGGATTCGGCCATCATCCACCCGATGCACGAGTTCGTCGCCAATCATGAGGCGTACGGCTCCTATCGGCTCCTCCAATGGAACCCCGCCGTCGGCGAGACGAACACGATGATATTCCACGTTGAGGGACCGCCCGGTCCCTACGCGGAGGCTCTCGACGGTGTGGAGACGGTTCTGGAGTACGAGATACTGCCGGCGGATGGCGAGGCGTTCTACGTCTACGTGCGCGAGCGACTCGACGCCGGCGCGCGACAGTTGACCGACGCCTTTACTCATGGGAGCCTCGTCGTGATGCCGCCAATTGAGTATCGCAGCGACCACACCATCGGTCTCACTGTTGTCGGAACGGCTGCATCGCTCCAGCGAGCGTTCGAGGAGACCCCGGCCGGCGTCGATGCCGAAATTCGGCGCATTGGTCAGTACGATGCTGGACGGATGGATGCCGCAAGCACGCTGAGCGAACGCCAATCTGAGGCGGTGACAGTGGCGCTCAACCGCGGCTACTACGAGACGCCGCGCGAAGCGACGGTCGCCGGCGTGGCCGAGCACCTGGGCTGTGCGCCCGGCACGGCGGCCGAGCACCTCCGGAAAGCCGAAGCCGCGCTCGTCCATCGCGTCGTTGGCAAGGAATGAACGGACCTACGGGTGTAGACGGAACGACAGCAGTTGTGGGCGAGAACGGCGACGTTCGCTCACATAGAGCGCGACCGCGGCAAAGCCGTATCCTACCCTGTGGTCGTCTCGTCGCCCGGTAAAACGCCGAGACTAAACGTCAGGGTGCGTAAAACCGGCCAATGAGCCATACGTCGGAATCGAAAGATGGGGACCTTACGGCGACGGGAATGTCACTCAAACACGACCGCGAGTGGGACTACGAACTCGAAAGAATCGTCGAAGCGGTCGAGGAACGCGACGCGAAGAAAGTCGGCCTACAGTTCCCCGAGGGGCTGAAACGCCGCGGTCCCGCGGTGACAGACGACCTGCGCGAACGCCTGCCCGACGATGTTCGGGTACTCCTGTCGGGCCAGCCCTGCTACGGAGCCTGTGACCTCGACACCTACATGATGCGCCGCACAGATGTCTTCGTTCACTTCGGCCACTCGCCGATGAAGGAATCGGAGAAAATCATCTACGTCCCCCTCTTCTCGAACGTCGATGTCGAACCGATTCTCGAAGATTCTCTGACCGAACTCACAGACCCCGAAGAGAACCCGGATGTGGGACTCGTGACGACCGCCCAGCACATGAACAAGTTCGAGGGCATGCGCGAGTGGCTCGAATCGCGGGGCTTCGACGTGCATACCCGCCGCGGCGACGACCGACTCACCCACGAGGGGCAAGTCTTGGGCTGTAACTACGCCTCGGCGGACATCGACGCCGACCAAGTGCTCTACGTCGGCGGCGGGAAGTTCCACCCGCTCGGGCTGGCGATGGAACACCCCGATAAACGAGTGGTCATCGCCGACCCCGTGAACAACACAGTTTCGATTGCCGACACCGAGAAGTTCCTGAAACAGCGCTACGGGGCCGTACATCGGGCGATGAGTGCACAAAAATGGGGCGTCATCTTCTGTACGAAGATCGGGCAGGGCCGCTACGACCAAGCGGAGGCAATCGTCGAAGACAACGACGACGCCTACCTCATCACGATGGACGAGGTCACGCCCGACAGGTTGCGAAACTTCGACATGGACGCCTTCGTGAACACCGGTTGTCCGCGCATCACGACCGACGACGGCCCGCAGTTCCACAAGCCGATGCTCACGCCGGGCGAGTACGAGATCGCCGTCGGCAACGAGCCGCTCGACAGTCTTTCCTTCGACACTTTCCACGGCACGTGGTAAGTGCGTGAAAGCCCAGTCGATTCGAGCCGGAACGCATATAGTGGCCATCCCGGTCGTGTACCCATGCCCGGTGCACGCATCGAGCGCGGCGAGCGCGTCACGCTGCGAACGGTCGAGGAAGAGGACGTCCCGTTCATCCAGCGCGCGTCGGCCAACCCGGGGATTCGCTACCCGCTCGGCTCCCCACTCAGAAGCCGTGAACAGATAGAGGACAGGGACAGTGAGGCGACGGACCGATTTCTCGTCTGTCTCGATGACGACGCGGGTCCCGGTCAGCCCGACGAGGGCGCGGTGCGACGGGTTGGCGTCGTCTCCGTCGAGGACGCCGATTGGAAGCGTCCCGAACTCGGCTACTGGCTCGTGTCAGAGGTCCACGGCGAAGGCTACGGCACCGAAGCGGTCGCGCTCGTCGTCGAGTTCGTCTTCCGAAGCTACGAGACGCCCGCCATCGGCGCGGGTGCGTTCGCCTCGAACGATGCTTCGCGCGGGCTGCTCGAATCGCTCGGTTTCACGAGGGAGGGTCGCCGCCGCAAGTACATGTTCGTCGACGGCAAGCACCGCGATATGGTCCAGTACGGACTGCTGCGGCGAGAGTGGCACGAACAGCGCAATTCGTGAAGTTCACTCATCGGAACCGACTGGTAGCTCACCAAGTTCTATCCAGCCGAGTAGCTTCTTCGGACGATTTCTGATGCAAATGAGAACCGCGGGCCACACCCTCCCCAGCCGATTCGCTCGCTCCCTGCGGTCGCTCACTCATCCCTCGCGCGTTCTCCGGCCAAAGGCCGGATTCATCGCGCGCCACCGCTACCGAAAATGGTTGGTCCAGAAAATCGAGCGTAATCGCTCGTTCGCCCGGTTCAGTTCTCGATGGTCTCGATCTCGTCGTCGGTGAGTTCGATGTCCGAGGCGGCGATGTTCTCCTCAACGTGTTCGACGCTCGAAGTGCCCGGTATCGGGAGCATCACGGGCGAGTGCTGGAGCAGCCACGCAAGCCCGACCTGATACTCGGTGGCGTCGTGGTTGTCGGCGACCTCGTCGAGTCCGTCGAGGTCGCCCGAGCCGAGCGGTGCCCACGGGATGAAGCCGATGTCGTGGTCTTCACAGTATTCGATCACTTCCTCGGATTCGCGGTCGCCGGCGTTGTACTGGTTTTGAACGGTGGCGATCTCCACGACATCGCGGGCGGTCTCCAACTGCTCGACCGAGACGTTCGAGACGCCGACGTGGTTGACCTTCCCCTCGTCCTTGAGGTCGGCGAACGTCCCGACCGCTTCGGCATAGTCCACGTCGGGGTCCGGGCGGTGGTACTGATAGAGGTCGATGGTGTCGGTCTGAAGCCGGTCGAGGCTGCCGAGAATCGAATTGCGGATGTAGCCCGGCTGGCCGCATTTCGGCCACGAGCCGTCGCGGTCGTCGCGCCAGAGTCCACCCTTGGTGGCGATGAACTGGTCGTCGTAGGGCGCGAGTGCCTCGCCGATGAGCCGTTCCGACACGGCTGGCCCGTAGGAGTCGGCCGTATCGATGAAGTCAACACCGAGTTCGCTCGCCCGCTGGAGGACCTCCCTCGCTTCCTCCTCGTCGTCCGGTGGACCGATGATTTCCTCGCCGGTGAGCCGCATCGCGCCGTAGCCCAGTCGGTGCACCGTATCCTCGCCGCCGATGTCGAACGTATCGCTCTGATTCGTGGTTGCCATCGCTCCGACCGAGGGCTGGCCGACAGTAGCCTCTTTCGGCCGCGGCAGTCGAGACCCTAGAACCCGCGCTGGTACTGAGTGGGTGGTTCGACCGCCTCGGACCGGTCGAGGTCGCGGGCGGCATGCAGCGAGAAATACGGGTCGCGGAGATGCTCGCGTGCGAGAATCGTCATGTCGGCCCGACCGTTGCGGACGAGTTCGTCGGCCTGCACGGGTGAGGAGATGCCGCCGACTGCACCGACCGCAATCGCCGACTCGCATTCGTTGGTGATTCGCTCGGCGAGCGGGACCTGATAGCCCGGCCCAGTGTGTGGTATCTGTGGGTCGGGACTGTTGCCGCCCGCGCTCACGTCGATGAGGTCTGCCCCGGCTTCGGCGAGGGCGTCCGTGAGTTCGACCGAATCCTCGACGGTCCACGACTCGCGGTCGGGGAGCCAGTCGGTCGCCGAAATCCGGACGAAGACGGGTTTGTCGTCGGGCCAAACTTCCCGGACTGCGCTCGTGACCTCACGAACCAGTCTGCTCCGGCCGGCGAAGTCACCGCCGTAATCGTCATTGCGGTGGTTCGTCACCGGCGAGAGGAACTCGTGGAGGAGGTAGCCGTGGGCCGCGTGGACCTCGGCGATTTCGAAGCCCGCCTCGTGGGCGCGCTCGGCGGCCGCACGGAACGAGTCGATGACGCCTTCGATGTCGTCTTGGTCCATCTCCGCGGTCGCCGTCTCACCGTCCTCGTAGGGCCACGGCTCGGCGCTCGGGGCAATCGTCTCCCAGCCACCCTCGTCGGGCTGAAGCGGCTCGCTGCCCTCCCACGGACGGGATTTCGATGCCTTTCGACCGGCATGGGCGAGTTGAATTGCCGGGACCGACCCCTGCGAGGCGATGAACTCGGCGATTGGTGCGAGTGCCTCCCCATGTGCGTCGCTCCAGATGCCCAAGTCCTCCGGCGAGATGCGCCCGCGCGCCTCGACCGCGGTCGCCTCGGTCATCACGACACCGGCCCCGCCGGACGCCCGGCTGCCGAGGTGGACGAGATGCCAGTCGGTCGCCAGTCCATCCCTGTCCTCGCAGGAATACTGACACATCGGCGAGACCATCACCCGGTTCGGGACCGTGGTCTCGCGCAGTTCGAGCGGCGCAAAGAGGTCTGCTGTCATCACCTTCGGTACTCGCTCGCCGGGAAAGACGGTGACGAAATCCGGCCGCTATGGGACAGAAGTAGGCCGATACTGCCGATTCCTGGAATCACTCACCTGATTCGATTCAGCCGAGCGTGAGCGCGAGCGGGATGGCGAACGTGACCGCGAGACCGACGAGCGCCACGACCGCCCCGATACCGACCTCCCGGCCCGAGAAGTCGCTCATCGGGGCCGTCTCGCGGGTGGCGACCGGCTCGACGCTTCCATGCGTTCCCTCGCCCGTCGCGTCGGGGTGGCTCTCGCGGGCCTCGTGGTCGCCCTCGACCATCGTCTCGTCTTCGGTGTCGGTCGCCTGCTCCTGTCCGGATTCGGACTCGCGTGGCTCGGTCGGCGCGTTCTCGTCGTCGCTCATATCGGGCGCGACGACCGCAGGCTACTAAAGCCTCCCTGTCGGATGCGACCGGACCGCTTTTTGCTCGGAGTGCCGTACCCTCGGTGAATGGCGTTGACGAAGCGCGTTATCCCCTGTATCGATGTCGACCTCGACGACGAGGGCGAGCCGGCGGTCTACACCGGGGTGAACTTCGAGAACCTGACCTATTCGGGCGACCCCGTCGAGATGGCCCGCCAGTACAACGAGGCCGGAGCCGACGAGTTCGTCTTCCTCGACATCACCGCGAGCGCGGATGGTCGAGAAACGATGCTCGACGTCGTTTCACGTGTGGCCGACGAGGTGTTCATTCCTCTGACTGTGGGCGGCGGCATCCGCACCCGTGCGGACATCAAGGAGACCCTCCGGGCGGGCGCGGACAAGGTCTCCATCAACACGGGCGCGCTCAGTCGGCCAGCACTCATCACCGAGGGTGCCGAGAGCTTCGGCAGTCAGTGTATCGTCATCTCGGTCGATGCACGCCGCCGGTACGACGAGGCCGGCGAACACTTTATCACTACTGACGGCGAGTCATGCTGGTTCGAGTGCACGGTGAAGGGTGGACGCGAGGGTACGGGAATAGACGCCGTCGAGTGGGTACGCGAGGCCGAATCCCGGGGAGCGGGCGAGCTGTTCGTCAACTCCATCGACGCCGACGGCACCAAGGAGGGCTACGATATCCCGCTGACGCGGGCGGTCTGTGAGACCGTCTCGACGCCGGTCATCGCTTCGTCGGGTTGTGGCGGTCCCGCCGACATGGAAGAGGTGTTCACCGATGCGGGCGCGGACGCGGCGCTCGCGGCCTCGATCTTCCACTTCGGCGAATATTCGATTCGAGAGATCAAGGAATATCTCGACGGACAGGACATCCCAGTCCGGCTCTGAGCGGTATCTCACATGCGGCAGGCAGTTTTTTGGTGCAGGTTTTTGTGACCCGGTAAACGGAGTGAGCCGGGGCGCAAAAAGGTGCCAACGGAATACCTCGACGAGCGGGACATCCCAGTCAGGCTCTGATATCGTGGGTGCTCACTCGGTGAGTGGCAGGACGATACCGAAGAGGACGACCGAGAGGAAGGCGATGATGATGCCGGCGATTTCGCTGTCGGCGAGCAGGGTTTTCCCCCAGCCGGGCAGGGGGCCGAACAGCGCAGGACCGGCAATCGCGCCGAGCGCGCCGAGGGCGAACAGCGCGACGCCGAGACCGAAGCCGTGTTTGGTGAGCCAGCCGTAATCGAGGTCGCCGTAGCGGGCCATACCCACCGCTTCGCGCGAATTCCCTCAAAGATTGCGTTTCAGCGTCGAAGCACAAGCGCTTTGTCCACCCACTGGTGAGCCAACGCGAATGGACGAGACAGTTTTCGAGCTGGCGGGGGAGTTCGGGTCGGCCGCCGTGCGCGCCGTTGGAGCGGCGTTCGCGGCCGTCGCCGGCGCGCTCGTCGAACTCAACGGTATCGAGACGCTCGGCGCGGGTGAGGGGATGATCGGTCTCTGGATGGCGGTCCTGGGTGGCGTGTTGCTCATCGCGGGCTACGTGCTCGCCCGTGATGCCATTGCCCTGTTCAGACAGCCCGCGAACTGACCGACGCTTTTTCCTGCGGTTCAGGCAGCGCTCTCGAAGGCCGTGCGGAACGCCGCCGTCATGTCGCTCACGCGCCTCGCGCCGCTTTCGAGCGCATCGAGCGGGTCGGCACCCTCAGTACGAATAGTGAGCACTGGCTCGGTCTGGCCGCCCGACTGCTCGGGATTCATGTCGTAGGTAGCCGCCGCGACGCCCTCGGTTTCGAGCAGCGCGCCCTTGAGTACGTTCATGAACGTGTGGTCCTCGTCCGTTACCTCTATCGACAGTTCCTCGTCGCCGCTCTCGATGACGCGTAGGTCCATGTTTCCTCTTCGTTCTCGCGCGCTTCAACCTGACGACTGCCCGCGACAGAGTGAAACCCACGCACCTCCACCACCGAACATGGTCTCGCCGTGGCCGGCGCTCGCCCGCGTCGGGGTCGCCCTCGCAATCGTTCTCTCGGCGCTCGTCGCATGGCGACTCGACAGTCGTGAATGGGAGGCGGCGTTGCGGGCGCGCCTTCTCGTCGGCGTGCCGTGGGGCACGCTGCTCACGGTGGCCGGCGTGCTCGCGGTCTATCTGTTCGCACAGGGCGGGTTCTGGCACTGGAACGGTCCGCTGGCGCTGCCCTTTCGTGCGTGGTCGTATCTCTACCCGCTCGGCATCGTCCTCTCGTCGTTCGCCCACGTCGGTCCGGGTCATCTGGTGGGCAACCTCGTCGGCACGGTCGCGCTCGCGCCGCTGGCCGAGTATGCGTGGGGACACTACCCGAGCGAGCGCGACTCACCGCTTCTGGGAACGCCGCTCGCGCGCGTGCTCGCGGTGCCGGCGGCCGCCTTCCTCGTCGGACTGTTCATCGCCCTGTTCGCGATTGGTCCGGTCATCGGCTTTTCGGGCGTGCTGTTCGCCTTCGCTGGCGTCGCGCTCGTGCACTATCCGCTCGCGACGGTGGTCGCGCTCTCGGCCAGTGGTGCCGTCCGACAGGTGTACGCCGCCGTTCGGAACCCGGTCGTCCAGGCCAGCGCCGAGCCGTCGTTCGGGACGCCGTGGTGGGCCGGCATCGCCATCCAGGCCCACGCCATCGGCCTGCTCGTCGGTGTGCTCGTCGGGGTCGTGCTCGTTCGCCGCCGTGGCCGGGGACCGTCTGCTGGCCGACTCTGGGTTGGTACGGTGTTGTTCGCCATCTCGCAGTCGCTGTGGGCGGTCTACTGGTTTCGCGGCAACGGGAGGTTCGTGCTCTACCGGGCGCTCGGCGTGGTGCTCGTCTTCGGGCTTGCCCTGGTGGTCACCGCAAGCGTCACCGCCCCCGACCGGTTCCCGTCAACCCGACCGTTCGTCGGCGGGAGCGAGCGCCGGGCTGGGGCGGCCGTCGTCGTTCTGCTCGCGCTCGCGGCGCTCGCTGCACCGGCCATCCCGGTGAACCTCGCCACCGTCGACTCCTCGACCGCACGGGCGGCCGCCACACCGGAGACCACGACGCCCGCCCCCATCACCGTGGGCGATTACACCGTGCGATACGCCGAGAACGTCACCAACCGGCAGGTGTCGGTGGTCGACGTGTCGGCGTTCGGCGAGAGTACGACGGTGAACGCCAGCGGCGTCATCGTGGCGAGCGAACGCCGGCACCTCTGGACGACCGCCGTCCGGGCGTCACGACTCGCCTTCACGGGACAAGCGTCCGTCCGCCTCGGCGGTCTCAGCTGGGAGGAGCGAATCGGGGTCTCGCGCACCGGCTGGCGGACGGGGGGCGAGCGTGCCTACAAGGTTCGTTTCAACTGGGACAATCGAAGCCGACTCGCCTATCGTTCCGAGCGCGCGACCGCCGACGCGACGGTTCGGGGCAAGAACGTCTCGCTCGTGCCCCGACAAAGGGGATTCGGTCTGGTCGTCTCGCGGGGCAACGAGACGCTCGGGCGCGCACCGCTTCCCGGAAACGGCACCACGCGCGCTGCGAACCTCACCTTCAGCCGCGAGGGTCGAAAACTGTTCGCCGCGGTCGGCGGGACACGCGTCCCGATAGCCAAACGCGAACGCTATCGGTGAGTCCGAACGATTGGTCGCTACAGCGGCCGACCATCGACTACGACACGACGAACCGCCGCAGTCCCGGGCAGGAGAGCCTTCGAGCGGACGGGCAGTAGCCGGAGGGGGTCACTCCTCTCCGGCCGCGTAGTCGAGATACTGCTCCTTCTGGTCGATGATGTTCCCGACCGTCGAGCGGGTGACACCGGCTCGGCGGGCGGTCGAGCGCTTGCTCTCGCCCGCCTCGATCTCCTCGATCACCGCCAGCGCGGTCTCGAAGTCCTCGTTCGGAATCAGCCCACCCTCGCCGTCGGCGTCGAAGCCGAACGGCGGCCGGCCGACGTGTTTGCCTTCGGCTTTGGCGGCGGCGATTCCCTCCCGGGTTCGCTCGCTGTTCACCGCGGTCTCCAACTCCGCGGCGATGCCGAGCACACGCAACAGCGTCCGGTCGTCCGGTCCGGCATCCTCGCCGGGTTCGCCGATGCGGATGCCGGGTTCGATGATGTGGACGGCGACGCCAGACTCGACCAACTGCGTAACCCGGTCGTTCAGGTCACGCATGTTCGTCGCGATCCGCGCGGCGTCGCACATGATGACGCGCTCGATTGCGCCGTCGGCCGCGAGGTCGAACAGCCGTTGATGGCCCGAAGAGTCGTCGGTGCGCGTGTACGTTCCGGAATCGGTGAGGACGAGACCGTCAGCTGGGTCGATGCCCAACACGTCGGCGGCGTATTCGAGTGCCGCCTCGCGCTGTTCGCGCGTCGATTCCGTGCCCGGCGCGACACGGATGTAAATCGCCGTCTTCGGGGTCATTCTTCGTTGCTTCGTCCCACCGGCGACCGATGTATCTTGCGCTCCAGCCCGACGAGTGAGCGTTTCTCCACATAAATCCTCTCGACTTCCATCGGAAAACGCACCGGCGACCGACCCTGTTTCGAACTGGTGAATTTAAAACACCCGTCACCTGCAGGCAGTCGAACCAACCGATGGGGTGGCGTGTACTCCAAACGAGTTCAAGGTCGATTACGGATGATACGAGTGAAGGAGGTCCGACGATGAGTTCGGTCGATAGATACGTCCCCTCGTGGCTTCCGGTAAAGGGACCGAAACGATTCGTGGAGTCGTACGGTCTCGGTCTCCTGTTCTCGGCGAACGTGTTCGGGGCCGGGTCGGTGTACATCCTCGCCAACACCGGGGCGAACTGGGGGTTCACCCTCTTGTGGGCGTTGCCGGTCGCGCTCGTCGTTGACTTGGCGATGCACGAGATGTCCGGCCGCCTCGCCACCATCGACGAACCCGTCGTGGACTACATCCGGGACGCAATCGGTTCGGGACCGACCAAGGTGATGGCGCTGTTCATCGCGTTCATCATGCAGTTCTGGGCGATTTCGAACTACGCGGTCGCCGGCGCTGCGTTGGCCTATCTGACGCCGCTCAACAACGTCTATATCGGGGCCATCCTCGCTGGCGGCATCGGCATCGCGCTGGTCGAACTCCGCGTCTACGACCGCGTCGAGGCCGCCATCGCGGCGATCATTCTGACTGTCTTCGCCATCTACATCGTCCTCACGCTCGGACTCGACCTCCCGCTCCAGCGGGTCGCAGCGGGCTTCGTCCCGGTGCTACGGACCAAAATCGGCTTCCTGACCAGCCTCATCGCGCTGTTCGGGACCACAGTGTACTACCCGAACTTCATCATCCAGTCGAGCATTCAGCCCTCGAAGAACTGGACCGAGATGGCTCCCTATCGGAAGGACAACTTCGTCGGCATCTTCTTCATCGTGCTGCTCAGCGCGGCCGTCATCATCGTCTCGGCGCTGACGATGGAGCCGGGCACGCCGACGCTCACCAGTCCCGGCCAACCATTGCAGGCCATCTTCGGCAACTGGGCGCTGCCGGTGTTCATCCTCGCGGTGTTGCTGGCGACGTTCTCCTCCGCGACTGGGACGCTGTTCGGGGCCGGCTTCCTCATTCCGCAGGCGTGGAATCGGACGACCGTCTTCGGCGACCGGGCCTTCCGGCGCACCGTCGAGGTGCTCATCGTCATGGCGGTCGGCTTCGCGGTCCTCCTGTTGGAGTTCACCGACATCACGCCGGTTCGGCTCGGCATCGTGATGCCCGCCGTGAACGGTCTCATCGGGCTGCCGATATTCGCGCTCGCGCTCTTCTTCGCCAACCGGAAGTTCTTCGACCATCCGCGGTGGCTGAACGCCGTCTTCGCCGTCGTGACCGTGCTGATGTTCGTGTTCACGTTTTTGACGGCCAGAAGTCTCTACAGCCAAATCGTGACGTGGCTCTAGTCCCACTCGATACGGAAGATTTCGGTCTCCACGGTGTGGGAATCCTCAGCATGAAATTCGAACTGTGGTGGGAGGTCGAGTTCGGCACGAAACTTCCGGGTAACCGTTCCTTCGTTGTCGGCCGCGAACGATTCGACGAACGCCCGACTACCGGCGTTGTGGACCGAGTACGAGACGTCGCCGAGGCGGGCGGCCGTGGCGAGAAACGCGCGGTCGGCGTGTTCATTTCTATCCTGTGCGCCGAAGGGCGGGTTCATCACGACGGTCGTCCTCTCACCCGTGTCGAGCGGCGCATCGGTCGCGTCGGCGCGCAGCCACGAGATGTCGGCGACTGTGCCGACCCGCCCCTCGTTGTCGCGGGCCGTCGAGAGCGGATCGGGGTCGATATCGATACCCACCACGCCCGTGGGACCCCGGAGCGCGGCCGCAAGCGCGAGCATCCCGGTTCCGGTACCCAAATCGATGACGAAGCGTCCGTCGATGTCGCCCTGTAGGTCGGCATCGTGGACCAGTCTGGCCGCCAGCTCCGGCGGCGTTCGGTACTGCTCCAGACTCACCTGGGGATTCTCGAAACCGGCGACCACGGCGAGTCGCTGGGCCAGCGCGCTCACGGAACTCATCGCTATCCATACCCAACGGGCATACGAAAGCCTTTCTACATACTTCTGAGTTATTCGATGGACAGAGTTACGTCGTCGGTCATCGTCGCTTCGGTGAATGGACCAACCGGACCCGCAGGTTCAGCAGTTGCTTGAGACCATCGAGCGACAGCGCACGCCACCGACCCACGGCATGTCGGTCGCGACCGCCCGCGACCGCCTCGACAGGCTGTTCACGACGCCCGACCCCGAACCCGTCGGCGACATCGAGAACTTCGCCATCGAGGGTCCCGACAGACCGCTTCCCGTTCGTGTGTACGCCCCCGAGACGGGCACCGAGCCGTACGGCGTATTCGTCACCTTTCATGGCGGTGGGTGGGTCGTCGGCAGTCTCGACACCCACGACCCGGTCTGCCGCGCGCTCGCCAACGCCGCCGAGTGTCTCGTCGTCTCGGTCGACTACCGCCTCGCACCCGAACACCCCTTCCCGGCGGCCGTCGAGGACTGCTATGCGGCCGTCGAGTGGGCTGCCGCGTACGCCGACGAGCTGGGTGGCGACCCCGAGCGCATCGCCGTCGGTGGCGACAGTGCGGGCGGCAATCTCGCCGCCGCCGTCACGCTCGCCGCACGCGACCGCGACGGTCCCGAACTCCGCCACCAGTCGCTCGTCTACCCGTCGGTCAACTCACCGACAGTGAAACAGTTCGATTCCTACGAGGAGAACGCCGAGGGCTATCTCCTCGAACTGGAGAGCGCCGAATGGTACTACGAACGCTATCTCCAACACCCGACCGACGCGCGCAACGAATACGCCGCGCCGCTTTTGGCCCGCGACCTCTCCACTCTCCCGCCGGCGACCGTCATCACCGCGGGGTTCGACCCGCTACGCGACGAGGGGTTCGCCTACGCCGACCGCCTCGACGCGGCCGGCGTTGCAGTCACTCACGAGCACTTCGAGGGGATGATACACGGATTCCTGAATCTGGTCGACACCATCGACCGCAGTCGCGACGCCATCGCGGTGCTCGCTGCCGACCTCGAAGCAGCGTTCGCGGAGTAACTGAGGCTCAGGAAGCGTCCGTCGAGAGGAGACCGCTGGCGACGGCGGCCAGTTCGCTGGCGTCGGCCTCCCGGAGGCGTTCGTCACCGAGCAAGAGCCTGAGCCGTGGTCGACCGACGTCGATGGGGACCTTCGTCGTGTCGAGTAGTCCCATCTCCTCCAGACGGGTTTTCGTCCGCGAGAAGGTGGCCTTGCTGGCGACGCCGGTGTCCTCGCCCCACTTCGAGATGTCGTAGAGCAGTTCCTCGTTTTTCGCCGCGACGAGCAGGCTGATGGTCACCTCGTCGAGACCGTCGCCGTCGCCACGAGCGGTTTCGAGCGAGGCGAGCACGGCGTCGAAATCGTCGCGCATGCCGGGGTCGAATGCCTCGACCATCGTCTCGCGCACCCGCGAGATCGGCGGCGTTCTGAGGCTATATTCCGAGCTTTCTTCCCAGCGCCCGTCGTACTGTTCGGTGGCGCTCGCCACGAACGCCTCGTCGTCCGTTCCGAGCGCAGCCACCCGCTGGCCGGCCGTAACGAGCGAGACGACCGCGCTCTCGGTGATGACCAACGGACCGGTACCGGCGTCCTCGGTCGTCCGCAGCGAGAGCGTGCCGTCGGCGACGTGGTCGGCGGCCGTGCTGGCGACGAGGAAGTCGTCGAGGACGGTCTTGAGCGTGTCGTCGAACGCGAGCAGCCGAACCGTCGGCGGGCTGTCGAGGGCGTCGAGCACCGAGACCAACCGCTCGACCGACGCCGCCGAGGGAACGACGACGAACGCTTCGTCGGCAGCGTCCGCGAACACGGCGCGGTAGATTTCGGCAACGTCCGTTTCGATTCGGTTCGAAAAAGCCATCGTAGCTAAACCGAGGTACCCCATCTATTTAATTTTACTGGCCAAGAGCGCCTGAAACGCATAAAATCGAAAGAATTGGGCAACGTATCGATTCATCGTCCGGGACGGTCGGCTTGCGCAACGTGGATGGGCTGAGGGACGAACCGCGAGGTAGTGGGCGAGCGCCGCCGGTAGGCTGCACAACGGAGCGCCCGCTCGGAGCATGTTTTGGCCATCGATTTAGTATTTGAACGATTACAATACATTCACCTCGGCTGCGGGTGCCCCTCGAATCATCATGGTCGACAGTCAACAGAAGCCGGCCGAGTCGAAACCGCTACCGAGGAGTATCCAGTTCGAGGTGACGTGTCTCGGCGTGACCGAGGCCGTGACCGCCGACAGTGCCTGTACTTACCCCGGTCCCTGAAACGCATCGGCATCGAGCCGGTCGCTCCAGTACAGCCGTCCATCGATTTTCACCGGCATCGCTTCGAGTGCGAGAAACGCCCATAGCTCGTGGGCGGCGAGCGTGAACGTCCGGACGTGACCCGCAGCGAGATAACAGTCGCTTTCGCCCGCGGCCGAAGGGATGAGGAGACTGCCGAGACCGTGTTCGCGCGTCGGGTACGTGAACTCCTCGACCCGAAACCCCTCCTCGGTGCGCTCGATTTCGTAGAGGGTCGGCGTGCCGCTCGCGGCGTGGACGATGGCAAACCCGCCGTCGCCCACGACGAGATACTGTCCACCGACGATGCTCTCGCCGCGAGCGGTGTCGAGGGCGGCGCGCAGCGGGAACCCGGCGTCGAGCAGTCCCGCGAGTGCCCGGCCCATCCGAACGGCGTCGCGGTTCAAGATATCGGAGAGGGTCACGATACCGCCGATGGCCCCGGCCTCGATCAGCGCCATCCCCTGCCGATAGGACTGGCAGGCGTTGAGCAGGAACGCATCCACGCCAACCGCATCGAGTTCCCGAGCATCGAGGCGACCGTCCGCGCAGGCGAATCCCGCACTGTCGACGTGGCCGATGTAATGCAGGAAGTCCGTCCGCGTCGAGAACGCTCCTTCGAGTGCCGTCGTGGTGAGGTCACGCTCGACAGTGATGTCAAAGGGCAGGTCCGCCCGCTCGCCATACATCTCCTCGACGGCACGCTCGTCGTCCATCGCCCTGTCGTTACAGACCACCGTAATCTCGATGTCGCCCTCCGCCGGCGTCCGCTCCAAGCGATTGTGGTAGGCCGAAAGCGACGCCTTGCTCGCACCCAACGGCGTTCCCGCCCCGATCCACGTCTGCTCCAGCGAATCGGCTCGGGGTGGATGGACGTACGCACCCCCGCTTCCCGACTGCACACCCGCACTCCGTCTGTCATCGCCGCGCAAGAACGTGTCGAGCGCGGTCGCCCGAACGTTCGACACCGAGACCTCACGGGTGTGCGAAGACCGAACAACGGCGAGGTCGGCGACGACGAACGGCAGGCTCTCGACGCTCGCCGGCGTGGCCGCGACGTGGGCCGTGAGCTTCCACGTCGGGACCTGCTCGGCTATCGTCGCGTACGGTATCGACAGGTACGCTTCCAGTTGCTCGGCCAACGGCCGCTCGTACAGCGCCGCGAAATCCAATCCCAGCTCACCCTCCAACACCCGCCGCTCGTGCAGCTCGACTGGCGTCCAGCCTTCAGTCCGAGTGAGACAGTCGAGAAAGAACACCTGCTTGAGCGTGCGGGCGACCGTCTCCTCGAACCCATCGGCCCCCGTCAGTCCGTACTCGAAAGCGGCTGTTCGCAGCAGCGGTCGCTCACCCGGTTCGACGGTCGCCCCCAGATAGTACGAAAGCGGCGCGACCGCGTAGACCGCGCCGTACTCCCG